>CAXTSI010000425.1:0-8013 GCA_964246695.1 uncultured bacterium
CCGGCCCCCCCGCCCCCCCCCCCCCCCCGCCCGCCCCCCCCCCCCCCCCCCCCCCCCCCCCCCCCCCCCCCCCCTGATGAGTGCAAATCCAGACACTTCTCCAATTTGACGATCGCCTGTGCTGAGAGCCGTTACCGTATTCTCAACATTTATAGAGTTATATATATGACTTTTCCGCCGCGTAAGCTCATTCTCGCGAATCGTGTTACTTTACTACACTCTTATTGGTGTATTAAGGGTTTATCCAGACAGGTGCAAGATATGAGCCTCCCCTATTCCTGCCAATGGCTGGCAATCTAGCCTGAACACGCATTCTGCTCGATAACCCACTGCTTAATCTGCTCACGTTTTTCGGGAGGTAGCTGCCGCGCTGCTAGACGGAAGATATCGGCAGGAACCTCACATTGCCGCAACAGGGCAAGCGCTTCAGCATCCTCGCAGTCATTCAGCATCTGGGTCACATCGGCAATGGATTCCGGCTTATTCCATTCCTCTGCTTTAATGGTGGATGTATTTTCTATAGAACGGGCGGAGTTTCCATTGGTTATATATAGGAATGGAAACTCCGCCCGTTAAGTCGGAATGGGTATGAGCTAGCTGGCTCTCTACTTCCTCTATTTCAGTAGTGGGTATATTGTATACTTCGGTCTGTGTCACCTTTTCTGTTTGGTATATATATATAGATGGGAAAGGTGACACAGCAGAGTGAGTGGATGTATTTTCTATAGAACGGGCTGAGTTTCCATTGGTTATATATATAGAAGTGGAAACTCCGCCCGTTAAGTCAGAATGGGTATGAGTTAGCTGCTGTTCTAGCATTATTTTATTGAGTTCAGCTTGCTGCTCCTCTGCCTGTTGTCGCTGTCTTTGGGTTTCTTCAGCCTTGTCCGCAACTTCCTTCAAGGACATTTCCCGCATCTCGTCTGTAATCGCTCTGGCTCTGTGGCTCAGGCACTTGTCAATATCCGATATGTAGTTTACGAGCGCTACTGGTGTCGTTATAGTGTATGACCTCTTTCCGTTATTCTTCTTTGACTGCTCAGACTCAAGTCCAAAGAAATCTAAGAATCGGTCGATCATCGTCTTCACGTGCTTGAGGCTTTTAAGTGAACCATCTTCCCTAAGCGACTGTTTCGCCTTTGGTATTCCAATTAAGTTGAACCATTCCGGGCTGTCGTAGTACTGATTTACCATTGCTTGTACCCAGTCGTCCTGAGACGAGAAGACACCAGTTTCAATAATCCGTCCTATCCCTAACAGTTTTAACGCTTCTATTTTTGTGCTAGTAGATTTCCAAATGTCGTTTGGCGTGAAGCCAAACTCAAAACTGTATTTTTTCTCAAACTTGAAAACAGCCTTGAACAATTCCTCGTCTTGAAACTGCTTAAGCCTCCACCGTTGATCCAGAAAATGGGTCTGGTCGAGTAGCACTGTGTAAATAAAATCACTGTTCCACGAGGATGTTTCCTCAATACCGGGCAACTGATGCTTTAGTCGTGCCTTGCGTATCTGACACTTGACATCGTAGTTTACATCCTGCTTGGCTAATTCTTGAGCTTTTTCATAAGTGATGTCAGGAGCGCTGAAGATTTTTTCAGCTTCCCTTTTTTTGACAAGCTCTTTAACCTCTTGTGCCTCATTATACTGCTGCTCATCAGCAGTGCTTACAAGGTCGATTATTCTGTTCCCCGCTTGCGCGAGCGCTGTTTTTAGTGTAAGTTTAAGGTTTTGGTGTTCGTATTTTAACTCCTTGGCATCCTTGAGTGATTCAATGAACCAAGGATCGCTAGCAAACTTCTGCCCCATCTCGGTAAACATATCTGTCACAAACTGGCTATTTATTACCTTCTCATCGACGGACATTGCTTGAATTAATAGGTGTTCAATTCGCTGGTTAAGCACCTCACCAACGTTTTTCATGGCATATGGACAGGGATCTACTGTCATGTTTACAAATTCTGGACATGACACATAAATTGGTACCTTGGTATCCCTTAACCGTGCCGATAGCTGAGTTAGTGTGTTTACGCCAACTGTCCCGCGAACATCGAAACAAACAGCATCAAAGTAGTCAAAAAGGTCTATACTTAACCCACTTTCTCCACTGGGACTAAGGCTTAAAGAGTCAAGCTGCTCGGTTAAAATGAACGCCTTGGGATTGCTTTGTAGCTGCTTAGCTAACTCATCATGGCTAGTTTTTCCGTCCAGTCTAAAATGTTTATGACCAAGATTTGTCAAAATTTCATCAGCGACCTCACAGCTTCTCTGACTATCAGAAATCCAGAGAGATCTCTCTGCTGCCTTAGCTCTTTTCAATAGCTCGGCTGGTAAGTACTTAGACTGTGTGCTGTAATCTTCTGTTGATGCTTCCGTCTCCACAAAATAAAAGGTTCTGGGATTTGGAGAGTAAACGCTATCTAAAACTTTTATACGCTTTTCTGGGAATAATGAGCGAATAAAGTCTACTTCTCTGTCGGATAAATTGGCATCCAGCATGACACAAAATTGGGAGTTTTTAATGGCATTAACATCCCATTCTATCGCTTGTTGCTGCCTACCCTTTAAAGTACCACCCCCTTTTAGATGTCCTAATACGGAGCAGATTTCATCGTGAATTAAATAGTAGTCGGGGTTACGACTTACGATCGCGTTAAATTTGAAGAAACTATCAGCACATCCACCCCACAGCCTAACGCTATCATCAGCCGCAAAGTTAACATAATTCCCCTCCATTTTCTCTAAAACATCTTTGATGTGCAAGGCATTTAGCCCCATCTCGTTCGCTCTAGCTATTATATTGTTGAGCAAACTATTCCGATACCCAACTAGTAAAGAAACTATCTCCAATGGCTTAAGGAACTCAATCGTGGCTTGAGTTTTCCCCCCGCCTAACTGTTTCCTGATTAGCAGGATATCGCACTCATTCTGGATACCTTCAGGGATACTTAACCACTTTTCATGTTGAACGATATCAGCCGTTAGTTTAACCCGGCTTTCTGCCCACTGCTGATATCGCTTTGGCGCAAAACCTTTGTCTCCGAAAACCTCTTTATACTTCTTGAGAAAAGACCCGGCTTTTAGTGTTCTAACTATTGATAAATCTTCTAGCTCATCGATATCACCCTGACTTTTATGTATTTGGTTCCAGTCAAGAATAAAAACATTCGATGGACTGAACTTACTTTTAAGCCAGTCAATAGTATTAGCTAAGTTCTTCTTGACTTGCGGGTTCAAAGCCCAACCTGCATCGGGAATTATCTTAATAGGTAATTCCCCATATTGAGCGATCGCCGCATTAATATATTTTTCTAGAAGCTTTGGAGACAATAACCACTGCCCACCAGCCGCACCGATCACCAGTAGATTCATCCTCTGGCTAGCAAGAAAAGGTTTAGCCCCCACACCTTCTATAATGGCAATACCTTCTGGCTTGCCGGATGGTGGGTGAAAAACTGCCAACGGGTTCTCATCTTGTGGCTGTAGCTTCAATGTCGCAGTATCCGGTGTCGATAACCAGGTGTAACGATTGTTATCTCGCGGGGTGTGTAACCTTGCCTGTATTCCGGTGATTCTTCCTTCAAAGTCGCGTATTGGGCAAAGATAGCCGTCATCGGGCACAAGCAAGAACGTGCCGTCCTTACCAATTCCCGGTAACCCTATATTGTATTGATTGTTTAGCTTTTGCCACTTTTTGACGGACTTAAACCCGCAAGCCTCTATTTCGGCTTGAGTAAAACCTCGTCGCCGTAAGTCGTCTACACTTGCAGCATCGAGTGAAAGATTCGCTAAAATCTCCGAGTAATACTCGTGCCTCTCCTCTGGCGATAACGCACGAGCTTGCCGCTTTCTTTCCTCCTCCGCTTGCCGCTTTCTTTCCTCCTCCTTGGCTATTTGTTGCCGTTCTGCCTTCTTCTGCTGCCCTTCCTGCCTACGCTCTTCCGACCATTCAGCCGAGTTATCCAGTTTAAAAGTTGCCGTGTGACCATTGGCAACCTTTAAACACACATAGCCGTTAAAAACTTCAGCAACTTTTGCGTCTGCAAACCCATGACAGAATACAGTGTCATCTTGGAGAATGCGGCACGCTCCATTGATGCCTTCACAAACTGGGCAAGGATTACTGCGACTACTACGTGCGGTGCGAGTGAGTGTCATGCTCTCACCCCCTTGCTTTGCAGTCTTCCCAGGAGGGAAATAGCTGTTTCAAGATCGTAGCCGAACTGCTCCAGCAGGTGTAGGTTGTCAGTGAGGCGGCGTTGTTCAATAAGACTGGCTAATCGTTTTAAAAATCGGTTTGGCATGGCTCTGCTTCCTTGTTTTTGCAGCGCCTCTGCCATCTGTATTAATAAACACTTAGTCGAGTTTGCTACTACTCCTATGGCAATCTATGCCGGAAACTGATAAATTAATAAGTGAATATAAAAACGTCGATGTGGTGAGCAATTTTCGACTTTGTGTTTAACAAGGCAGGGTATTGGCGCTACATCTTTTTCTTTTGGGTTCCCCTCAAGCGGATGAGCTTGAGGGGGAATATAAAAACGTGGACATCTTGCCGGAAATGCAAGGCATCGCACCGCACATCAATAAGGATATTCTGCTACCCCTACCTACGGTCAAATTTGGCGGAGTACCTTCACAAACTCAGTACTCATGACTTAAATCCTTTACTGGCAGTCTTCCTGAGCTTTTGCATCTCAGTAGTGGATGTGATAATTTTTCCATTGTCGTAAAAAGTTGTTTTTATTTCTTTTGTTCTACTAATTTCACGATCACAACGATTGATTTTTTTTAGATATTCTCGATATTTAGCTCGGAATACAGTGTTTTCTGGAATACCGGCAATACGTATTGCTTCTGCCATAAGTGATTCGGATGGTGTGTTAGCTTTTCTAAATTTACCGTGTTTAAGAAGCATTTCCGGGTCTTCTAATTTTTTACGCATTTTCAAGCTACGTTCGTACTTCTGAGATTTACTTACTAGCGATGGGTCTCCGGTCAATCCGCTATCGCTTAATGATCTTTCGCAACGTTCAATTTGAATTGCCAGTAAAATTTTCTCTGGTGTCTTTTCCTCATGTTGGAAGATACCTGATAACAAAAAAACTTCCTGTACGAATTTGTATGTAGCTAGGACTTACGCATTGACAGAAAAAAACAATTGTGTATTATCACTCGTTACTGGGCTGCTGCCTTGTAATGCTGTTATGTCCGGCTCAGCCGGACGTCATCTGGGGATGCGGCAGTTCACTTGATGACATTCCCAGGCAGCAGCCCAAGAACGAGGCAGTGCAAGGTTTTTATTTTAACAAGCTGGCTATTCATATGATGGTCAATTTGTATAGTGCGTAAGTCCTAGTAGCTACGATTTGTTCTGCTATTGGTTTGTAGAATGCTTTGTCGGTGTGAATAAGTTCAAAATACAGATAGCTATCACCTAGTAGATAATATTTTAACCATTCCGCAATTTTTAAGGTGACGCATTCCCTAATACGGCAAGCAGTGTAAAGCATGACAGCACACAGGGTTTTGTCCCTAGCGGTAAACAAGCCAGAGGTAAACAGCCGCTGGATTTCTGAAGTAGACAAAACCTTTGCTTTCCCGTGGCGGTCGATCTTCACCTAATATCGATGGTTCCCTCTGGCTTGCTTCGTTGTTGACTTAAGCGTGTCTTCTCTTCGGCTGCCTGCAAGTCGTACCAATCCTGCATATAATACTCAACCCAGCAGTCAGCACATACACCAAGCTCCCGCGCTCGTGGGTCGCTGGGCTTGGGAGCATAGCCGCACCGGGGGCAATTAAAGTAATCGCTCATTGGCTGCCGCCTTTAGGGATTAGTTGCAAAAGTATTGCCTCAAGTCTCTCGACAGCAGCATTAGTAGTCCTTTGATGTTCTTCAAAATTGCGTTGATGTTGTTCAAAGTTGCGCTGGTGCTGTTCAAAGCTGCGTTCATGCTGTTCTGTGCTGTCCCTTAATTCTTGAACAACGTCGTCTAAAACCGCGCTTCTGGCTAGTACTCGATTAGCAGTCTCCAGAAACGTATCTAGTTGTGTCTGTGTATCAGATTGTCGCTGCGCTAATTCGGCTATTGATTCGCGGATGCTTCTATCGTCGTTAATGTTGTGGTTAGTCATACTTATATTTTTTATTACAAACAATGACTTATTCCTTGTAAATTACTGACCGATTAGGGAACGCTGTTTTTCATCGAGTAGTAACCAGGGAAGAAAGTTTAAGCCAATAGCAGAGGGTCAATCATCCTCTTGATCTTCATCCTGGCTTTGAACAATTTTTAAGCCTCTTTTGCTTGCCCGACGACGCTGGTCGCCTAGCGGTTGCACCCTTTTATCTTCAGGTAACTTGCTATTGCAATGTTCAAACAAGATTTTTTCTACGTAAGAATTGACGCTTTCCCCGGCTTGGTCTGATAGGTCTACTAACTGATCAGTCACCCAACTGTCTAGCCTATAAGTAGTTGCGATTCTTCGCCTTTTATTGATCATTTCATCCGTACAAAACATCTTGTTCCTTTATATTGCAACATATTAGTAGTATATATACAAGCGTAATATAGTAGCCATACAACAACAATACAGTTTTCTTATTGGTCGAGTCTGTAACCATAACAATGTTGTATGGCTAATGTATTGCGCAAGCTACTATATTGCATATATAGTAGGAAGTGTGAAGCGATTCACGGAAACGACACGAAGCAACACGTATCAATGCGAACCGATATCACATTAGCAGACATCCAGCCAGCCATCATTCCAGTAGTCGAGTTTAGCAGAACTAAAGCTGCAAGCCTGTTTGAGCCACCGATAACGGTGAGAACCCTTCAGAACTACCTGGAACTAGCCAAGATATTTCTACCAACATTTTGGGAATTCGAGGATGAGGAGACGGGTGGGCTGAATAGGTATGCCAAAGTCACGCTAGACCACATCCCAATCCTAGAAAGGATGATAGCCTACAGTCGCCACCACGGCTTAAGAAGACTAAGTGTAAGAGCCTGCAATTATAAATGCCCAAACCTGCAATCAAGACATTTACAAACCAGGATTATTTGCAACTATAATTGTGCTTCAGCCAGAATTAATTGCAACTGAGCCAGGATTATTTGCAACTAGCCTGCAATCATCCGTTTGAACCAGGATTAATTGCAAATAAGCTCAACACATTGCCAGCACGCTTGCTATGAAGACTTGTCAAAAAACTCATCTCAGAATTTGATAGATTAACTTTGAATTCTTTACTGAGTTTTTTAACAGAAAAATAGATGGTCTATCGTTCCGAAAGCCTTAGAGGGTGTTTATAAAATAAATCTTAAGCAGTTGAGGAACGACGATTACGAGCTAATCGACGTAACATTAGATGCGTCATAGCGGCGTATATCATGGTTTCACTCGTTTGCGGAAGATACTCGTAATCCTTACTCAGACGGCGGTAACGACCAAGCCATGCAAGTGTACGCTCTACGACCCAACGTCGAGGTAAGACTTTAAAGCCAGAGGTGAGATCGCAACGTTTGACAATTTCGAGTCCGCAACCAATGAAATATCTGACCCAATCGACTAACGAGCCTGCATATGCGGCATCTGCCCAAATTAAATGTAACTTGGGAAACAAGTTGCCAATTTGATCGAATACGAGTTTTGCCCCGTCACGGTCTTGAATCGAAGCTGCATGGACAACAACCATCAAAATTAGACCCATCGTATCGACAAGGATATGACGTTTACGACCATTAATCTTTTTTCCGGCATCATAGCCCTTGACTCCTCCTTTTTCAGTTGTTTTCACAGTTTGAGAGTCTATAATTCCGGCGGATGGTTCTACGTCTCGTCCAGAGATTTCCCTGAGTTGCGATCGCAGGCTTGTATGAATTTTTTCCCACACACCTTGACGCTGCCAACGTTGAAAATACGAGTATACAGTTTGCCATGCTGGTAAATCATGAGGCATCATTCGCCATGAGCAGCCTGCACGCAAGATGTAAAAAATCGCATTTACCA
>CAXTSI010000426.1:0-8009 GCA_964246695.1 uncultured bacterium
GGAGTGGGGGGAGTGGGGGGAGAAATTACTCCCTCATCTTCCTCATCTCCCCCCACTTCCTCATCTTCCTCATCTCCCTACTCCCCATTCCCTATTCCCCATTCCCCATTACATAAACTCACGTGGATCTGTTACATACCCAGTGAGTGCGGAAGCTGCGGCGGTGTAGGGGGAAGCAAGATAAATTCCAGCTTCTTTATTGCCCATGCGTCCGGGGAAGTTGCGGTTAGTGGTGGAAACGCAGATCTCCGGCTCATTCATGCGTCCAAAGGTATCTTTGGGACCACCCAGACAAGCGGCGCAGGAAGGCGCTGCGGGTTCTATGCAACCTGCATCTAAGAAAATTTCTGAGAGGCTTTGCCCTGCGTACTTGACTTTAAACAGGTCTTCATAGACTTTTTGGGTGGCAGGTACTAAGTAGGTGGGAACCTTGACTTTGCGACCTTTAAGAATTTGAGCAGCATTCAGAAAGTCAGTGGTTTTACCGCCTGTACAGGAACCAATGTAAACGCGATTAATCTTGACATCGCTGCATTCTCGTGCTAAAGCGCGTCGATCGGGAGAGTGGGGTTTGGCGACGACTGGTTCTAGTTGGGAGACATCATAGCGGCGATCGCTATAAAATTTAGCATCATTATCTGTGTAAAAGGGAACGAAGGGTTTGTCTGTACGCGATCGCACATACTCAAATGTGGTTTCATCAGGTGCAATGACGCCATTCTTCCCACCAGCTTCAATCGCCATGTTGCACATGGTCATCCGTTCTTCCATTGTCATCCGTTGGATAGCTTCCCCAGCGAATTCCATTGTCCGGTAAGTTGCCCCAGCAACGCTAATATCTCCGATTATTTGCAAAATCAGGTCTTTTGCCAAGAGGTAAGGAGGCAATTCGCCATCCAACACAAAACGCATAGTGGCGGGAACTTTGATTAACAGCTTGCCAGTACCCATGATAAAGCCTGCGTCGGTGTTGCCGATCCCAGTGGCAAATTGACCGAAAGCACCCGCATTGCAAGTGTGGGAGTCAGTGCCAAATAACACCTCGCCTGGGCGGGTGTGACCTTCTTGGGCTAGGGCGATGTGGCAAACCCCTTTATAGTCTGGGTTGGCTTTAAAGTTGGCTCTGTCGGTGATGTCGTAAAAGTATTTTATACTTTGCTTATAAGCGAATTCACGCAAAATATCTACGTTGCGGTTAGCGCGTTCGTCAGCGGTGAAAATATAATGGTCAGGAATTAACACGATTTTTTCCGAGTCCCAAACGAGGGCGTCTTCACCAAACTCGCGTTGGAAAATACCGATGGTTCCCGGACCGCAAACATCGTGAGTCATCAGCACATCAACATTAACCCAGATGTTTTCCCCCGGTTCGACTACCGACCGACCGGAGGCTTTTGCCAAGATTTTTTCAGTGAGGGTCATGCCCATAGCGATCGCCTTCCTCTTTTATGAAGCTATAAAACTCTATGCTACCTGCCTAGAGCAGTTCTGTTTGATTTATGAACAAGAGGGACAAGGGGGACAAGGGGGACAAGGGAGAGGTGTTCAGGAATCATTTAGGATTGCTATAGGTGAAATTTGCAGTTTTCCTTTTCCTATAGATACCAAATGATCGGGTATAAAGGCGCTGAGACGTGAAAAATTTTCATAGTTCAAAACTTCGCTACAATCAGACAGCAGTAAATTGCAAAGGAAAGAAAAGCTGTGAGCACGACCTACACTGGAGGCTGTCAATGTGGACAGATTCGCTATGAAATCAGTGCCGAACCGTTAACTCTCTACCTGTGCCACTGCAAGGAATGTCAGAAACAATCCTCCAGTGCCTTTGGAATGTCTCTCACCGTCCCACGAGATGCAGTTATCCTTGTCCAAGGACAACCGAAAGCTTGGACTCGTAAAGCTGATAGTGGACGAGAGGTGACTTGCCTGTTCTGTAGCGACTGCGGAACGCGATTGTTTCACGATCGAACATACAACCCTCAAACCATCAACGTTAAAGCTGGAACGTTAGATGATACAAGTTGGTTACGCCCTGTAGGCAACCTCTGGACGCGCAGTGCTCAACCTTGGGTATTGATTTCCGACCAAATGCTTAACTATGAAGGACAGCCAGAAGATGTGCATCCTTTATGGGAAAAATGGGAAACAACGATCGCCAGTGTCCAGAAACGCATGTAGGGGCGGGGTATCCCCGCCCTAACATTGTGGTGCAGGTTCAATTAAAAACTGCTGTCATTCATAACTTGAATCCCTACCACTTCTTGTATGGTAAAAATTTCCCAGACATAGTAATTTTTACGCGGGTTCCATTCGGTCTAAATCAGAACAGTGGAAGGCAGGTATGGCAGTAGAGACAAAAAGATAGAGTGGTTATTTTGACCAACTCTACGCAGAAAAAATGTCAGTTTTATTTTATAAAAATCCAAGACAAACTCAACTTCCTCCTGCACAATACAACAGTTTTCAATTGAATTGAACGCAATGTTAGGGCGGGGATACCCCGCCCCTACGGTTATATTGTGGTCTACTCGACTAGAAGAAGCTGTAAATGATGAAATTGCATTATTGCTATAGAAGATCTAACTCTAGGTAGTTCACGTATTTTGCTGCCAGATTGGCAACAGCTTCGATTCAAGACAGTGTATGTTGTGAATCAATGGGTCTTGCCTAAAGACACGCATGCAAAAAGCAGAATTTTCAACACCCCGGCTAATTACCGGGGTGTTTTATTACAGATGCACGAGTATTTTTCCTATATATAAATGTCTATGCTTTTTGCTACTATTTTATTGCCAAATTGGCATCTACTTCGATTCAGAGAAGAGTATTGTATGAATCAATGGGTCTTGCCCAGAGACACGCATGCAAAAAGCAGAATCCTCTTGTCCTCGGCTAACTCCCGGGGTCTTTTATTACAAACGTACTTGAAGCCTTGTCCTTGTTGCAGCCAAATTTTCTGACGACAACCCCCAAAGGAGATAGCTCTGGGGGTTTTACTAAGAGTGGCGATCGCCACTCTCATCATCAGCATTGTCCTGAACGAGGATTACGCCGAAATCCGAGTAAAACCTAGTAGAAGTTGCCGGTGTTGTCGAAACCTGGATCGCCACCTTGGTAGTCGTCAGGGATAAACTGAGTGGAATCGTCAGTTCGATAGTTATCTTGGGGGATGTCTTGGTAATCATTGCCGATCGCCGGAGGTTCGATGATGTTCTCCACAATCTCCTGAGGTTGATCTTCCCAACCCCCATGATGGTCGAACAAATTTTCCAATCCCTGAAACAGCAAAGCACCACCTGCTACGCCAGCAGCAGTCGTGGCTGCAGATCTTAAGAAGCCAGAGAAGGCATTCGGTTGAGGCGCACTCAGGGGTGCAGGTTGGACGTTCCAATCCTGAGACTGTGGAGGTGACTGACTCCAGCGACCGGACGAAGCGGGTTGGGTCCAACCGCCACCAAGGAAGCTTCCTGAGCCTGATGTCCTTGAGTCTGAGATCGGCTGTGCTTGGCGTAGTTGTTGCTCAAGTGCATTAATTCGGGACTGAGCGTTTTTGAGGGCAATATCTTGTAGTAGGGTGCGCTGAACCAGCAGATAGGTGGCGTCAGATCTACCTGCTAAGGCACGACGAATGAGGTTCTCAGCTTCAGGATCTTTTTGTCCTGCAGGAGTTGCAGCCAAGTTGGTTAGCAGATTGTTCAGCAATTCGCGTTCTTGTTCAGTCATAGTTATCTTTTGAGAAGTTTAATACTGTAAGGTGATTGGTAATAGGCATTGTTAGTGTATCTATATGTATTCTCCTCTTACATATTCTTTTCTGGCAACAAAACTTTTAATGGTAATTCATTCAGGCAAAACCATGCCAACTAATTTAATAATTCTAATTGCGGCACTAATTATAGCGTGGATAGTCTTCGGGGCTGTAGTCAATTTGTTGAAGACATTCATTAGTACTGCGATCGCTATTTTTGTCATCATCGTTGTCTTAAGGTTTTTTGGTTTTAGCCCCCAAGACCTGATGCAAGAAATCACCAATCTAGCTCAAACTCTCAGGGTTTTTGTGGCGGGAGGTAAGTAAGCTACTAGGGGGAATAACGAGATTGCTTTTTTGCATTAGTCTAATTTCATTTTGTCATCGAGACTACACGCTGCCTCATTTTTGTAGTAATATATATTCCTTAAGTAGGATGTATATTTCAGGATAATTTCACTTTTTTCGATGATTTTTTATGAATAGACGACAAATATTTGTTAATCTATCTTAGGTAATATTTCTGATAATTGCTCACGGCAATAAAGCAAATGGGTACTTTTGCAAGAACTCTAATTCCCTGGATAGGGTTTTTATGTCATTTTTTTTGTCAAAACTAAGAATGTGAAATTGTTGGTTTAAGACGCCTTGGCAATGCCGGAGCAAACAATTCCATCCATATAGTGATTACTACAAAATGTTAGTCAGGGGAAAAATTTTTTGGCTCAAGCTGTACCGCCAACTTTTGCAACCCAAGCGGTTTGCGATTTTTCAAGCTTGTGTGATTGGTTTAGTTTCAGCGCTAGCAGCAGTATTCTTAAAGCAAAGTGTGAATGTTCTTGGCACATGGCGAGTCCATACAACTGAACATTTACCAGCTTGGTTGGTGCTACCAGTTATTGGCTTAGTGGGGGGATTGCTCAGTGGTTGGTTGGTGGAGAAAGTTGCTCCAGAGGCTTCTGGTAGCGGCATTTCGCAAGTCAAGGCTGTACTGGCTAAAGTACCAATAGCACTAGATTTGCGGGTGGCGCTGGTCAAGCTGCTAAGCGCAACTATAGCACTAGGTTCGGGTTTACCCTTAGGTCGGGAAGGTCCAACACTACAGGTGGGAGCGGCATTAGCCAATCATCTCAGTCGCTTCTTTCCAACTTCCCCAGATTACCGCCGCCAAATGATAGCCGCCGGTGCTGGAGCTGGTTTAGCAGCAGCTTTCGATGCCCCGATTACAGGTGTCCTCTTCGTTGTTGAAGAACTACTTCAAGATGTATCCGGTTTGACGATGGGTACAGCAATCCTCGCTTCTTTCATTGGTGCGGTTGTTTCTCGGTGGTTGGGAGGACATAGCTTAAACTTGGAGTTGACGGCGCTAAAGACCAACTTTTCGCTCCAAGAAATTCCTTTCTACTTAGTGTTAGGAGTGGTGGCGGGGTTGTTGGGGGTACTATTTAATCAAGGAATTATCGCTTTTTTAGAATTTAACCGCCGTAGGGTACGCTTTCGATTACCTGTAAGGGTGGGCTTAGCTGGGTTAGTCTGCGGTATAGCGATCGCTTTTTTACCAGAGCCTTTCCGCGATAGCGCTGGACTGCGGGAAACGTTGACTGCTGGCGACCTCAGCCCTCAAGTAACAACCGTCGTTTTTATCGCTCAATTTATTCTCGCATTAATCGCATACGGTTCGGGAGCGCCTGGAGGGTTGTTTGTTCCCCCTTTGCTTTTGGGATCTGCTCTCGGTTATTTGGTGGGAACCGCAGAGCATAGTATGCTGGGAATTTCTTCTCCCACAACCTATGCCCTAGCGGGTATGGGTACGTTTTTAAGTGCCGTAGCTAGAGTGCCAATTACCAGCATCGTCATTGTATTTGAAATGACGACAGATTTTAATTTGGTGCTACCCCTGATGATTGGTTCGGTTGTTGCTTACTTGGTGGCGGAACAAGTGATGCCGGGATCGCTTTACGATCTTCTTTTGGAGTGGAATGGCATTCACTTGGAAAAAGACCCAACCACAGAGGGACTTTTAGCTTCTTTGAATGCAGCAGATGTCATGCAGCGCCGTGTGGAAACTCTCTCTAGTGAAATGAGCTTGGATGAAGCAGTGCAGGCGTTTTCTCAATCCTTGCATCGCAACTTTCCAGTTGTCTCCGATGGCAAAGTTGTTGGAATTATCACTCAAAAAGATCTCGCAAATACTGCCTCACGACACTTAGCGGGGGATACAATTATTAATGAAATCATGACACCTGAACCAGTAACGGTGGGTCCAACAGCTACGCTAGCTCATGTGCTGCACCTACTCAACCGTTATGACCTTAGCTGTTTGCCCGTCACGGAAGGTCGAAAGCTGGTGGGAATTATTACACGCACTGATATTATTCGGGTGGAAGCAGAGCGACTCAGTGGTGATACCCAACAAGTGGGACCGAAACCAGAACCTTCGTATGTAGTTTACCAAACTCGCGCTCCGGCTACAGGAAAAGGACGGTTGCTCGTACCACTCTCGCATCCAAATACGGCTCAGACTTTGCTGAAGATGGCGGCGGCGATCGCCAAGCAGCGCCATTACGAACTAGAATGCCTGCAAGTGATCGTAGTGCCCCGCAGTATTACCCCAGCGGAAACACCAGTGCAAACCACTGCCAGTCATCAGCTATTACATCAGGCAGTGCAACTGGGGAAAGACTGGCAGATTCCCGTTCACACCCAAGTACGAGTAGCCCATGATGTCGCTGGGGCAATTTTGGAGACTGTCAAAGAGCGACACATTAACTTAGTTTTGATGGGTTGGAAAGGCAGCACTTCTACACCCGGTCGAGTTTTTAGCCAAGTTGTAGACACTATAATTCGACAAGCAGGTTGTGATGTTGTCTTGGCTAAATTGAATGGCAAAAGAACCTTTGACCGTTGGTTAGTTCCAATGGCAGGCGGTCCTAACTCTAGCCAAGCGGTTCAACTCTTACCAGCGCTTGCGTCCCTCAGTTTGTCGCCACAAATTAAGCTTTGTCAAGTTTTCCAACCAAGTGAATCTACTCCTGACACAGTAGTGCTGGAAAAAGCTGTTCGCTTTCTCAAGCGTAAACTCAAATGTAATGTGATTTTTACTCCAGTCCACGCTAGTTCTGTTTGTGAAGGGGTGATTCAGTGTGCAGAAATTAACCACAGCGATGTGATTATCTTGGGGGCTAGTCGTGAAGGACTTCTGCAACAAACGATTAAAGGAAATATTCCAGAGACTATTTCTCGTAAGAGTAGTTGTACAGTTATTTTGGTACGCAGTGCGACGGCGTAACCGTCAACTCTAGTTAGCAGATCCTTCAGGAAAGCGAATTTTACGCATAAATGACTGGTTTTCCTGGTTTCCAGCAGTTGTCAGGGCGGGGGAACCCCGCCCCTACGGTTATATTGTGGTCTACCGGATAATGGTGTTCTCGCAACAATAATTCGTAATTACAACCCAGATTCCGCACTTCAAAATGAAGCAGATGTAATTAAGATATTTAGAGTTGCATCTGAAAGATTTAGATTAAATCCAATTAAATACGAACAAATAATTCGACATGTGGACTCGAAGGAGCATTTTTCGTCCCTCTCGCTTTATAGGCACTTGACCTATAAAGCGAGAGCGGGGCTGATTACTTGTCGGCTGACCCCGGCTCAGAGAGCTGGCGATGCAGTTCGGCATTAACGGTATCAGGCAAGACCTTGCTCACAGTGCCCTGAAGCTTCGTCTTGAGTGAACCTGCGATAACGTTGTCCTTGCCTGCCATCAGAGCGTCAAAACCCTGCTTGGCGACCTCGGCTGGATCATCCTTCTCGCTCGCGCCCACCTTGGTGTCGTCCATATCCGCACGATGGAAGAAGTTGGTATCGGTCGGACCAGGCATGAGCGCAGTGACGGTGACGCCCGTGTCCTTCAACTCGTTGCGTAGCGCCTCCGAGAAGGAGTGCACAAAAGCTTTGGAGGCTGCGTAGACCGCCTCGAACGGTCCGGGCATCAGGGCAGCGATGGACGAAGTGAAGAGAATCCGTCCCTTACCGCGCTCGACCATGTCCTTCACCACTCGTTTGGCTAGATGTACGGACGAAACGACGTTCAAGTTGATGAGATTGAGCTCGTCCTTCAGGTCGGTTTCGCGGGCGAAATCGCCGCCGACTCCTACGCCAGCGTTAATAGCGATCGCATCCACCGGTCGCCCAGTCGCTTTAATCGTATCCCCTCAATAATTCGGGGTAGGCAATTATTCTGGATGCCATGACCAAC
>CAXTSI010000427.1:0-7954 GCA_964246695.1 uncultured bacterium
CCCCACTCCCTCATCTCCCCCCACTCCCCTCTTAATGGGTGCGGCCTTAGTACTCATTACAGTGTTAGGCAGTGCGGCTTATTTCTTGACTCGCCCGTGTGTGATGTTTGAGTGTAAAGAAATACAAACGGCAAAGCATTTACAAAGCTCATTTAGGCAAATGACGCGTAGTATTAAATCCGAAGCAGAATTGGCAAAGTTGCAACAGGAATTTAATGCTGCAAGCGCATCTGTAAAAACGATTCCTCGTTGGTCGCTTCATCACGAGGAAGCTAAGCAACTTTCGGCAAGTCTGTCTGGAGAGTCAGAAAAAATTAACCAGGTGGTAAAGGCTTTTCAAATAGCATCTTTGGCGGCGCAAAGGCATAATATATTAGCACATAGCCTAGAGGAATTACAAGATAGGCAACAGATGTGGCGGCGGGCGATCGCGCCACTGGAAGTTATCAGTCCCAATAGTCCACTTTATGGGCTGGCGCAGCCAAAATTATTAGTCTATCGCCTCAATTTGCAAGCTGTGAAGCTGGATCTGCTTACAGAAGAACGATGGTTGAAAAAACTAGAAGCCGCAAAAGCTGCAGCTAGTGTTGCTTCTGTGCATGGAGTTGCTACCAAATCCTTGAAAGACTTGCAAAAAGTCCAGTCTAGTTGGCTATTAGCAGTTAATACTTTGACCGTAATTCCGAGAGAAAGCTCAAGATACAAAGAAGCACAAAAGCTGTTAGCACAATATAAACCATTGCTAGCAGCAGCACGCGATCGCGCAACTAAAGAACTATTAGCAACCAAAACCTACGAACAAGCAGTTAACGCAGCCAAAAACGCCAAAAGTTATGAGCAACAAAATCAATGGCAAGCGGCGGTAGCACACTGGAGTGTTGCGTTGAATGCCGCTCAGCAGGTTCCTAATCAAAGCTTGTACTATAGTGAGGCTCAGACTCTTATTACCCAGTACTCGACTGCCTTCAAACAAGCAGAAGAAAAACTACAAGTTGCTAGTTCTTTCCAAAAAACCCGCACCGATCTAGATAAAACCTGTTCCGGTGCAGTGCGAGTTTGCAATTTCACTATAAATAATCAAGGGATCACTGTCTGGATAACTCCTGAATATCAACAAATACTTTCTAGCAGCTTAATGAGTACCAATGACCAAAGTAACCCAGACACTGTAGCCATTGTTACTAATCACTTGCAAACCTTACAGCAAGCTTTAGAAGTCATCAGTGAAAATGCCAGATTGCCCCTTGTTGTCAAAAATTAAAAATTAAAAATTAAAAATTAGAAATTTTACATTTTTAATTTTTAATTTTTAATTATTAGCTGGGCTGCAAAGTTAAAAAACTGACGACACAGTCCACGAGTGACTAATAGTGTTGTTAGTAAGTTGGCAAAAGCAATCATAAACATAATGACAATTTGGTAGGATGCAGCTTCAGGGGCATTAACGCCACTTAGTAACTGTCCTGAGAAGATTGCCGGTAGTGTCACCATACCTATAACCATCATCTGATTGAGGGTAGGAATTAATCCAGCACGAATAGCGTCTTTGCGATATTGAGCAACTGCTTGCTGGGGAGTTGCGCCTAAACTCAAGTGGGTTTCTATTTCTAAATGACTAGCGTTAACGATGCTGACAAGACGTTCTCCGGCGATCGCAGCTGCATTCATGGCATTACCTAACACTATCCCTGCTAAGGGAATCACATACTGCGGTTGATACCATCTGTCTGGTTTAATTATGAAGAAATTGGTATAAATTAGCGTGACTGTAGTACTGAGCAAAATTGATCCCCATACCAAGAACAATAGCTGAGGTATTTTTTGAGTGATGCGATTTCGTGCGACAATCGCTGCAATTGTCAGCATTACTGCTAAAATCGCCAAAACCGCCCAAGGGTTGTCAAAAGCAAAGATGAAGTCCAAAACATATCCCAATACCACTAGTTGTAGGATGGTTCTCCCAGTAGCGAGGGCTAAATTTAACTCTAGTCCTATTCGTTCAAGAGCGGATAAACCAATGGCTATGCCCATCAATCCTACAGCACCTGCCAAATCAACCAAATCCAGTTTGATCAGATCCTGCACAGGTTCTTTACCTCCAAAAATTAGGGAATGGGTAATTGTTAGTTGTTAGTAGTTAGTTGTTGGTTGTTCTAGTGACAACTAACTACTAACTACTAACAGTTCCCCAAAAAAGCCAACACATCAGGAACTTTAATCCCCAGTATTTGTCCTTAGTTGATATATATCACCTTTTACCCTAATAAAGGGTAGCATTTTTGATAAATAACCTAGGTAAAAACTCTTGCTAAGGCATATTGGGGTAGACAGTCGAACAGTAGCTTATTTATTGAAAAATCAATAAGCGAAGATGAGCGCGTTGGCATCTATCTTCAAAATACGATGAAAATTCATGACTCAAAGTGTAAATTCCATCCCTGCTTTTGATATCAAGCAGCAATATACTACCATCGAAGCAGAAGTGAGTACAGCCGTCTTGGAGGTCTTGGCTTCTGGTCGTTATATTGGTGGTCCTCTAGTTGAAGGCTTTGAGCAACAATTTGCTGCCTATACTAATGTACTACATTGTGTATCTTGTAACTCTGGTACGGATGCACTTTATTTGGCACTCAGAGCTTGTAACATTAGTGCAGGCGATGAAGTCATTACCACACCCTTCACTTTTATCGCCACTGCTGAGGTCATCAGTACTCTAGATGCCAAACCTGTATTTGTCGATATCGACCCTACTACCTTTAATTTAGATCTAAAGCGAGTAGCAGCAGCAATTACACCCAAAACCAAGGCAATTATACCAGTTCACTTGTTTGGGCAGCCTGTGGATATGACTGCACTAATAGAAGTCGCAAAGGAACACAATTTGGTAGTCATTGAAGATTGCGCCCAGTCCACAGGGGCGAGCTGGTCCGGGCAAAAGGTAGGAAGCATTGGGCACATCGGTTGCTTTAGTTTTTACCCTACCAAGAATCTCGGGGGTTGCGGCGATGGTGGAGCGATAACAACCAATGACCCAGCCATAGCTGCTAAAGTAAAGATCCTACGGGATCATGGTCAAAAATACCGCTACATCTCGGAAGAAATCGGTGTTAACAGCCGTTTAGATGCCATCCAAGCGGCTATTCTTCAAATCAAGCTGCGTTATCTAGATATTTGGAATCACCAACGACGGCTGCTTGCAGATCGTTACCACCAGTTCCTTACTCAAGTTCCCGGTATAATTGCACCCCAACAATTAGCGGGAGGTATGGGAGTATGGAATCAATACACCATTCGCGTATTAGGTGAAAAAAGAGACTGGGTTCGTAGTCAATTGCAAGAGCGGGGTGTGAACACAATGGTTTACTATCCCCACCCTTTACATTTGCATCCAGTTTATAAAAGTCTGGGGTATAATTTGGGACAATTAAGTGCGTGTGAGCAAGTCTCCTACGAGGTTTTATCCTTGCCCATGTTCCCAGAATTGTCAGAAGAACAGCTTGAACAGGTGATATATAGCTTGAAGGATTGCCTTACTGGTAATTGCTAATTGCTAATTGCTAATTGCTAATTGCTAATTGTTACCATTAGCCATTAGCCATTAGCCATTAGCCATTTAGGCAATAGCCCTAGAAGTGCTAACAGTTCCCAATGCTTCTACTAAACCACGCACAGCAGCAATCATTGCTACTTCGCTATTGAGTTGGTTGATGGCAGAACCAACACCAACACCAGCAGCGCCTGCAGCAATAGCAAGGGGTGCTGTCACGCTAGAAATACCTGAGGCACATAGCACTGGTACTGACACTGCGCGAGAAATTTCGTAAGCTGCTGCCAAGGTGGGAGCGGCTTTTTCAATCAGTCCTAAGACTCCTGAGTGCGTTGGGTGGCTACTTGTACCGCCTTCAGTTTGGATAATTTGTACACCAGCTTTCACGAGTTCCTCTGCCAGATGTACTTGTTCATCTAGGTGGAGAATGTGAGGAACAGTAACAGAGAGAGTGATGTCAGGTAGGAGAGCACGGGTTTGGTGAGTCAGCGCTAAAACTTCCTCTGCCTCAAATTTACGTCCTTGGGCATAAAAAGAATCGAAGTTACCAATTTCAATCAAATCTGCCCCAGCTGCGACAACAGCCACAAACTTCTCTGGTTCAACTCCAGATACACAGATTGGTAAATTTGTCAATCTTTTTGCTAACTGGACTAAAGCTGGATCGGCGGCGATATCAACAAAAGTAGCACCACCTAAGTCGGCAGCTTTGATAGTTGCTGCTACCTTGTCGGCGTCAAAGTTATTCAAGCCGCTGATTACCTTGAGGGCGCGGCGGTTGGTAAATGCACGTTGGAGTACGGGATGCATCGTCATAGTTCGTATAAGTGAAGCTTTTAATTAGGATTATTCTACCGTTTCCCCGTTCCTCGTTCCCAGGCTCTGCCTGGGAATGTCTTCGGAGAGGCTCCGCCTCAAGAATAAATTCAAGAGGGAATGCCGGAATGAGAAAAACGAGAAAAAATCACTACGGCAGTTGCCAAATCTTGATAGTCTTGTCTGCACTAGCACTCAGGAGTGTTTTGCCATCTGGACTGAAAGCAACGGCAAAAACCTCGCCTGAATGCCCCTTTAAAGTGTTTAGTTCCTCTCCCGTATGCAGGTTCCATATTTTAATAGTTTTGTCATCACTGCCAGTAGCTATGGTTTTACCATCTGGGCTGAAGGCAACGGCACTCACATTGGCTGAATGACCCGTCAGGGTGCGTATTTCCCTTCCTGTGTTCGGGTTCCACACTTTGAGGGTTTTGTCATCGCTGGTACTAACCAACAACTGACCATTTGGACTGATGGCAAGGGCATTAACGTCGCCTGAATGACCCGTCAGAGTGCGTATTTCCTTTCCTGTGTTCAGGTTCCACACTTTGATTCTCCTGTCCGCACTTCCACTCACAAGCGTTTGACCATTTAAGCTGAAAGCGACGGACAAAATCGCGCTAGAATGTCCCTTGAGAGTACGAATTTCCTCTCCAGTGTTCAAGTTCCAGATTTTGATAGTTGTGTCATAACTACCACTAGCGATCTTTTGACCATCCGGGCTAATAGCAACGGAATTAACAAAGCTTTTATGCCCCTCCAAAGTGCGTATTTCCTGTCCAGTATTCAAGTTCCAAACTTTGATGGTGTTGTCTTTACTGCCACTAACAACAGTCTGACCATCTGGACTGATGCCAACAGAATAAATCCAATTGGAATGCCCACCAAGGGTGCGGATCTCCTTTCTATTGTTCAAATCCCAGATTTTGATAGTCTTGTCATCACTACCACTAGCAAAGGTAGTACCTTGAGGGCTAAAGGCAAGGGAATTCACTTCGTCAAAATGTCCAGTTAGGGTTGAGGTACGCCCTAAGCTTTGCCAAGAGATATATCCGCCTAACCCAAACAGCAGTAAGACACTTCCTACTAACAGTTGATTTTTCAACTGAATTCTCGGCTGAAGAAAAGTGCTTGGGGCAACTGATGGTTTAAGGCTAATCCTTGAGGGTGGCGGCGGCATTACAGAAAAATTACGTATAATTTGCGCTGTTTGTAGCTTTTGATGCAAGTCCTGCAAGACTTCATCCGTTGACTGGTAACGCTGGTCGATATCTTTTTGCAACAGCTTGTCTAGCAACTTCTCCAGTTTTATAGATATGGGAGACTTTAGGAATTGCTGCCAGTGCGTCACCCAGCCATAACCCTGTTCCATGTACAGGCGAGATGGGTGAATTCCTGTCAACAGATGAAAGCAAGTTACACCCAAACTGAATAAGTCACTAGCTGGATATGCACAGCCATACTTCATTTGTTCTATTGGTGCATAGCCATATGAACCAATGATTGTACCTGTTTGCTCTAGAGAGTTTGCTGTTAACTGCTTTGCGATCCCAAAATCAATCAGTACGAGATCCCCTTGGGGATCTCGACGAATAATATTTTCTGGCTTAATGTCGCGGTGAATTACCTGATGCTTGTGAACAAAGTTGAGAACAGGTAATAGTTCACTTAAAAGTTCCCAAATCTTTTCTTCATTGAAACTTCTGTACTGTTTCAACTCCTGTCGTAAGGTTTGCCCAGGGATGAACTGTTGCACCAAATATAAATAGTTATCTTGCCCAAAGTAAGCAGACAAAGTCGGAATCTGCGGATGTTCTCCCAGCTGTTGCAGACGCCGCGCTTCTTCTTGAAACAGTTCAGTTGCCTTCCGCAAGGCTTTAGTTCCTTGGACTTGCGGTGCTAGCTGCTTAACGACACAATGCTCTTTCAGCTTGTCTTGATCCTCTGCCAAATAAGTTCTGCCAAATCCCCCACCTCCCAATGGCTGGATAATGCGATAACGGTTTCCCAAAACAGGCACCAATTTTGTCCCGCAACTTTGGCAGAAGTTTGTCCCGTATGAATTTAGGGGCTTTTCACAACTAGGATGGAGGCAGTAGATCATAGTTAGACTCTATTAGCCATTGTCATTTTATGATAAATACTTCCTCTTCATACCTGAAGACTTGCGATCGCTACTCAAACACCAAAGACCACAAATCTGAAACTTGAACTTCCCATCCAGGAAGCAGATCGGGAACCGTCAGAACATCCCCATCTCTAAGTATTATCGCCTCTTGTCCAGAGTAGTAAACCTCAACAATCCGATTATCTGGATTGATGAGAATTCCTACCCTAGTTCCCAAAGCCAGAAATTCCCGAATCTTTGCCCGAACATCCTCTAAGTTATCACTTGGGGATTTTACCTCAACTGTCAAATCAGGAGCCAACTGAGCAAAAGACTTTGGACTGCGACGCAAGCGTTCTGCTAAGACAAATGAGGCATCAGGTGCGCGTAAATCTGAGTTCGGCAATCTGAAACCAGCGCTAGAAGCTGTCACTCGTCCAATTTTGCGAGGTCGAACCCAGTTACGTAACTGGGCAATCATCTCAGCTGCGACCTCATCTGACTCATATCCTGATGGACTCATAACTATAATATTTCCCTTGACGAGTTCCAGGCGATAGTCGGGATACTGCTGCTGCATTTTTTCCAAGTCTTCAACAGTCAAGGACATATAACCTCCAAGCATTTAGCCTTACCCCTATATTAGTAGGACTTACGCATTAACAGAAATGGTCAAGTATGCAGTGGTTTCGGTAGGGCTACAAACCGCAATATTCACACAAAACCGTAGGGGCGAGGTTTCCGCGCCCTTACCATGTGCGTTATACACATGATGCTCAATTTGTATAGCGCGTAATTCCTGTGAGGTTTATCTTACTTTTATGATGGAGACAACAGACTGCCTTTACTGAGCGATCGCCCTATGTATTCCCCAGTTCTCGAAAAACCTGCCACCCCAAAAACGAACTATGTTCTGTTGTATAACGTTAGTTGGGATCAACTTGAAAAGCTGGATGTAGACCTAGAAGGTACAGGCGCACAGCTGACTTATTTAGATGGAATTTTAGAAATTATGTCTCCGCTTTCCGATGACCATGAAGATTCTAAAACAACCGTTGCAATGCTGCTTGAAGCTTACATGCGAATCAAAAATATCCGGTTTTATGGTCGGGGAAGTGCTACCCTAGGTAAACGAAAAGATGGTACTCGAAGGGAACCAGATGAGTCTTATAACTTGGGAACCAAGAAACCCATTCCCGATCTGATTGTTGAAATTATCGTTACCAGTGGTGGAATTAATAAACTGCAGGTTTATAAGCGTCTTAAAGTACCAGAGGTCTGGTTTTGGGAGGATGGAATGCTTTCGGTCTATTGTTTGCAACAAGAGGAATACGAAAAGGTTCGCAAAAGTTCTTTACTTCCAGACTTGGACCTAGAATTACTGGCGCAGTTTTCGCGGATGGCAGATCAGTATGATGCAGTCAACGAGTTTACTCAGGTGATTCGGGAACAGTAGGAGAGTAGGGGGAGAGGGGGAGTAGGGG
>CAXTSI010000428.1:0-7908 GCA_964246695.1 uncultured bacterium
CAACTTCAATGGGTAAGCCTTTTTAGCGATCGCCCCCTGTTAGTCTAAACTCCAGATACTTATAACAGATAAAAAACAAAAAGAGTGATAAAACTTGCTAACAAACTATGCGTATAAGCTACGTCCTAATGATACTCAGTCAGATAAAATGGAGAACTGGCTAAGTATGCTGCGGTCTAGCTACAACTGGAGTTTAGCAGATAGAATCAATCAGTATCACCAACAATTTATTCAAGGAGACTACTGCGATATTAGAACCAAGGCTGAGGCTTGTCCTCTCACTTGTTTTGTTAGTAAACATGGTGCAACGGGTGAACCTTGGAAAGATTCAAAGACTGACAAAGAAGGTAATTTAAAAAATCCACGTCGCAGTGCTGGAGACATCCAGATAACCGCATTGCCACAGTTAAAGAAATCTCGACCATGGTTCGGTGAAATTGACTCTACTGTGTTACAGCAAAATGTTAAACGATTAGATACGGCTTACAAAAACTTCTTTGAAGGCAGAGGCTTTCCAAAGTTTAAGAATAGGTCTAACTTTACGTCTTTTACGTTTGCTGTTGGCATCAAAGTTCAAGGTAATAAAATCTATTTACCTAAAATAGGTTGGATGAGATTTCATAACTCTAGACCAATTCCAGCCGGATTTACTATTAAAGCTGCAACTGTTAGAAAGCGTCAAAATGGCTGGTATGTGTCAGTGCAGATTCAGGATAGATCTGTACCTGATTACATTCCTATGCCGTCAACTGAAGTTAAAACAGTTATTGGTTGCGACTTGGGTTTGACTAAACTTGTCCACCTTTCTGATAGATATCAAATTAACAACCCTAGATTTGCTACTAACAAAAAGACCCGACGTACTTTAAAGATTAGGCAACGTCGGGTTAATCGAAAAAAGAAAGGGAGTGAGAACCGTAAAAAAGCAGTACAAATAGTTGGAAGACTTCATAAGAAGATAGCTAATAAACGTCAAGCATATCAGTGGGATGTTGCAAACGTTATAGTATCTCGTAATGTAGACGCTATTGGGTTGGAAGACTTAAACGTTGCTGGTATGTTGCGACGGTGTAAGGTAAAAGTTGATGAAACAACAGGAAGGTTCTTAAAGAACGGACAAAGTAGAAAGAAAGCATTAAATCGCTCTATTTCTGATGCTGCATGGACGGAATTGACTTCAAAAATTGAGTATCTGGCTGCGAAGCAAGGAAAGATTTTAATTAAAGTTAATCCGCGAAACTCTTCGTGTGAATGTAGAAATTGTGGACATATTGACAAATTAAATCGTGAGAAAGAACGATTTATTTGTACAGATTGTGGACACATTGATCACGCGGACATCGGTGCAGCAAAAACAATCAGAGACAGAGCAGCAGAAGCTATTCAAAGTATAGTACTCAGGGACTCTGAGGAACTTGAACCACGGGGTTCTAAACGCCCGAAACAACTTAAGGAGAAATCAGCACGCACTACGGAGTGCAAACGTGTTGAGCCTGGGAAACTGGGTAACCAGGATATTAAGGCTGTGAAGTCTTAAGAATCTCCGTGGCTTTAGCCCGGAGAGCGTCAAAAATTACTAGCACTTGCTCTCCAGCAGGAACTAATGTTTGACCTACTGGTAAAACAGCTAAACTGTTGGTTAGAGCTAGATTAATTAAATTGCCGGAACTGTGACTACCGGGAGCTTTCTGAAATTCGTAAACACCCTCCTTACTCAAAAACATCTGACCCCAAAAGTAAGTTTCGCGTTTGCCGTCCGATCGGAGTTCATGACGCGATCGCGCTTTCACAAACCTTGGTTCCCAGCCAACAGCCAGTCCAGCTCGCTTTTTTATTGCTGGTTGCACAAACCGCCAAAAAGTCACTAACGCAGCAACAGGATTTCCCGGTAACCCAAAGTATAACGGTGAATCCGCAATCCGTCCTCGTAGGGGCGGGGTCCCCCCGCCCTCACACCCATCGCCAATCGGAAATGTAGCAACAGTCAAAGGTTTACCTGGTTTCATCGCCACCGCACGAATCCGAATTTCTCCTCCTAAGGACTCTAAAATTTGCTCAACGTAGTCATAATCTCCTACCGAAACACCTCCAGAAGAGAGAACCATATCGGCATTGGCGATCGCATAGGCAACAGCTTGCTCAAGGGCAACTGGTTCATCTTTAACAATTCCTAACATTAACGGTTCTGCCCCACTCTGTCTCACCAAAACTGCCAGTGCATACTGATTTGAATCCACAATTTGCCCTGGTTGCAACGGTTGATCGACCGATATCAGTTCGTCACCAGTGGATAAAATTGCTACAATAGGTTTACGAAAAACTTCCAGTCGCGTACACTGAGCAGCAGCTAACACAGCAATTTCTGGGGCATTCAAAATAATCCCAGTAGGTAGTAATTGCGTCCCAGCTTGGTAGTACGAAGCACGATGTCTGACAAATTCTTGTGGTTTTGAGGCGGCTTGGATGAAGACGCGGTTTTCCTCCCGGCGTGTCACTTCCTGCATAACCACCGTATCTGCACCCACCGGCATCACCGCACCCGTCAAAATTCGCGCTGCTTGCCCCTGTTGAATTGTAGATTGGGGCTGGTAGCCAGCCTTAATTTCCTCGACAATTTCTAAAACTGCTGGATTTTCGGCGCTACAGTCTTTTACGTCTTCATAACGCACTGCGTAGCCATCCATTGCTGAATTATCCCAATGGGGAAAGTCCAGCTGACTTGAGACAGGCTTTGCCAGAATGCGACCGTCTGCTGCTAATAAATCTACAACTTCTGTATCCAGCGGTTGCACCAAATTTAAAATAATTGCTTCTGCATCGTTAACTGACAGCATTGGTAATGGGTAATGGGTAATGGGTAATGGGTAATGGGAAGAAAAAACTGAGTCCCAATTACCATGCATCACATCAGTCTAACTAGGAACTTGGGTGATTAAGATTAAGTAGAGTGCGTCAGTAACGCACGATATAAATTTAAGATTTATTAAGGAACAGGGTAACTTTGTTTCCCTAGTGCCTATAAAGATACTTATTATAGCAGTCCGTGGAGGAGAGCGTGAAATTTTTGTGAATGCTGCTAATAGCTAATAGTAAAAAAGCAATTAGCCCTTCGGGTGACGCTCGTTCTTCGGCTCCTTGTACCGTTCGATCGCAACGCTTACAAAGATGGCCAGTTCCCAGGGCGCGGGAAACAAGCTGCACTTTCCTGGACTCACAATTAGCAATTAACAATTAGCAATTAGCGACCAATGTTTTTTCACGAATCATTTAGGATTGCTATATCTATGACTATTGAAAGAGTTCCCACGCCAAAACACTATCCCAAGGCTGAGTTTGCGCGACGAGGTATGGCATTAGGAATTGATTTCCTGAGTGTCTGGTTGATTAGTTCCATATTCGGCAGCAGCGAATCAGGCATTCAAGTTGTTCAGATACTGGTTTTTGCGATCGCTTGGCTGGTTTTGCGGGTGCTAATGGTGTATAACAATCAAGGGCAGAGTTTGGGGCGTTTTGCTTTCGATCTCAAGGTGTTGGAAGTTGAACGAGGAAAAGTTCCTGATTTGGAGGCACTTTTAAAGCGAGAGGGGATAGTGGGTTTGGGTGCGCTTTTGGTTTCTATTGCCTTAGGCAACATCATCAGCAATCCCACTGCTATACTGCTAGTGATTCCCCTAGCTATTGACTGTGGTGCAGCTTTTTCTGATACTCAGGCGCGGCAAGCTTTGCACGATCGCCCAAGTAGGACTATGATAGTTTCGTCGCGTCGAGGCTATTCGCTAGATATTAAAGTCAAGCGATTAGTTGAAAAAATGCGGCGCAATGTGCGATAATGGATATTTGTGTTAATTCTCCTCTAGTACTGATTGTAAGATTATGGCTAAGAGTAAAGGTGTCCGCATAGTAGTGACACTAGAATGTACTGAGTGTCGCACTAACGTAGATAAGCGCTCTGCTGGCGTTTCACGCTATACAACTACTAAAAATCGTCGCAACACCACCAACAGGCTAGAACTGAAAAAGTTCTGTCGTCATTGCAACAGACATATTGTTCACAAGGAAATTAAGTAGCATATGAGTTATTACCGTCGTCGCCTGTCTCCAATTAAACCAGGAGAACCAATAGATTATAAAGATGTAGATTTATTGCGTAAGTTCATCACTGAACGAGGTAAGATATTACCCCGCAGGATTACTGGACTGACTGCTCAGCAACAGCGAGAGTTGACATATTCGATTAAACGCGCTCGAATTTTGGCTTTGTTGCCTTTTATTAATGCGGAAGGCTAAAAACAGTGATGAGTGATGAGTGTTGAATTATGAATTAATTTGAACTCAAAACTCAAAACTTAAAATTTAAAACTTAAAACTTCTTAAAATGCGAGGCTTGTGGACAAGGGGACGCTAGTAGAATTTAGGGTGGGTAGCGATCGCCGTCTGGGTGTAGTAGATCGTCCTGACGGCAAAGCCCGTTGGTTTGTAGTAGACGAAAGGGGTCAATCCCACAGTCTTGCATCTCGACAAATGACCTACACAGTTACAGGACAAACCTATAAGCCTTCGCAAATACCGCAATTTCTGGAGGAACTAAAGCCTTATTTAGATCCATCAAGTTTGGAGGTTGCTTGGGAATTACTGGTTGAGGGTGGAGAAACAGTCACCCCGGCAGAAATGGCGAATCTGCTGTTTTCCGAATCACAAGTATCACAGTGTTACGCTGCTCATTGCTTGTTATCAGACGACAAAATCTACTTCAAGCAAAAGGGAGAAGGTTACGAACCTCGCTCTTTAGCTCAAGTAGCAGAACGTAAACACCAGATGGAAGTAGAAGCCCAAAAAGCTAGAGGACAGCAAGACTTTTTGGCTCGTGTAGAGCAAGCACTTAATGGTGTGGCGGTGGAATGGCAACGTGTGGAACGCCAACGTTTGGAAGCATTGGAAAAATATGCAACATTGCTTGCTGACGTCGTGCGTGAGAGGCTAAATTATGACTCTCTGGCGCGTGCCTATCCTCCAAGTGTACCGATCCTGGAAACCATGACAATGCTAGGGCGTCCCGCAACCCCCCAAGGAGCCTTTCAACTGTTAATGGACTTGGGTTGGTGGAGTCAGCATGAGAATTTATTTCTGCGTCGTTCGTCAATCCCGGTTCAGTTCCCTAGCAAGGTATTAGAAGTGGCGCAACAGCGTTTTGATTCCCCTCCACCAGACCAAGATGCAAACCGTCTAGATCTGACAAAACTGAAGGTGTACACAATCGATGATGAAAGTACTACCGAGATAGACGATGGTCTGAGTTGGGAATTACTCCCCGATGGACGGGAGCGTGTGTGGGTGCATATCGCCGATCCGACACGGATGCTGATACCAGAAGATGAATTAGACCTAGAAGCGAGAAAACGAGGCAGTACAGTTTATTTACCGACGGGAATGATTCCCATGTTCCCAGAAGTATTGGCAACTGGACCAATGAGTCTGGTGCAGGGACATGTTTGTTGCGCCTTAAGTTTTGGGATTGTTTTAGATGCACTTGGGGCAGTAGAAGATTATAGCATACAAACAAGTCTAATTAAGCCGACCTATCGCCTGACCTACGAAGATGTAGATGAAATGCTAGAGTTGGGGGTGGAGGCAGAACCAGAAATTGAGGCGATCTCGACTTGGGCAGATCGACGCAAAGCATGGCGGTATGCTCAAGGAGCAATCAGCATCAATATGCCAGAGGCGATGATTAAAGTCAAAAATGACGACATCAGTATTGAAGTTTTAGATGACTCTTCATCCCGCCAACTGGTAGCAGAAATGATGATTCTTGCAGGTGAGGTTGCTGCCCGCTACGGTCGAACTCACAACATTCCCCTACCTTTTCGCGGTCAGCCACAGCCAGAATTACCCCCAGACGAAGAATTACTCCAACTCCCAGCCGGGTTTGTCCGTGCTTGTGCGATGCGTCGCTGTATGCCTAAAAGCGAAATGAGCATCAGCCCTGTACGTCACGCAGGTTTGGGTTTAGATAACTACACTCAGGCAACTTCTCCGATTCGCCGCTACAGCGACTTGCTGACGCACTTTCAACTTAAAGCCCATCTACGCGGTGAAGTTCTTCCCTTCTCTGCAGAAGAACTTAAACAAGTGATGATGTCTGTTTCTACTATCACCCAAGAGGTGACGACAGTAGAACGAGATACTAACAGATATTGGGCTTTAGAGTATTTGCGTCGCCATGCAGATAATGTTTGGCAGATTACTGTGCTCATGTGGCTTCGTGAAGACAGCAACTTGGCACTGATCATGTTAGAGGATTTGGGCTTACAGTTACCAATGTTTTTCAAACGAGATGTGACATTGGGAGAACAACTGTTAGTCAAAGTCAGCCACGCCGATCCGCGCAAAGATATGATTCAGTTTCAAGAAATAATTTATCAACAAGCGCAGACAGTGGTGAATTAAGACCTACGCTAGGAAATAATTAAAAGCAGGTGCTGCTGATGAATATATCTTTAACATCAGAGCTTGAGCAGTTAGTCAAGGCTCAGGTTAATAGTGGTAAATATAACTCAATTAGTGAGATGATTGGTAAAGCTTTGTGTTTGCTCTTAGAGCGCGATCGCTTTCAAGAGGAACGGCTAGCAGAGTTGAAAGCTAAAATCCGAGTTGGCGTTGAAGAACTTGATCGCGGTGAAGGAATTGATGGCGAAGAAGTATTTGCTGAAATTCAGGAAGATATCCGGCGCATTGAAGCGGAAATTGAGCAAGCAGAGGCTACCAAGTAAGTAATGAGTCGGTATATTTTTGCTCCTTCAGCCAAACGCGCCCTGAAAGATATTAGTAGATATATCACCCGCTATAATCTTCCTGCTCCCAATCCTCAAGGATCAACCCATTAACTCTATTAAATTCACGAACATTATGGGTAACTAATATTAAATTATTCGCTACGGCAATCGCCGCAATCTGCAAATCATTAGGACCAATTGGCGTACCCATAGCAGCTAATTCCGCCCGAATTCTCCCTGCTATCGGAGCAGCCTTTGGGTCTAAAGGTATAATAATAAATTGACTAAAAAAGCGTTGCAATATTTCTAAATTTCTTGACTGTTGGGCGCTACGATAGGCACCATAATAAAGTTCTAATTGAGTGATCGTGGAAACATAAATATCTTCTGGCTGTTGGGCTGCAAGTCGAGTTGTTACCGCTCGACTGCTATTATTTATCAAGCGAATGCAAACATTTGAGTCAAGAAGATAAGTCAAAATAGCTGCTCCCTTGTCTCATACTCTCCCTGTTCTGGTCTTTGTAGCGGTTCTCCCACCCAACCGCCAATTACTTCTTCAAAAAAACCAGGCATCCAGCCTCTTTGTTGTGGTGTGACTCTTTGAATTGTTACTGTCACCTCGATTTCTGTATCTGTCATTTCTACTGGAAGATCAAGATGTAATATTCCATCTTTTCCGACACGAGAACGTAATTTTATACTTTGCATTGTTGTTTATCCAAAGGATATTAAACGAACTAAACGGGAAAGTAGCTTACTTTGGACTTAGCGTTGCCCTTTCCAGAGAAATTACCCGATCCGGTGTCAGCACACTGCCAACAGTCACAAATAATTCTCCATCAATAATCTCATAACGCTTGCCGTCATCAGGAAATAACTCCAAGTCGGCAGTTGTCCAACGTACTTTTTCTGATGCTGTGGATGTCATAAGGCAATCCTAAGTAATTATGCTTATACTTGAAATGTTGCAACTCCAAAGCAAATCGCTGTTACTACTTTATCTTTCTTAGTGCAAATTGGAGGTTCATCAGAAATTGTGGTTAGCAACGGATGACATAACGGATGTAACGGATGATTTAACCCACATTCCGCACCCAAGGGTGTCACAATCGGTTATTACTGAACTAAATGAATC
>CAXTSI010000429.1:0-7887 GCA_964246695.1 uncultured bacterium
TAAGCTTTACGATCCGCACGGCGTTAGCTTTTTCTACATTGTCAGCAAGCCCTAAATATGTAGGAAGTTTAGCTGAAGCAACGAAGTGATACATTAGGGCAGAGGAGGCAGCACCAGCAATAATTTAAGTCCTTTGTCCTTGATTGGCTGCTATCGGTGAAAGTTCCATGTCCCAAGACAATCAAAATTCCCAACCACCTTCTTCCCCCCGACCAAAAGCGAATCGGTCGGAACCAACTGCGACTAAGGAAACCCCCAATTTCTTGCAGCGGATTCAATCTTGGTGGAGTGCGGCTTTAGCTAAGATCCGCTTTTTGTTACCCGATAGTCTATCAGCAAAATTGTCGGATACAGCTTTGACAGGGATTCTTGCGGGTATTATTGTGATTCTAGTTTCGATAAATTCAAGTAGAGGCGATCGCCCGATCTCCTCTACTGAAGTAGCAAATGTTCCGCTTCAACAAGCAGAACTTCCTGTAACAATAACTACTCCAACAGAGGCAGTACCACCGTCAGCGCCGCCATCGCCAGAACCAGAACCGATTCCCACACCAACCCCAACACCAACAATAATATTGACTCCAGAAGAAAACTTGATTGCGGCGATCGAAAATCAAGTGGCGGAAGTTAGCGATCGCTTTGCCTCTGGACTGATAAAATCTATTAAAGCTAATTTTCGCAGCAGTAGTCTCACGCTCAAAATTAGTGACGATTGGTACACTCTCAATCAATCCCAACAGGACAAACTATGCGACAAGATGCTGCAAAGTTCTAAAGAACTGGATTTCAGCCATCTGGAGATTTTAGATTCTCTTGATAGGCTGGTGGCGCGTAACCCTGTTGTCGGTGATGAAATGGTGATATTTAGGCGGCTGGCGTCATTATAATTCGTAATTGATAATGACGCTCGTTCCGACGCCGGAGTACCGGCTAACGCAACGCTTACGCTACCGCTGACGCCGGAGTACCGGCTAACGCAACGCTTACGCTAACGTAATTCGTAATTACCCTATATATAAATCAATACGGTTCAGTTAAGGCTTGATCCCCTTGGAAATACAGGCGAGTCTCGTTTGGGCTGCTGCCTAGTAACGCGCTATCGGTGGGCTGCTGCCTCCTTACTCTGGAGGCAGAGCCGGACAGAATGCATTCCCACGCAGAGCGTGGTCACGAGAAAACGAGAAAAGTTGTTGCGCGTCAAGGGTTTGACATTAAGTTGACACTAATGGGCAGTGCCTTTAACCTTGATTATGATTATACAATATTGATTATCATTCTTAAAAGAGCGCGAGAAAATTAAGTAGGAGCGCCCCTATATACCAATAGTCTAAATTCATAAATATTTGCACTTTAAAAGTAGAGATTTTACGTAAGATTAACCAAACGTTATTCTTTAAACTATTGAATGTTGATAGTCTTTTATAGCACTGTCTAAACAACAGTATTTCTTGAGCGCATTTCTACTTACCTATCTGCCAATGTCGTCATTGATATTGCCTGGGCATTGCTATGCCATCAGGGTTATGTACTTAGGTAAGTTTTGCAATGCACCTTCCCCGATCCCAGTTTTGCTGGTTTCGGAAACTTCGGAGAGTATCGGAACTTTATTTAAGGTAGTGTTTATGATTCAACTCCTGAAAAGTAATCAACGAATCCTTTACTGGTTTGCAGTTGGCTTAATCTGTGTGTTCATGTTCGCGTTCGGATTACCGCTGATTCAGCAAGCTTCAACGGCAACCAGCCCAAATCCTCAGGTGCATGCATACACGCCAAAAAATCGGACGGGAACTCAGTATTGGTCGGCTAGGGTGACTAGGGATTCAACCCACCTGCCGAATTTTTAGTGATTCTTAGGTTTTGGTAATTCCATTTTTCTCATTAAATTTTCAGAGGAACTTCGATGAATTTTTGGTTTGGAAAGCGTATACGAGCGATCGCATGGATCGCTAGTTGTCTGCTGTTTATCTCAACATTCCTAATTGAGCAACCTGCCTTTGCTCAAGACGTACAAGGTAATGGTGTTAACGTCATCATCATGATTGGCGATGGAATGGGTTGGGAACCAGCGCGGGCGGGTGCTCTAGCCAAAGGTGGACCTTTCTACACTCGTGGGAAAGGTGGTGGCTTAAACATGCAAACGCTGAACGGCTACACTTACGCGACAACCTACGGCACCACGATTTTCGATTCTAAGAGTGGTCAGTTTGTTACCAGCAACTCGGCACTGGATGGAAGCAATCCGATTACCGGTCAGAGCAATGTTCGCTCCGGCTTTTCCTTTAAGCCTTTTCCGTTCAACCCCGGTATCGACCTGACAGCAAATGCATCAGGTGGTGCAACTGACCCATCGTTGGGTAATCTCACAGGTTGGGAGGTAGAAAGGGGTGGTCCCAATCCCTGGACGCCTGCGACACCACCACCTTGCGACACCCAGGTTCCAGTGGGAGCATCTATTAACGACATTCCGAATCGGTTCAACTGTCAAGCAGAATACATCAAGCTCAGCCTACCAGATTCCGCCAATACGGCGTTCACACTCTACACAGGAGTGAAGAGTTACAACAATGCGATGGTAGACATCTTTGAAAATCCGGTTGAAACGATTCTGCAAACAGCCAGAAAGCAAGGCAAATCAACGGGTCTACTTACCTCCGTTCCCATTACCCACGCAACACCCGGTTCGGCTGAATCATCTGTCAACCGCCGCAGCAAGTACGATGCTGATTTTCCCACCCTGGATAACATTCTTCAGGAGGCAATTCGACCAGATTTCGATGTAAATCCAGATCGACCTGACCTGAAAGACATTTTCCTACCCACAGTGCTGCTTGGCGGTGGTCATCCTCTCGATCATGACAACACGGTTAACACACCGGGTCAGACAGGTTACAAAGAGCCTGGAACCTGTAACTACGTCTACATTAAGTCATCCACTTATAAAGAACTGACAGGTAAGACATCTCTCAGTGATGCAGAGGCATGCAAAGCTACAGCTTCGTCGAATCCCAACAACCGCTACGGCTATCGTTTCTTGGAACGCAGTCCCAATGCGGCAAAGCTGCTCCTGAAAACCTCTAAAGAAGTCGATCCTAACAAAGGTGAACGCCTGCTAGGACTCTACGGTGCTAGGGGACAGGAGGGCAACATTCCAGTTAGCGGATCTGATGGAGATTACAGCATTACGGGTCTTGCCAACTTTGCCCGTCAGACTTCTCTGTACTACCGCACCAACGACCCTTACAAGCGCGGCGATCTACCAGTTAATGATACCGATCGCCCACTCCAGCCCGGTGAAACCAATGAAGAATTCATTAAGCGTGAGGTGAACGAAAATCCCACCCTAGCGGATATGACCAAGGCGGCGCTGAACGTTTTGGGTAAGGACCGGGATGGCTTCTGGCTGATGGTTGAAGGTGGTGATATTGACTGGGGAATCCATGACAACAACATCGACAATGTCATCGGTACGGTGCGCGACTTTGACAAGGCTGTGGGCAATGTCATTAATTGGATCGAGCGTAACGGTGGCTGGCAAAAGAATGTCCTGATTGTCACTGCCGATCACGACCATTACTTGACGCTGTACCCCAACTTCTCAGGCTTGTTGAGAACGAAAGGTGCTAAAGAACTTACCTACGGTTCTGAAACTGATTCTGCGTCCGTGGGTCACAGCTTTGGGTCAATTCCTGAGGACAAGTACGGTTGGGGGAACCACACCCGTCGTCCAGTGCCGGTCTACTACCAAGGCAGACCGTTCCAGTTGGATAAGTATATCGGCAAGGGTTATCAAGCTTACGGATTTGATATTCCTGGCATTCCGGGTGGAGTAGACCAGGTTCACATTTATAAAGCGATGTACGAGGCGATTACGGGTAAACAACCGTAGGATGAATAATTCGTAATTCGTAATGTGCCACAAACTTGCTTCCCCTACAGCTTGGTTTCACACATTCACAAGTTAACTTCAGATAATTAAATATTATCAGGTCGGAGATAATAACTCTGACCTTTTTTTGTTATTTAAAGTTTGATTGAGAAACATTTAATTCTGCTTGCTATCTTATATCAAATCCGGTAGCATCTGAATGATAAAAAAACCGCCCCTCTACATATTGAGGTATTTGGATAGCGAGGAAGTTATGCAAGAATTAGTGAATGACGAGGATATTTTATATCCAGGTGTATATCATTTATTTATGTGTTTGGTTCGTAGCCGTTTTGGTGATCTTGATGAGATTGAAGATGAAATACCAGGAATAACTGAACGCATTCGCGGATTGAATCTTCAACAGTTAGAAGGATTTGCAATAGCATTTTTGGAATTTACAGATGGATCTGATTTAGAGCTTTGGTTAGAAGAATACGAACACGAAAAGAATTGGGAAATGCGGTATGTGAAAAAGATAGTAAATAATTATTAAATAACCTGCAATTGATCTATCATGCGCGATTGCTTGCCGCAAAGCACCAGCATACCGGAAACTATAAGTAATCCTAAATGACAAGATTCAACGCTATTTCTCGATAATCCTGCATTATTACCACTAGCACCATTAACGCAAACAACCTCACCCCAAAGGTTATTATTGCAGGTTGCCCAGAGTGTTGCTAGAATTTCTGATAGGGATACAAGGCAGAATATAGCGGGATACACAGAGATATTAGCTGGCTTGCGGTTTGAGAAAAACTTGATTCGTCAGTTGTTAAGCGAGGATATTATGAAAGAGTCAGTGATTTATCAGGATATACTGCAAAAAGGACAACAACAGGGAAAGCAACAAGAAGCACTTACATTCTGTATGTCTTTACTTGATGAACGCTTTGGCGAACTTGATTCCTCAATTATTGAGCGAGTTCAAGTTTTAAATAAGGAACAGCTAGAAGCTTTAGGTAGAGCGCTTTTGAGAATTTCATCGATACCTGATTTAGTAGCTTGGTTAGACCAGCAGTCAAGCAATTAACTTCAGATAATTAAATATTATAAGGTCGGAGTTATTATCTCTGACCTTTTTTGTTAACCGCCTCCCACAACTGGAGTGCTGTTGTTGTTGATTTACTGGTAGATTGAATTGGTTTTGTTTTGCCATAAGGTGTATGCATGACCCCAGCAGCCGACTCAGCCCAGCCATCATCAGGTTCTGGTAGCCCAATGTGATGCCAAAGATGAACTGCTTGCGCCGTCTGAAAAGCTGTTGCAGTTTTCTTTGCTTCATCGGAATCAATGTAATTATTCATTGGTGCAAAGCCTTTTTTGGCTTCAGCTTGTAACTGTTGCCCTTTGGGAGTTACTTGTTTCCCATAAATATGATGCATTTGGCTTTTGAATCGGTTTTTCAAGCTCATAAGATTTAGGTAAATTCATTCTTTGAGGTAGCGCAGTTATAATCATAATTTCACTGGTAAACCAGTCATCCCAGGTTTCAGTATTTTGGGACTCAGGATCGCAGTAAACTATGGCACGAGGTTGTAAGTTAACATTATTTGATGAACGAGTGTAAATCATTTCGATATTATCTTGTTTCATATGTTCTAAAGCTTGAATTGCTTGCTGGGCGCTTTCCAGGGTAAACCCGGCAATCGGGGATATTAATAGACGGGTAAATTCGTAAGATGATTTCAAGTTGATATTGACTTAATCGTGTCTGCCGGATAATTAAAAGCACTGGCTCAGATAGATGCATTAAGCGAATGATTTTTGCAGCACCTACTTCTTTTTCAGTAACATTAACTGGAGAAATATCTTTTGCAGTTGCAACAGATAATTCCCATCCCTTATCGAATAAACCTTCAAACCATTCGCTTAATTTAACCAAGCTGCCACCTACCCTAGCAACAGCACCTCCGACAATATCCTCCCCGACTGGCGTCACAAATGGCGATCGCAAATAAACTAAAAAATCTTGTAGAGGCTTTAATCGAGTCAGAGGTAATTTTTCGGTTTGAACTGATTCAACAAAACCTAATATTCTTGCTTGTCTATCAGCCTCATCAATTTCCACTACCATGTAACCAATACGTTCTGATGAAACTTCTGGTGGGATGTAACAAAATTCATCTCTTGGAAGTACGGGACGACATTCTAGTAAACCCTTATCTTTAACAAATAGGCTAGCGGTATTCATTAAAGATGGTATAACGCTATCCAAACTAGAACTTTCTGCTTGAGCTTACCCGCGAATATGCTGCTGCTGAGTTAGCCTTCCATAGCGAATTGGCTCAAAAGCTGCAACAGCGATGGGTAAATTGGTATATCAGGTTTTCGGAGGCTTACGGAGGTACTAATTGGAAGGAATGGCATCTTGGTTATAGTTATTTAGAAGCCGAATTGCGATCGCGACTAGGTAAAATAAACAAACCTAGATCGATGTGGAAAAATTCCCCTAAAGCCGATTCGTGTGCTTTGCTAATTTTTCGCTTACCATTGACAAATTCAGACGTAACACCACTCGAACCAATAATTCCGACCAAATCAACATTTCGTGCTTCCAGTTGTGAGTTTTTTAATTTTTAACTCATGAAGGAGTCACTCCTAACTCTTTTATATACCCTCTCACCAGATAATCAATACCAGTGATAGCAGTGCCAACGACAACTGCGTATGCTCCTAAATCAATCGCTTGTCGAGCCATCTGAGGTGAGGAAATGCCGCCTTCACAAATCGCAGGAATGTCTAATTGTACCATCTGAGCAAGCAGTTCCCAGCCCGGAGGAGAAAGATGCTTAGTTGCAGCAGTGTAGCCAAAAAGAGTTGTCCCTACTATGTCTGCACCTGCAGCACAAGCAGCGATCGCCGCCTCAATTGTATCTACATCTGCCATCACTAGTTTGCCTAACTCTTGATGAATTTGGGCAATGATATCTACCATCGTTTCACCCTCAGGTCGATTTCTAGTAGTCGCGTCTATGGCGATGATGTCTGCTCCCGCTTTTGCTACAGCAGCAGCATGGTGAAACTGTGGTGTAATGTAGACATCAGATCCAGATATGACTTGCTTCCATAGCCCAATAATTGGCACTGTCACTCGTTCCCGCACAGCGCTGATATGAGATGGAGTATCAATCCTTACTCCTACCGCACCATTATTGACAGCAGCTTGCGCCATTGCGGCAATCACCATTGGTTCATGCAATGGTGAATCAACAGGCGCTTGACAGGATACAATCAGTCCTTGGTGTAAGAATTGAATTGAATAATGATTAGTCATTAGAGGTTGTTGATTGCTAATTGCTAATTGCTAATTGCTAATTGTCAATTGTTACCATTCCCCATTCCTTACTCCCCATTCCCCACTCCCTACTTTTAAAACATTATGCATCGTACAAATGCCACATCGGGAGGATGGAATCCTCAGTCAGAAGGTATAATTTTTCTAGAACAAACTCCAGCACCTTTAGTGTTTCTGACGGCTGCTGATACCGATATTCAAACTCTGGCAGCCGCTACAGCCAATTTACCCGCAACATTTCCTCAATTTAGAGTCGCCAACTTGTTGCAATTGCAGCAACAAATAACTATTGACGCTTATGCCGAGCAAGTTTTAGAACTTGCCCAAGTAATTATTCTACGCTTAATAGGAGGACGTTCCTACTGGAGTTATGGGTTGGAAGTGGTGCAGGAAATTGTGCAACGTAGTGGTAAAACCCTAATTGTCATCTCAGGGGACGACACTCTTGATCCTGATTTAATCTCCCATTCTACCTTGCCTTTGAGTACCGTTCATCAGGTGTGGCGCTACTTCAACGAAGGCGGCGTGGAAAATATTGTCAACGCCCTCCTGTTTATCGGCGATACTTGCTTGTTAACTTCATTCAATCCCCCACCACCGCAAGTGGTTCCCCGTGTGGGGTTGTATCCTTGGTTGAGGGAAGTAGGGGGAGTAGGGGGAG
>CAXTSI010000430.1:0-7861 GCA_964246695.1 uncultured bacterium
ACAGGGAACAGGGAACAGGGAATAGGGAACAGGGAATAGGGAACAGGGAACAGGGAAATCTTCTTGACGCATTCTTCAGGGGTTTTGTTGCGGACGCATTTTAGATGAGCGCCACGCGTCTCGAAAAAAATCCTTTTTATTTTTTTATAAAAAAATAAACTGGCTCTAAACCCAATATTCGAGGCTAATTCCTTCTCTGTTCCCTGTTCCCTGTTCCCTGTTCCCTTTTTTTTGTAAATAATTCTGATAAAGTATAAGAAAAGAATTGTTAAAGAAAGTTTAAACTATTATTCTCCAATTTGACTGTGTGGAGTGTTTCAAATTATGGATTCATCTATAACTCAGACTCCGTGCATCCTTGGGGGTAGGAAAGCCCAGAACTTAATAGATCTGCCGGCGACTCCCCTATTTGGTACAGATGGTATTCGTGGACGAGTGGGTGAATTGCTAAGCGCACCCTTAGCATTGCATGTTGGTTTCTGGGTAGGTATTGTTTTGCGTACACATGGTTCCAACCCAGGACCAGTTATTCTCGGACAGGATTCTAGAAACTCCAGCGATATGCTGGCAATGGCTTTGAGTGCAGGGTTAACAGCAGCAGGGCTAGAGGTTTGGTATTTGGGGTTATGCCCAACTCCCTGCATCGCCTACCTCACTAGTATCAGTGATGCCATCGGCGGAGTCATGATCTCTGCCAGCCATAACCCCCCAGAGGACAACGGGATTAAAATTTTTGGTGCAGATGGTACGAAGTTACCCCAAGCTTTGCAGGCAGAAATTGAAGCAGGCTTACGCGGCATGGCATCATCTTCTGTTGATGCTAGTAATTGCGGACGGCATTACTCACGTCAAGAGTTAGTGAGGGATTATGTTGAGGCATTGAAAAAACCGTTGCACAGCGCCGTGAATCTTCAAGGAATGAAGATTGTTTTAGATTTAGCATGGGGGGCAGCAGTTGAGTTGGCGCCATTGGTATTTCAGGAAATGGGGGCAGAGGTGATCTGCTTGCACGATCAACCAGATGGCGATCGCATCAATGTTAACTGCGGTTCCACTAATCTAGAAATTCTCCAAGCGGCAGTTAAGGAATACAATGCTGACTTGGGCTTTGCCTTTGATGGTGACGCAGACCGCGTTTTAGCTGTGGACAACAGCGGACGCCAAGTAAATGGTGATTATATCCTCTACTTATGGGGACGCAGCTTGCAACAAAAGCAAGAACTGCCAGATAACCTAATTGTTTCCACTGTGATGGCAAACTTAGGCTTTGAGAAAGCGTGGAAACAAGTGGGTGGTAAATTGATTCGCACAGCAGTGGGCGATCAGCACGTCCAAGCAGAAATGCTGCGAACCGGTGGAATGTTGGGCGGCGAACAATCAGGTCACATCCTTTGCCGTCATTATGGCATTACCGGAGATGGTTTGTTAACAGCCTTACATATATCAGCTTTGGTGCAATTATCAGGTGTTTCCCTCGCGTCGATGATCGAGGAAAGCTTTCAGACATATCCGCAACTGTTACGGAACGTGCGGGTAGAAGACAGATCGAAGCGCTTGGGATGGAAAGATTGCCTTTCCTTGCAACAGGCGATCGCACGCGCCGAAGCTGCAATGAGTGATGGTGGCAGAATTTTAGTCCGCGCCTCTGGTACGGAGCCACTCATCCGAGTTATGGTAGAAGCCGAAGCAGCCGAACTTGCCGAATACTGGACAAATGAATTGGTGTCACAAGTTCAGCAATATTTGGCATAGAGAATTGCTAATTGTGAGAGTGCTAATTGTTGATTGTCAGTCTTCAATTAGCAATTAGCCATTAGCAATTAGCAATTAGCAATTAGCCATCATGGCGTCCAAAAAGGTAAGTTCCTAACCTACGGCTTATGCTTGTTTTCGTAGTACCGCTCAAAAGTCCACAAGCTTCCAAATCTTGGCAGTTAGTAACACAGTTATTTGAAAGATGTGTCAAATCACTTTGCAATCAGACTTCATCAAACTACAGAGTGATTGTTGTTTGCAATGAACGACCACGTGTTAAATTTCATCATCCCAACATTACATATATTGAAGTAAATTTTCCCCCGGCTAACGAGTCTGATCCCATATCTATGGGAAACACAGACAAAGGGCGTAAAATCCTGAAAGGATTAATTCATGCTCAAGCATTTTCACCATCTCACACGATGGCTGTTGATGCTGATGATTGTGTCAGCAAGCATCTAGCAGCGTTTGTAAATAAAAATCAGAATTGTTATGGTTGGTTTATCAACAAGGGCTACAAGTATCAAAATGGCAGCGATATTATATATATCAAAAGAAGCAATTTTTATAAAATGTGTGGAACCTGTAATATTATTAAGTATGATTTGAATCAACTACCAGAAAATCCTGAATATAACCGGGGTTATGGTTACTATAAGTTCTATATAGACCATGAAAAAGTAAGAGCAACTTTAACTCAAAAAGGCACTCCCATTAAGCCATTGCCATTTCCTGGTGCTGTTTATATTATTGCAACAGGAGAAAATCTTTATTACGGCTCAGTTCAATTAAAATTTAACATTCTCAATCGTAAATTCTTAAACCCATCAATTCAGGAAGAATTTGGTTTATATCCATTAAATAAAAATTCAGTTACGGAAGCACTATCTTCCAGATAATTCCTAAAAAAAGTCATCTAATACCAATTCTATATGAGGCTGCACATTAACGCCCTCAGGCTAGAAGCCTGGGGCTACACAAACAAAGCCTGCCTACGCAGGCTAATTATATGCAGCTTCATATAAAAACGGTATAAAATCTCCGATACGTTTGGAAACTCTGTGTCTTCTCCCAATTCCTCGCCGCTGCGCGAACAGACCAGAGAGGAAAAACGAACGTGCGACGCCACTCAATACTTGTCGGTTAACGATAGTCAAGCTGTCAGAAACCCGGTTTCTCCAAGAAACCGGGTTTCTTATTTTCGCTCTTTCCGAGCAGTATTGCGACGCCACTTACTTTATGCCAAAGTTATGTAATTAATTTTGTGTAGCTACTTATACCCTTTTTACCCTTTCTTTTTTGTTTAAGTCCCGGTACTAAATTCCAATTCTGTAATCAACGAGTAAAGAACGCGATATTTCTAATTACGTAGCTTGCATACCAAATAGCAGTATTATAAATTATGAATTACGTAACTTGCTTCTTGGATGATTGCACTCCCAAGGAATGTTTCCTCAAAAATGAAAGTTAAAACATCTGACTTAACGCAGATTATTGCTCAAGCTAGCTATTTATCTGAACGTCTGGGCAAACAGTTACAAGTTACTGATAGCGAACAACAGCTAACATCACGTCTTCACCGCTGGTGTGAGGTAAGTGCTCACGGAAACTGGGAAAAATTCCAGAAGCGGCTACTTTGGGACGGGTTAGATGTTGAGCAAGTACAGCAAGCTTTGCGATCGCTCCCTGTAGTGGATAGTCAAATTTTACCAGTTTGGGCAGAGACTTTGAGGGCGATGATTGAAACCGCTTCTAATTTTCATCCCCCATCATTGACTCCGGTTAATCCGCAAAAACCCTTAGCTTTTCAAGAACTATTGCTACCGACAATCTCTGTAGCACGACAGCAGTTATTAACTCGTCTGGGTACTAATTTTCTATCTGGTGAACATCTACCTTTAAAAATCCTCTCTGAGTCCGCTTACCTCGCCTTTGAGTGTAGCTTGTTGGAAAAACTACTCAATCTCAGTGCCAAAACTTTGACAGCAGAATATTCTCGTTTTGTTGCCCTGATGGGAATACAATTACAAAACCAGACTACTCGTCAAGATGAATACAATACTTTTGTGGATAAACTCTTAGGGGATGGGATGTTAGGGTTTTTCCAGCAATATCCCGTTTTAGGACGCTTAATGGCAACTGCTATTGATTTTTGGGTGGAAGCAATAGCAGGTTTTCTCCAGCGCCTGCAAGCAGATATTCCAGCAATTCAGCAAACATTTTCACCATCCCAGTCTCATCTAGGAAAAGTCATTGACATTAAGCCTTCCCTTTCCGATCCCCATCATCAAGGAAGAACGGTAATTGCCCTTACCTTTGAGTCGGGACTAAAACTAGTATATAAACCCAAAGGCTTAGGGGCAGAAGTAGCTTTTACTCAGTTCTTAGATTGGTGCAATCAGCAGGATATTTCCTTACCTTTCAAAGTACTGAAAATATGCGATCGCTCTGATTATGGTTGGGTAGAATATGCTGAACACATACCCTGTAAAGACCAAGCAGCAGCACAACGGTTTTACCAGCGAGCGGGAATGCTATTGTGTTTACTGTATACCTTGAGAGTCACTGACTGTCACCATCAAAATTTAGTCGCTAATGGGGAACATCTTGTCCTGGTGGATATGGAAACCCTCATGCAACCAGAGGCGAAACTGATGACAGACTTTCTGGAAATAACAGAAGTTGAGAAAATAGTAGGTAAAAAATTCGGGGATTCTGTAGTACGTACCGGACTTCTGCCTCGTTGGGATTTTCTAGAAAATGGCTGCATTGCCTATCAAAACAATGCCCTAAGCAGATGTCAGAATCATCCCTCTCCTGCACTAACAAACGTACCCATGTTAGATGGTGTTCCTCTGGAAGGCGGCGACTATCTTGATGAAATTGTGTGGGGATTTGAACAGATGTATCGTTTTTTAATGTCCCATCAGCAGGTTTTGCTCGCTGAAGACAGTCCTTTGGCGGCATTGCAAAATGTGCAGGTACGATTTATGTTTAGGATGACGCGGATTTATGGAAAAATTTTACAACACATTCAATCTCCAAAATGGCTGCGTAATGGTATCGATAGAAGTATAGAAATTGATCACCTGAGTCGAGCATTTCTGACTGTTAACGAAAAACCTCATAATTGGCGGATTTTGTCAGGGGAACTCAAGGCAATGGAGCAGTTAGATATTCCCTATTTTAGTGCTTTTCCTGGCAGCGATCAACTGGTGTTGGAGCCAAGAGAATCTATTGCAGAGTATTTCCAGGAGCCAAGTTACAAAACTGTGCAGACTCAGCTAGAAAACTTGAGTGAAGCAGATTTGGCGCGACAAGTGGAGATTATTAAGGGGTGTTTTTATGCCCAATGTAAGTCAGTAAATTTACAGGGAGATTCAATCACTCCAGATCCCGTGAAAAGTCAGAGCCATAACAAGGTTCCTTTGACAAAAGAACAGTTACTTCAAGAAGCAACGCGACTGGCAGAGGAAATTCAAGCACGGGCAATTTGGGGAACTGATGGTAGTGTCCAGTGGATTGGTTTTAAGTATATTCCCAATGCTAAGTGTTTTCAGTTTGAACCTTTAGGTGACAATCTCTACAACGGTAATAGCGGTATTGCTCTATTTTTGGCAGCTTTGGATTATGTGAGGGGAACAAACCAGTTCCGAGAATTGGTGATGGGAGCGTTGTTTTCTATACGCAAGTTTTTACAGACATTTGATTTTGAGTCCCATCGCAGGTTTGTCAGACAGGGAATTGGGGGTGGTATGGGTTTAGGTTCCCTCATCTACGCTTTGGTGACGATTAGCCAATTTCTTAGGGAACCAGCACTCGTGGAAGATGCAGTAGGGATTGCCAATCTCATTACCCCCGAATTGATTGCGGCTGACCAGCAATTTGATATTATTTATGGGGCATCTGGGGCTATTTTGGGGTTGTTGTCCCTCTATCACCACACTCAAGAGCCAAAGATTTTAGAACGGGCTATTAACTGCGGTCAGCATTTATTAAACCATCAAGTGAAGGTGGCAGGAATACCCCAAGCTTGGAATATTTTACAGCAAGGGCAATATACGGGTTTCTTTCATGGTGCAGGGGGAATTGCTTATGCTCTACTCAGGCTCTATGCTGTTACCGCAGATTCAGCCTATTTAGCAGCAGCAAAGGCAGCAATTACTTATGAGTGGAGTGTCTTTCTACAACAACCAGAGAAAAATATTCAATTCAGTAGGTTTGATATTGCAGGGGAAATTCTTTTAGCGCGTTTAGCTAGTTTATCTATTTTAAATACAAATGATGTTGATAAAGAATTAGAACTAGTTTTAAGAACTACACTCACAAATGATTTGATTGATGTAGATTCTATTGAGTGCGGTAATTTTGGCAAGATAGAAATGCTATTATTAGCTGCACAAAAACTTAACCGCCCAGAGTTACGAGAAGAGGCACTTATCAGAGCTTCTTATATAGTAAATCGTGCTCAACTTGCTGGAGGTTATCAGTTTTTGAAATTGCCAAGTTCTGTGTTTAATCCTGGTTTATTTCAGGGGACTGCGGGGATAGGTTATGAGTTATTGCGGTTGGTTGAAGATTTGCTTACTTCAGTATTATCCCTTTAGTACCGTGTGACTTTTTTTAAACCTTCTTCTTTTTTACAGCAATTTTCAGGTAAATAAACCACGTCTTTTTTGTCTCACGCAAAGGCGCAAAGGCGCTTTGAACACATTTGTTGCGGTCTAAATAACTGAAAACTGCTGTAAGCTGAACTTCCCCCCTGACAGTAAATTTGAAGTCGTTCACTTCGATTTTTAACTAGATTACTACTCAAGTAGGCTTGAGCAATGCGTATTTCTGGTAGTGCCGCATTTTGCTTTTGTAAGTCCTGCTCAATTCCATTGTTGATAGATACTTCTGGAGCATTAGCTTTAGTAATACCAACGGCTCAAATCATTCCGGCGCTAGCTGCTATTGGGTAATCGCTATTAAACAAATGCTGAATACTCCAAAAGTAACGATGGCTAAAACCCTTATTTTTTACGTTTATTTCCGAAACTTTGTGAGATCCTGAATGTACCAAAAACAAGGTTTTATGGGGTTAATGTAAGCGATGATGACCTCAAAAGGGGCACGGAGTATCATTATAGCAAACCTGACCATTGTCAAGGTTTATTTTAAAGCCCCCACGTTCACCTTTTATCACTCTGGGAGCTACGGCTCTAAGATTATCCGATAGTACTCCGGCTACTAGATCTGAAATAGAACCTCCAAATTGTCTCTTGATGTGGTTAATTAGTCCTTGGTGGTCGTTCTCATATCGCAGAACAGAACTAAAAGATATTATTTGGTTGCCATCTACGAAGACATCTGAACAATAGCTATGGGCAACTTTTGACCTACCAGCTATTAATTCTAGCTCCTCATCACTCAATTCTACATCCTCATGTAAAACCGTTGTTCCATCAATATTAGACATAGCTATTGATATCATCTTCGGTTGAATACCCTTAGTTAAGACTGACGGGGAGCCAGATCTTCGTACACACTTAGAGTTTAATTGCACTAGGTTAATCGATGGGGAGGTAAGGGCAAATAAAACGATGTCTAGCATGATTTTTCGTATTTGGTATTAATTTGTAGTAGTTGTCTTCTGAATTTACACTGTTCTGGGACTTACGCGTTGACAAAAATCTGATTATATGAATCAGACTTATTTGCTGCCCTTCCTTCTTTAATTAGGTGCCAGCAAAATCAACTTATGCATAAGTGAGATAGAAGTTGAGTTCTGCTTGTATGTTGACGCTTGCAGGAATGCCTACACCGTCGCACAGATGCTTATCGCTTTCATTATCAGGGGGATTGATTTTAAAGGACTCGTGCATAAAATTGCACCCTTCCTTGAGTAAATAATTAAAATCCCATCTCCACAGTTTCACTGTGTTGTCAGCACTTGCAGAAGCCAGCATCTTACCATTTGGGCTGAAGTTGACCCCCCAAACCGCACTTCTATGACCAGTCAGGGTTTTAATTTCTTTGCGTGTGGAGGTATCCCACAGTTTCACTGTGTTGTCACTACTTGCAGAAGCCAGCATTTTACCATCAGGGCTGAAGCTGACCC
>CAXTSI010000431.1:0-7841 GCA_964246695.1 uncultured bacterium
TTCTACGTATTTACTTATCTTTACATAGTTTGGTTTTTTCACCTCGTTCTACTTACCACTGTGATAGTGTTACCTTGTGCTTACCAATTCCTGTCAAGTCAATCGCCGCACAGATAGTCCCATCAAATTTTAACCGTTGCATAGTCTGCACCCGCAAGCTAGACTTACCCATCTGCCGCGAGTTCAGCACGTAACAAAATTTACCAGAGCGCAATTTTTGGTAAAATTCCTCGTCCGCTTGTCGCTGCACATAGCTTTTAGCATCAACCGGGAGACTCGCACCAAGCTGATAGAAGTTGGAACTACTAGCTACCACTTTTCAAACCTCCTTACAAGACGCGGCGGAAGTAATCACGGTAAAGTAGGCAACGGGGTGTAACATGATTATTCTGTTTTTGTACTAGCCCCAAACTGTGCAATTTGTAAATTTGCATTGGATCTAATTCTACCCCTACATTGGAATTAACCACCCGTTTTAAAGATTGGGCTAGTTCTGGTGCTGTTTGCAAAACTCCCAATAAATAGCGTAAGTGATTATTATAAATCCCTGCTTCTGTTGTCGCCGACTGTAATAAATTTTTGAGAGTTACCTTCCCCATTGCAATCTCATACATCGCTAACCGCAACAGATAGGGGTGTCCTCCTACCATTGTCCTTAATTCTTCTAAAAGAGCATCCGCATCTTGTATTCCATGTTTTTTCGCTAGTTCTTTGATCTGCTGCTGATTAAATTCCTCCAGTTCTACAGGTAATCCAGCATTAAAGGGAGATTGATGGACATCCAAAGGGATGTACACTTCTGTGGAATGTGCTAGTACTAAACGCAGTTTTTTCCAAACATCAGAAATTTTCCCTTTTTCATGCCAAGAACGTAACAATCCAAAATAATCTTCCACCACTTCATTATAAGTAAATAATCGGTCTACTTCATCTAAACCTAAAACTAAAGGATGATTAATTTTGGCTAAAATATACTTTTTAAAGTAAGCTGTACAATTATCATTGCTACCTAGAATGTTCGTATTCCATGCCTCTGACACTTTATTCTCCAGGTTAAGCTCATCACTAACTCTTCCACAGAACCAACGCAAAAATTTATCAATATTTGTTAATATTGCTTTGTCTGTACCACCTAAATCTAAATAAACTGATTGACAATTTTGTTTTGATCCGTAATTCAAAAGCCTAGCCAACAAAGAAGTTTTACCCATCAGTTTTGGGGCTTTAATCCGAATTAGGGAACCAGGCTTCAAGAGTGTTTCGTAAACAGATTCAATGCCATCTTGTTCTATATAAAAAGGTGAGTTAAGTGGCACATATCCATCTGGATATTCTAATTCCATAACTGGAAAAGAGTTATATATATTATTTCCGGCATTTGAGCGTTCAAGTTTTTTTTTCAAAACGGGTATCTGCCATTGTAGTTGTTCCATTTGAATGGCAACCAATCCTTCTTCAAAAGCCCGAGGAATAACATCTTGATTATCTGGATTTTCATACCCTAGTCCATCGTAAAAACCTTGAGCAAATACAATAGCAGCTTTGTCACCAATCGGCTGATTCATGCCAATAGTATAATTAATATGTTGGCTAATAGCCACAGCGGATTTTTCTGAATAACAAGCATTCAGTAATACACACTTAACATAATTAGTATGCAGCTTAAATAATGCTGCTAGTCCTTCTGATGATACAGGTTTATGATTGCCAGAATCATCTTCTAGCACCAAACTACCATCTGACATTCCATGTCCACAAAAATGTACAAATTGAGGATGTTCTTCTGCGATCGCACGACGAATATCCTGAGGACGTACAGCAGTTCTAATTTTAATTTCAAACAAGTCCCGTTTTACTGCCCGTTTAATAGCGGATTCTATTTCCCGAATTTCTTTATCCAAACGTAATCCATCGGGAATTGCTGCTAAAATTAATACTTTTTCCTTGGACATTACCTAGAGCTTCCCTCATTGTTAACGGATCTGGTAACTAGATTGGGCTTACTGGGCTGTAACACTCATTAATATCTATTACAACCGACTCGCTTCAATTCCTCTTGACTTGACAATTATGATATATATGTCATATATTTTCTATATGACATGAGAAATACTTTTTCACGATCAGTTTGAAGTATGGTTTGACCAACAAGACTCCGCACTTCAAGAAGAGATTGCTGCGGTACTTGATGTACTTGAAGAGGAAGGTCCAACTCTAGGTAGACCTTATGTGGATACTCTTGAAGAGTCGTCTTTTAAAAACATGAAAGAGCTTCGAGTACAGTTTAGAGGATCACCATGGAGAATCCTCTTTGCCTTTGATTCAGAGCGAAAAGCAATTCTGTTAGTGGGCGGAAATAAACAAGGCAACAAGCGATGGTACAAAGAGAACATTCCTATAGCTGACAAACGCTTTAAAGAGTATTTAGAACAGTTACAAAGATAGGTAGAACAATGATATCTTACAAAGAAAAAAGGAAGCAATTTTCAAAAGAAGCTCAAAAGCGTATAACCGATCGCGCTCAAGAGATAAAGAACGAGCTTCACATTCTTAAGGCAATCAGAGAAATTACAGGAATGTCTCAAGAAGTACTTGCTGAACGCCTCGAAGTTGGTCAATCCTACATTTCACGACTTGAACGACGAGATAATATCACGCTTGCTACACTTGCAAACATCATCCGTACTCTTGGTGGTTCTATAGAGATGACGATTCAACTTCCCGATATGGAACCTATGAAGTTCTCTCACCTTGAAGCTCTTTTTGCCTTTGATGCACAACACGATCGTGACTCGCCTTGAACGTTAATCTCTTAACTGATATCTTGCACCATTCTCAACAAGACCTAAAAAACCGGGTTTCTCAACCAAAGATTAAGGGTTTGACCATTAGTCATTCTCAAGAAACCCGGTTTTTCACCCAGGTGCAAGATGTAAGTTAAGAAACATGGGGAGTGGGGAGTAGGGGAGCCAGCGCGCATTATGAGTGTTTCCCTCCGTAGGGGACTGCGAACCCGAAGGGCGTAATGGGGAGTGGGGGGAAGAGGGGGAGTGGTGATGTTTGTTCCATGCATAACGGGTAGCGCGCCGCCCGTGGGGTGCGCTTAAGAGACTGTTTTGGCATCGAAGAGCGCAACTTCCACAGCGTTCGCGGAACGTGGGTTAGATGCAAGATGTGAGCAGCGATCGCGTGGCTGCTTCGTTACCTACAAACTCAAAACACCTGGATATTTGTTTGTTACCATTTGGTGTTTGGAGTAGCAACTTTGGGTGCGATCGCGGAGCGGGTTTTTAAAAAATAGTTAATCCCCGCCTTCCGGGCGTAAACGTACCCCTCTCCCAAGTTTGGGAGAGGGGTGCCCCATAGGGCGGGGTGAGGGCTTATATCATTAGTATTTAACCGGACATAATCTCAGTCCTAATTATCCCAGATCGAAAAGCAAGATTTCCGCGCCGATGTCAGTGGTGATTTCCAGTTGTTCTTCCCCACTCAATTGCACTCCATCGCCTGCTTTGATCTCCTCACCATTCAAAGTTGCTACGCCTTGAGCCATTTGTAACCAGGCATAACGATCGGGCTTGGCGTGATAATTTACAACATTACCAGGTTCCAGAACAGATGTGTATAAATCCACATCTTGGTAAATAGTAACAGCACCGTCGCGTCCATCTTTTGCAGCAATTAAACGTAGTTGACCGCGCCTTTCTTCCAAGGGAAAAGCTTTCTGCTCATACCTTGGTTTTATTCCTTGCTGGTTAGGAAGAATCCAAATTTGCAAGAAATGGGCTGAGTCAGTTTGAGAAGGATTATATTCACTGTGCATAATGCCAGTACCAGCACTCATGATTTGTGCTTCACCTGGACGAATCACAGACCCAGTTCCTAAGCTGTCTTTATGCTCAACCGCACCTTCTAACACGTAGGTGAGAATTTCCATGTCCCGATGACTGTGGGTAGGAAACCCAGCACCAGGAACGACACGGTCATCATTAATCACTCTTAAAGAGCGAAATCCGATGCGGTTCGGATCGTAAAAACTCCCAAAGGAAAATGTGTGGTAACTATCAAGCCAGCCTATCTTAGTATGACCGCGTGCATTTCTATCGTGAATTAGCTTAGTTGTGGTATTATTAACCATAGGTTTTACCTCCATTTTGTCTGATTGCTAATGGCTAATTGTTAATAGCTAATTGCCTGACTACGATTAGCAACTAGCAATTAACAATTAGCAGTCCTCAATTATGATTGCTAATGGCTAATTGTCAATGGCTAATTGCCTGACTACGATTAGCAATTAGCAATTAGCAATTAGCAGTCCTCACCTGTTACGTTTATTTCTGCTCTGTTACTTAACTCAATTTTAATGTTTCTTATTAAAAAATGAAAAGTACGCACTTAAAAGTGGCGTACTTACAGTATCAAAGCAGAAAGCCCACGAGGTCAAGAGTTGAGCGGGGCGACATTATTGACCGTCCGCGACTGCGTGGGATGCCAGTCGTCTACGGAGGGAGACCCTCCTGCAACGCACAGCGAGTGAATGCGACGCGGCGCTAACTCCGCAGTCAAATAAAGCATGCTAGGATTGTTTTGTCAGTAAAGACATTAAAATCCTACCCCCGGACTGGGGGAAAGTTGACGCCCAGTACTCGAATTAACGAGACTTTTAGGAAACAACACTCTATCCTTCGGGATGAACAGGGTGTGCCTGGGAACCCGATTCGGGATATAAGAAGCGAAATCTTCTTAGAATCCCATGCCTTCTAGGCGTGGGAGTGTCAACAAAAAGATACTGTTAGGTTTGAACTCAAAACTATAGCAGTCCTATCTGATCTGTGAAATTCTTCGTAGGGTGGGCAATGCCCACCAAACCTGGTAATGGTGGGCATTGCCCACCCTAAAACATCATTTATTATTCACGCTCTCCTCCACGGATTGCTATACTTATCTAGCAATAGCTGGTTGTTTAGCTGTAGTAGGATCTGCTGCACCATCTTTGCTATTAGCTGCAGATGCTTGCAAATGAGCTTCTAGGAACCAGAGACGCTTGTCAATGGTGCGAGAAACTTCGGTGTAAAGGTCAGCGGTGTCAGCGTCGCCTAAGTTATTGCTTTTGTCGATCGCTTCCCTGAGATGCTTAGCGTAAGGTGCAAAGCGATCTGCCAAAGCCGTCACATGATCAATTCCGGCATCAATATCAAGAGGATATTCTGGCAGGATTGAATTTGCAACAGCCAAGCGAGCTGTTCCAAGAGCATATGCACCCAAAGCGGTTACCCGTTCAGCTACCAAATCAATGTACTCTTCTAACTCACCAGCAATTTCATCAAACAACTCGTGCAACTGGTAAAAGTCTGTGCCTTTGACATTCCAGTGCGCTTGCTTTACCTGGGTTTTCAGATCCAAAGTAGCTGCGAGAGTTTGGTTAAGAAGTGCAGCCAGTTGGGTACGTTGATCGGCGGGAATGTCAATGCGGGTTGGGTAAAGACGATTCGGGTTGTTACTCATAGTTTTATTATTACTTGATAAAACAAGTTTACAGATAGAGCTATGGCGTCGGAAACTCTCTACCGACAGATGGAATTATTGCTTTAATAGTTATAATTTTTGTTAATTTACTATGTTGTTGCTATCACTAAAATCTGCGATTGTTATCTATCGCACTGAACATACCACCGTAGAGGCGATCGTGGATCGTGTCAGCTAACTGCATCAACCACTTTAGAGGAGGGCACAACTAATGTTAGATTTCAATCGTTCTCATCGTGTAGTCAATGAAAATATGGGAGAAGTCCGAGTACAGGTAAAGCTAACGAATGCAGTCGATGAAGAGTTAGTCAATCGAGGACTGCTGAACCCAAATCAATTGCGTATATATGAGACACAAGCACTTGTAGACACTGGCGCAGTACGCACTGTGCTGTCGATGGATATAGTGCAGCAGCTTGGTTTAAGAATTCGGGGTCAGCAGTTAGCTAAGTACGCTGATGGCAGACAGGAAGCGGTGGGGTTGACTGGACCTGTGATTATTGAGGTAGAAGGACGTGAAACCACTGAAGCTGCATTAGTTGCAGGTGACGAGGTGCTGATTGGTCAGACTGTGTTGGAAACGTTAGATTTACATGTGGATTGTAAAAATCAGCGTTTAATCCCGAATCCAGCACATCCTGACTCTCCAGTGTTTAGAATTTAGAAAAAATGTTTTTCTCCGCAACTACAGTGAGTAAGTATGGCAGAAGGAACAGCAACCAAAGTAGTAAGTCCCTCGCACTGAATTCATGGCAGTGGCTAAGAGTTGCATTTTTCGTGCTAGTGCTGATGGTAGACCCAGTGTCAGATCAGAAACCAACGAAACCTTTGCGTGTGGCGACGGGATTAGCTACACCTTTTGTGATTGAGGAAAATGGTCAGCTAGCGGGATTTAGCATTGACCTTTGGCGCAGCATCTCTAAGGAAATGAATGTCTCCTCCGAGCTATTTGTAAATCCAAATACTCAGGCTTTACTCTCTTCTGTTAAGTCCGGTCAGGCGGACGTAGGAATTGGCAATATATCTATCACTGCGGATCGGGACAAGGATTTTGATTTCTCCCAACCGATGTTTGAATCAGGGCTACAGATTCTAGTCCGATCGCAACCCGGTGGTGTCAGATCAGTGCCTAGTCTGTTAGCAGTGATTTTTTCACCTGCTCTTGTGCAGCTCATTGGCATCATTTTAGTGATGATTCTTGTGCCTGCCCACTTCGTCTGGTTTTTTGAGCGCCGCCGTTCTGGAGGCATCATCCCAACTCCGTCGTACTTTCCCGGCATTTTCAAAGCTTGCTGGTGGGCGGCAGCGACCCTGGCTACCCAAGCTGAGGAGATGCCTAAGAGCGTAGCAGGACGGATAGTAGCCGTAGTCTGGATGTTTACTGCTGTTGTCTTCGTCGCCTACTTCACAGCTACAGTGACTACCTCGCTTACGGTGGAGCAGCTACAGGGAAATATCAAAGGTCCAGATGACCTAGTGGGGAAGCGCGTTGCTACTGCCACTAATAGTACGTCGGCAATTTACCTGCATCAACAAAACATTGAGGTTCTAGAGTTTAATAAGCTGACTGAAGCTTATCAGTCACTTCTACAAGGACAGGCAGATGCAGTTGTTTTTGACGCGCCTGTTCTCCTTTACTACGTCTCTCATGAAGGTAAAGGAAAAGTGAAGGTTATTGGCACTGTTTTCCGCAAGGAGAACTACGGCATTGTTTTCCCAACTAACAGTCCCTATCGAAAGCCTGTCAATAAAGCCCTGCTGACACTACAGGAGAATGGCACTTATCAACAGCTTTATCAGAAGTGGTTCAGCAGCAAGTAGGTGGGAATGGGAATTAAACTTTTTCCCAATTCCCAATTCCCAATTCCCAAGTACCAATTGCTCTTTGACGCTTAACTCACATCTTGCACCATTCTCAACAAGACCAGAAAAACCGGTGAGACAGCGCGCATGAGGAGGGTTTCCCTCCGTAGGCGACTGCGATAGCGTTAGCGTTAGCGACGAAGGAGCGTCACCCGAAGGGGTTTCTTAACGATAAATTAAGGGTTCCAGACTTAACGACTTGCAAGAAACCCGGTTTTTGACCTTGGTGCAAGATATCAGTTAACAGAAATTGATGGATATGGGGGTACCCAAGGAAAATATTGTCTTGGGGTTACATCCGCCATATAAGCGTCCCTATACAGGATATGGGGTCGCTTGATCGCTCTTGCTATCCGTCCTCAATGGCGATCGCTTGAGTAAGAAGAACCCCCAAAAATCTCAGAGGGTGTTTATAAAATAAATCTTAAGCAGTTGAGGAACGACGATTACGA
>CAXTSI010000432.1:0-7794 GCA_964246695.1 uncultured bacterium
GTAATTAACTCAGTCCTACTGGGTTGTTTTGCATGGCTTAGTCTAAACTCCAGTAATAAGATTTGCCCTAACTGGGAGATAAAAAAACTGCAAGTTTTGTGACACACCATGTTTATAGACCAAATTTGGAACCAAATAAACAGTTATCTCAAAGGGACTTAATAGTCTAAACCAATCAGCTGTATTGTTTAAGTTTGAACTAATTAATGCCAACTGCAGCGTAATTGTCAATAAAACTAGAACTGCACCACTTCCTAACCAAGGTTGAAAACCGCTCAACCATCGACTAATTAAGCCGAATAGCAGTGCAGCACTGTAGAAGAAAATACAGCTAGCAGCAAGAACAGCGTAGAAGCTTAAAATGTAACTAAAGGCAATGTTGGCAGAATTTCCAGCCCATAAATGTAAAGGAACTGCTACTAAAACGGCAAGATAAATTAGAATCGGCACTCCTAGTAACTTGCCAGTCAAAATACTAGTTTCTGACTGAGGAGTGAGACGCAAAAAATTCAGCGTACCGCGACGTTCTTCTTGAGTTATGTTATTAATGAGCAAATAAGTTCCTGCTACTAACAATGTAAAGACAAAAATTACACTAAGCGTCAGGAATATATATGCCCAGTGGTCTTGCCACCACAGAGGCAAATCAATTTGATCTATGGGACAAAGTTGATTGTTCAAACCTGAATAGACATCATTTTGTTGGGATCTTTGTAGCTTGCAGTATTTCTCATATATTGGGTACTTATCACCCGGCAGATCCCGAAAGTGATACAGCAATAGTATTAACTGACCAATCAGAGATGTAGCAACTGCAATCACAACAGGAAAAACTTTGAAGCGACCTTTGAGTTCCCGCAACAATTGCGGATTCCAATCGCCAAGTCTATCTACTAAATTAAGTATCATAGAAAAACTGTCACAAAATGGGTAATAACAACTAACAACTAACAACTAACAACTAACAATTAGCAAATCTTCAAGATGCTTGTTTGTGACCTAATTTGAGGAAAATAGTTTCTAGGTCTTCTTGGTAAGAGTGAAAATCAGTTAGGGGAATACCAGATTGGATAAGCGATCGCAACAAGTCAGCACAATCCTCCTGTTTTCCTGAAAAATTTACTCGTACACTGTTTTTTGTTGGCAACACCTCCCACTCTTCCACGAACGGATTATTTTTGAGTTCGCCCAAAAGTTTCTCTAACTTTTCTAGGGTTGATATCATAATTTGCTGGCGAGAAAGACGCTGATAAAATTGTTGTAGCGAAGCACTTTCTACCAGAAAGCCAAGTTCCATAATTCCTACATAGGTACACAGTTCTGCCAAGTCGCTGAGAACGTGAGAGGAAATGAGTATCGTCATCCCTGCTTCTCGCAACACTTTAATGATTTCACGAAACTGCATCCGCGCAATTGGATCGAGTCCCGATACGGGTTCATCTAACAGCAGCACTATCGGTTCGTGGATAATCGTCCGCGCTAGACACAAGCGCTGCTTCATCCCTCGTGACAAGGTGGAAATTAGGCTATTGCGTTTATTGCCTAATTGTATGAGATCTAAAACTTCATGCAGGCGTTGGGTGCGGTGTGGTTCTCGTAAACGGTACAAACGCGCAAAATAATCTAGGTAATCCCAGACTGTGAGTTCGTCATACAATGGATAGTCATCAGGTAAGTAGCCTAGGCGACGCTTGAGGGTGGGGTTGCTTTTGTCGCGTCGTAGGCGATCGCCATTAATATAAATTTCTCCTGTAGTCGCCTCCTCGGCTGCTGCTAACATTCGGATCAGAGTTGTTTTACCCGCACCATTTGGACCTATCAGTCCGTAAACCTCACCAGCCTCGATCTCTAAATCAACATCATTAACGGCAACGTGTCTGTCAAATTGCTTAGTCAGTCCACGGGTGCAAATTGCCACTTCTTTTACCATAGGTGCTGAGGTGCGGGTGTAAATTAATAATTAACTTAGCCTTTATCTACAGCATTTGTCAGGTTCGTTTCAGAAATTGAAACTATCTTTTTGTTAAGTTGCGTTTTGCACTTGGCATTATTTGTCTTCATTCTATGGTGCTGACTTGTTTTTATAGGAAATTTCATATATCATGGTCGATAGTGAGGATATTCCAGAAGTGCCTTTACGCCCTCTTGTCTGGATGGGAAACTCTCGCAAAAATATCCGCGAGTTCCCTTTAGAGGTGCGTGCATCGGTAGGTTATGCCCTGCAATTGGTGCAGGCAGGGGAAACACCAATGGATGCCAAGCCTTTTAAAGGGGTTGGTAGCGGCGTGTACGAAATCGTCAAACGCTACGATACCGACACTTACAGGGCGGTTTACGCTGTAAAGATTGGCGAAAAGGTATATGTCCTGCATGCTTTTCAGAAGAAATCAAAGCAGGGTATTAAAACCCCACAGACTGACGTTGACCTGATTAAACAACGCTACAAGGAGGCGCTAGCAAGGCAGGAACAACCATGACAGAAGAAACCGTTTTTGAAGAAAGCAGCGGCAATGTATTCGCTGACCTCGGTCTGGAGGATGCAGATGAACTTTTTACGCGGGGCAAAATAGGGATTCAGGTACTCCGACTACTGAAAGGGCGCAACTTGAAACAGCGCGAAATCAGCGACCTTCTCAGCATTCCACAGCCAGAAGTGTCTCATCTGATGAAAGGAGAGTTTCAACGGTTCAGCGAGGGCAAACTACTCATTTTCCTTAAGCGACTTGATACTGAAATCACCTTACATCTTCGCCCCCGTAATGCGGGAAAACAAGCTGCTGAAACTGTGGTGTCGCTATAGGGTCAAAGAACCTTACTTTTGCCACTTTTACCCCTAAAAAACCAGGGTCAAGGAAGAATCGAATTGCTGCATGAATTTTTCAAGTCGAGGCGATCGCTACCATATCCAGCTTTCCTAGTTTTCAGCCATTATCCTTAATTTCAGCAACGATTTCCTGATCGTCCGCATCCAGACCTGCTGCCTTCAGCTTCAGCTTGAGAATGGCATTCTCTTCATTTGCTCTTTTCTGGCGCTTGGGGGTGCGCGTAAACGCAAAATCCCCCACTGAACTATGCTGGAAATATCTCTTCTAATTTAAGTGGCAAAGGATTGTGGTTGAAATCATCCTTAAAATACCAGAAAGCTTGATGGAACATGCCAAACGATTGGGAGCCGCAACCCACCGGGATGTGAGTGCGGTGCTAATTGATACTCTAGAGATGTTATGGCTGACTGTTGAGGGATTCCCAAATCCTGATTTGTGTCCGCCTATCTTAGAATTATCTAATGACGAAGTACTGGCGCTGGCAAATTCCAAGATGGATGACGTACAGAATCAGCGTTTAGGTGACTTGCAAGCCAAAGGAAAAGCAACAGGACTAACCGAAGCTGAACGCTATGAGTTATTAGCTTTGCTGCAAATTTATCAACTCGGACAGCTTCGTAAATCAGAGGCACTGGCTGAGGCAGTTCTTCGGGGTCTGCGATCGCCGTTGCCCAGATGACGAATATTCCAGAAGAAGTCCGAAAACAGGTTAGGTATCGGGCACTAAATCGTTGCGAGTATTGTTTGAGCCATCAAAACTATGTGATGGGTAAGCTTCAGATCGACCACATCCAACCTATTGCCAAAGGTGGTTCAGAATCAGAATTCAGTTTTCTCACATCTTGCACCTAGGTGAAAAACCGGGTTTCTTGAGAATGACTAATGGTCAAACCCTATATTTTTGGTTGAGAAACCCGGTTTTTTTGGTCTTGTTGAGAATGGTGCAAGATATCAGGAGTGTCCAGAGGTAAAAATATTGCCTTTGCTGATTTCCAAATTGGGGATGACGGTGGTGAACTGATTGCAGTTAGTGGTCAATCGACTCGATCAGGAACTGTTGGCTTACCTCAGCAGCCCATCTTTCAAACTTTTGAAGTTCCACCAGGGCACTCACGGGCATATGATAGCTGATATCTTGCACCAGCATCAAAAACCGGGTTTCTTGCAAATATTCAAGGCTGAGACCCTTTATTTGTGGTTGAGAAACCCGGTTTTTTAGGTCTTATTGAGAATGGTGCAAGATCTGAGATAGTGAATACAAACTGCTTGAGGAACTAGCATCTCGATATGTTAAAACGCTAGGGGTCACTGGGACTGTCAATTTATTTACAGAGCGACCCCCCTGTGATTCTTGTAGTTTTGTGATTGAGCAATTTCGTCGGCAGTTCCCAAACATTGCACTAACGGTAAATTATTTCATTGAGGCTTAAAGGAGGTCAGGGCAATGTATCTTGATCGGGTTAAACAACAGATCAAAGCACTAAAACTCGCATTGCCGGATGAACTGTTAGCTTGTAAAGAGAATGAAATTATAGGGCTAGAGCGACAACTGGGGATTTCTTTGCCAGCAGCCTATCAAGAATTTCTCTTGTGGATTGGTCATGGTGCTGGTAAATTTTTACGGGGTTCAGACTGTTTTTTTCAACACCTCCCCTATTTGCAAGAATGGGCTTTGGAGCTATTACAAGAAAATAACTTTCCTGAAAATCTGCCTGAGGATGCTTTCATTTTCTTAATGCACCAAGGGTATCAATTCAGCTTTTTCAGACTTTTGGAAGGGGAGGACCCGGCCATTTATTCATACTGTGAAGGAACAAAGCAAACCTCTTTCATTAAAAGTCATGAGAGATTTAGTGATTTTCTGGAAACAGAGGTAAAAATTCACGTTCAGTATCTCTATTCAGAGGTCAGTACATAAGTCCTAATTACTGACCAGATCAAACCAAATCTAGCTCGATCCCATAACTCAATACGGTTTAGATAATATAATTTGCTTATTGATAACGTGTGTCTTGACGCGAAATTTCGCGTCAAGACAAGTCTGAAATTCCTACCGTTCAGCCCTAACTGAACTGTATTGTATCAGCACCCGCTTCTTTCCAAGCGATATGTAACGCATCGTAGAGGTACAGCCTTTCTTCTTGTGGGATGGGCATCCTTGCCCGTCCATCTCAAGAGTGGGCAAGGATGCCCACCCCACAAGATATGTACTTTATTAATATGAAACCCGCTATAAATTAAAAACTCCATTGGCGCATTTCCTAGGTATTATATTAAATCTGCAAGAATTTCTGCACGATTAAACACTTACCCAGTGGAAACGAACTATGACCCAGTACCGCATTACCTTACTCCCAGGCGATGGCATTGGACCCGAAATAATGGCAGTGGCGGTAGACGTGCTGAAAGTCGTAGGGAAAAAGTTTGATATTCAGTTTGAATTTCAAGAAGCACTCATCGGTGGTGCAGCAATTGACGCTACGGGTGAACCTCTACCAGCTGCTACCCTAGATATGTGTCGCAATAGCGATGCTGTATTACTTGCCGCGATTGGTGGTTACAAGTGGGATTCCCTACCATCCCATTTACGCCCAGAAGCAGGTTTGTTAGAACTGCGTGCTGGTTTGGGATTATTTGCCAATTTGCGCCCAGCAACAATTTTGCCTCAGTTGATTGATGCTTCGTCGTTGAAGCGCGAGGTTGTGGAAGGTGTTGATATTATGGTGGTGCGCGAACTCACTGGTGGGATTTACTTTGGCAAACCCAGGGGTATTTTTGCAACGGAAACTGGTGAAAAGCGCGGTGTGAATACGATGGCTTACACTGAATCGGAAATTGAGCGCATTGGGCGGGTTGGGTTTGAAGCGGCGCGAAAACGTCAAGGTAAACTTTGTTCGGTAGATAAGGCGAACGTGTTAGAAGTATCTCAGTTGTGGCGCGATCGCATCACTAAACTCTCTCAAGAGTATTCAGATGTGGAACTATCCCATATGTATGTAGACAATGCTGCTATGCAGCTACTACGCGCTCCCAAACAATTCGATACGATCGTCACAGGCAATTTGTTTGGTGATATTCTCTCTGATGCTGCTGCTATGCTTACAGGTAGTATTGGGATGTTACCTTCTGCAAGTTTGGGTGCTTCTGGTCCTGGAGTTTTTGAACCTGTCCACGGTTCTGCCCCAGATATTGCCGGACAGGATAAAGCCAATCCTCTGGCGCAAGTTTTGAGTGCCGCCATGATGCTGCGTTACAGTTTAAACCAACCAAATGCGGCAGACTATATTGAATCCAAGGTGTTGCAAGTTTTACAGCAAGGCGATCGCACTGGCGATATAATGTCCAAAGGAATGAATCTGTTGGGTTGCCGCGCTATGGGTGAGGCACTGATACTAGCTCTCTGAAGAATAATTTCATAGTTTTAGCCTACATATTTTGGCAACTGTTGCTGTTTGTTTCAGATAAACTATAGACAAACCTAGAAAACAAAGCTTAGTGAGTGGTGTACGCTTTAAAACAAGGACAAGCAAACTATACCAATCCACGGAACCAGTCGGCGTTGATTGACCCTGCCGTGATCAAAGCCGCTGGGCAAATTTACCACATTTACTGCGAGGTTCATCCCGAAATAACTGGACAACCTTCAGGAGTAGCAATTAATCGGAAAAATCACCGGGGTAAGGTAATTTTTACTCACCAACCAGTTCTCTTGCCGGAAGAATGTTTTGTGCCATTAAATCAGATTGAATCGTATGTTTATTAGTTAGTGGTTAGTTGTTAGTGGTTAGTGGGAAAAATAACAAATAATAAAATGGTAGTAGTTAGTGGTTAGTAGTTAGTGGTTAGTGGGAACAATAACAAATAACAAAATGGTAGTAGTTAGTGGTTAGTGGTTAGTGGTTAGTGGGAAAAATAAGAACTAACAAAATGGTAGTAGTTAGTGGGAAAACTAACAACCAACAACTAACAACTAACAACTAACAACTAACAACTAACAACCAACAACTAACAACCAACAACTAACAACCAACAACTAACAACCAACAACTAACAAAATGGCAAGTGTAATTGTTTTTGCCTTAGGTGCCTCTATTGGCAGCTTTATTAATGTTGTAGTTTATCGGCTACCAGCAGGGTTGTCAATTCTTTGGCCTCCTTCTCGCTGTCCCCATTGCTTAAACCAACTCAAACCCTACGATAATTTACCGGTGCTGGGATGGCTGTTGTTAAAGAGGCGCTGTCGTTACTGTAAAAGCAAGATTTCTGTCCGTTACCCTGTAGTAGAAGCAGTAACGGCAATTTTGTTTGTACTGGTTTTTTGGATATTTAAGTTTTCGCTATTAACAATAGGCTACTGGGCTTTCTGTAGTTGGTTATTGGCGCTGTCACTGATCGACTTAGATACAATGACTCTACCCAGTCCACTTACTCAGTCAGGATTGGTAGTGGGGATACTGTTTCAGATGGCTGTGGGTTTTGTGCAAGAAGCTGCGGCAGTGGTATTGGCAAAGCACCTGATCGCAGCAATAGCAGGATCGGTGTTGGGGTTATGGCTGTTTGATGCGATCGCCATACTTGGTTCAATAGCTTTTGGCAAAGCAGTAATGGGTGGAGGTGATGCCAAGTTAGCAGCTATGATGGGAGCTTGGTTAGGGTGGAAATATTTGTTGCTGGCTACTTTTATTGCCTGTGGAGTGGGAGCGATAGTTGGTGGATCTACAATTATACTATCACGGCACGGCAATCGCTTCAATCGAAGAGCCTTGTGGCCTCAAAAATGGGGACAAAAGATGCCTTTTGGTCCGTTCCTCGCTTTGGGAGCAGTCATAACTCTGTTTAGCGGCGAATCGATTTTGTCTACTTACTTGCAATTATTTTTTAGAGTTTCTTGAATAATAGGGAGTGGGGAGTAGGGGGAGATGAGGGAGATGAGGGAGATGAGGGAGATGAGGGAGATGAGGGAGATGAG
>CAXTSI010000433.1:0-7783 GCA_964246695.1 uncultured bacterium
CTACTCCCCCTACTCCCCCTACTCCCCTTGTCTCCTTGTCCTCTGTCCACTGACGCCAACCAAGTACAATCAACCAAAAAGCTTCAGTGCCAAGGGCGAGAACAAAAAAATAATGAGTGGAAATACCTAAAATATTTATACAGACCCAGATAACTATAATCCAGAGGGGTATGGGTGTGTGGTGTTGAATGTGCCTTGTGGCAATTACCAAACAGCTAAAGGATGCAATTACCCATAAAATTAACAATGTGTAATGACGTGCTTCTTGGGCGATAAAGATGCCGTAGGGGGAAACCGCTATCATGGCAGCAGCTAACTGGGACGCCGTCTGGGAGCGAAAGGCAAGCCAGCTTAACCCATAAATAGCTGGGATGGACAAAGCACCGAAGAGAACACTAAGCGATCGCTCTGCCCATACAGAAGCTAAGCCTCCAAAAGCCGGAGAAAACAGCCGCATCCACCAATGAGCTAATACAAAGTAGAGTGGTGGATGGTTAGTTTCGCTCTTCAAGTGCTGAAGCACATCGGTGACGCTTGCATTAGGGTTGGGTTGCATTGGTTGCAAGAGGACATCGAGGGCGATCGCCCGATCTAACGGTACGGTGCGAAAACTATTACCCAGGCTAAAAACGATAGTGGAAAACTCATCAGTCCAAGGGGGCTTCGCATCTAGCTGAGTTAAGCGCAAGCCAGTACCAATTACCAGCCATAACAATAGCAACAGCCACTGCTTCCACCTCACCTTTTTTTACCTTTTAAGAAACCGAGAATTGATCTAAAACCTCACGTCTGACATCCTAGCATATCATGCGGGTAGACAGTGCAAGGTGCGATGCTCAGTTTTTCATCTGGCTTTAGGTCAAACTAAACAAATAAATCATGTACTGTCTATGTTTCATAAACTGCTGACTATCCATTAGTTGCAGTTGCTTTTCTAAGTTTGACAACGGCTTTTTAGCAAGGAATTTCACAACTTTGTATGGAATTGGTGCCCAACCTAGTAAAAGGTCATTGAATAGTTCTAAAGTGGGTAGGACGTATTCATGATATTTTGACATTGCTAGATCTAAAGTTGGTGTTACTCTCGATGTAATATCCTCAGCTTTAACTATCTCAAAGCCAAACTCTTCTGCAGCTTTTAAATACTCATTTTTTTGGTGAGTACAAATTGCAAAGAGATTATTATCATCGAACTTCTCTCTCAAAAAATAGTCAGAAACCAGCAAATTTCCATTGCTATTTAAGAGGGTACGGCATTTTTCAAATCCCTCTTTTATCCGAATATATTGAGAACTTTCACTCATTAAAATCAAGTCATATCTCTTATCTGTTTCAAAATCCTCAAACTTAGTTAAATAAAAGGGAATTTCACCTTTACCTTTAAATGCTTTTTCTTGAGCTATATCTGGAGACAAAGCTTCAACTTGAAAACCCTTATCTCGTAGCAAAACTGCATTTCCACCAATTCCACAGCCAACATCTAGAACTGTTTGAACGCCTTGGGGGATAAATGAAATTAAATGTTTGATGTATCTTTCTTGTGCTCGATGGAAATTTTCAACTTTTAACTCCTCGTCTAAATTCCAGTATCCGTAGTGCAGGTAGTCTGACTTTGTAATTTTGCGATAATAGTCAAGGATCGGATCTTTAACTTTTTGAGACATAGGATCATCTGCGCTGTATTTTTCCAACTAATAGTCTCAGTGTGGCGAAGGAGAGTCAAGCTTTTTACATCTCACTTCCATCAAAAAGCCATGAATTTTACTGACACCTTGTTTCGTCCTCAAGATACCATAGGGAGGTGGTTCTTTGGATACCTTGCTGTGCAGGGATCGCAACTGTCCTTCAGCGACATTGCCGCTTTCATCCACATCGTTGCTTAGACATCTAGCGACTGATATTGGCATGGGTTATGAAGTAGGTGCAGAATTTCACGGTAGGGGCGGGGTTCCCCCGCCCTTACATCCATGGCGATGCGTTGGTTGTTGGGAATCCAACAATGCCTTCTGTGTCGCCGAAAATTGGTGAACCGTCCGAGTTACCCGGTACCCACTCATGAGCAAGTGCAATTGCTCCCTACTGAAAACCTGATATTTTGCATAACCTCACAAAGCATAGAAATATCATCTTTTACAGCAGTTTTCAATTGAACCCGCGCCCCTATGTAAGGGCGCGGTTTCCGCGCCCCTACGGTATGGTTATTCTTTGTCGAACGGTACTCAGGGAGAAATCAAATTGGCTCAAATACCATGGACGGAATTAGCATAACTCCAGTGTCTAAATTCATGACTTTACCAATTCCCACAAATCGCTTATCTTCATCGTAAACCCGCAACATTTCTGAAACATCAAGAGTTACAGGAATGCGCTGACCTTGACACCATTTCTGAGCAGCAGTTGCTGGTAAGGTAATATGTGCGAGATGCTGCAACGGTGCATCCGGGAGCATCGGTTGAAACGTTCCGGTTTGCAGTTGTGCTTCGAGATCGCTCAAGGTAAGACTATCTGCTAAGTAGAACCTGCTACTTTCAGTCCGTGTTAACGCCGCGAGAGTACCACCAGTTTGCAAGACAGTACCTAAATCGCGAGCGATCGCCCGAATATATGTACCCGGACCACAGGCGATCGCTAGATCCAATTCCGGAAACTCTCCGAATCGCCAATCCAAAATTTCTATCTGGTTTACTTCTATTATCCGTGCTGGGACTTCCACATTTTCCCCAATTCTAGCTAAGTCGTACAAGCGTTTCCCCTGCACTTGAATAGCACTGTAATTCGGTGGAATTTGCGAAATCTTGCCCTTAAATTGTTGCAGTGCTGTTTGAACCGCCTCTTTACTTAACAGAACACCCGGTTGAGAAGTGATAACTTCGCCTTGCAAATCATCAGTTGTAGTCCGTACACCCAAACGGATAGTTGCTTTATAAGCTTTTTCTCCTGGAAGATACTGCAATAATCTTGTTGCTTTACCAAGTGCTATTGGTAACACCCCAGTAGCTGCTGGATCTAAAGTACCAGCGTGTCCCACCCGCTTGAGGCGCAACAGTTTTCGCACCCGCGCCACACAGTCGTGGGAAGTCCAGTCAAATGGTTTGTTGAGATTGAGGAAGCCTTGCACAGATTTGGGGAGTGGGGAGTAGGGAGTAGGGAGTTTCTTTATAACTTATAACTCATCGGGGTAGTAAACTATCAGCCAGAAATTGAAAGGAATATTGTATTTGGCAAAACTGCATAAGCTTAATCAGCCTGGATTTAAAAATTAATGAGGAATTCAGACCACAGGAGGGAAAATATTTGAGTTGTGTCAAAAGTCCAGAGTCATTTATCCAAAGTTAATGACTAAATCAAAATACTGGAAATGCGTGAGAATTGATGCGCTTGGAAATCGCCAAATCCTGGAAATTGCACCAGCCAAAGCGTTTTTAGCCTCGGTGCTAGCTGAGTTCCCATCTAAAAGTGATGTGTCTTCTGACAATATCCAGCAACAGCTACTAAGATGGGTAAGGGATGCTGCCAATAGTGAAAGGCGCGCTATAGCAGAACGTTGTCTACTCTGCTTCATCTCCTGGCAAATTGAGCAAGTTTGCTTACAACTGGAAATCCAGTTTGGTGCTGTTCATGGGTTCACCTGTCGTGACTTACTGCCATATGTCCTCAATGATGATGGTAGCTTACAACCGCCAACGTCCTATAATTCCTTTTCTAGAGAAATTTTACAGAGTTTTGACCCAGAACAAAGCAGTCTCACAACCTGGACAAGCAGAAGGGTAAAACAGCATCCTGCACTAAATCGGTTTTTGTTGGAGTGCGGAGTTTATCTCATCAGTGATTGGGCGATTCTCAATGATACTCAACCAAAACAGCTACAGCGAATTTTGGGCGAATTCCACGTTCTCACACCTGCGGAAATCAAGCAGGCGCAAGAACTTTTAGAAGCATATCACGCTGTCTACCGTGCCGATCGCCTGCAAAAACGTGCTAGAGGAATTAGGGGACAATGTACTATACCAACAACTCAACAACTGCAACAAATCTCCCAACGTCTCGAAGGTAAGACTAACCAGAAGCAGGAGAGTGAAATTATGGTGAGACAACTGCAAAACCTTGCTAAGCGCCTGCGACAGTACCGGATTCATGTCCGGGGTGGTTATCTCCCCACAAAATCTCTGGATGCTGCTGGTAATGAGTATAATAGCTTACTTGAGCGTATCCCGTCTCCTGATGCTAACTCTTGGGATCAAGAGGAACAAGTTGAGTTTTTAGAGTCTTATCGTCCGCAGTTTCAAGCAAGCTTAGATCAAGCATTGACAATGACGATTCAATCACGGGTGAGACAACTACAACGTAAGGACGAGGAAAAGGCAAGAAAGTTCCTCACAGCACTTCACTACAACTACTGTGAGAAAGTGCCAATGGCAGAAATTGCCAAGCGTTTGGGACTACGCGCACAGGATGCAGTGACTCGCTTGCTGAAACTCAAGGAATTTCGCGCCGATGTCCAACAAATGAAACTAGTTTAACAGGAGGAGAGTTCTCTATAGCCCCTAACGTGACTTTATCACTCAGCGAAATAGTACCATCTTTGACTGTTGCGAGAGAACGCGGATTGCAGTTTGCAATATTCAATTCTTGCAGTGGTTTGAGTATCGCAAATAAACTGATTGACTTGGGTTTGAGTCAAGTTGCAGTCATGCGAGAACCAATTCATAACCGCGTCGCTGAAGAATTTTTCGTTTTGTTTTTGCAAGCTTTGACAGAATATAAAGATGTTCACGAATCAATATTAGCTGCTTGCGAGTATCTGAAGTTAGAAAAAAATCTGACTTATCCGAGTTCTTACTTAATTCTTTCTTTGTTTCGACATCCAGAAGCGCCGTTATTTCGTCTCGAACCTTTTGGACTCAAACAACAACTCAAAAATTTGATACCGACTCGTCGGGAAGCGATCGCCCTCTCATCTCTGATATTAATTAGTTTACAACTACCTGTGCAGCAATTTTTATTAGAACGGCGCGTACTGGCACAGGCGATATATCGTCAAGTTACAAATCAAGTTGAAAAGGTAACTACTCCTCCGGTTTTATTGGTGGAAATTGATGAAAAATCTATTCGAGATGCAGGTATATCTAACCCCAAACCAATGGATCGCCAATATTTAGCGCGTCTGGTGGATAAACTTACAGATGCAAAAGCCAGGGTAGTCGGTATAGATTATTCTCTAGATCGACATCAAGGAAAAAGCGATCGCATTCTCGCACAATCTCTACAAGCAGCGGTTAAAACTCCAAACCCGACAACATTTGTATTTACTACAACCCGCGTTAAAAATGGCGAATGGCTGAACGTTTTACCTGATATTGCTAGTCCAAACTGGAGTTTGCAAGGCGAAATCGATGTTCTGCCAGGATATATGCAACTGTTCCCGATTGTCAAGTCTCACGAAGAGCCTTTGTTTTTCGCTGGCTTGTTGGCTATTTCCCATCAGTTACAGCAACGAACTAATGCGCCACAGCCACAATTAAACAGTCAGAGAGATTTTTTGCAACAGATAAGCGCGGCTGACAATAAAACGATTTTCACATCAGAGCGATCGCGTCTGCAACCACTGACAGCCTTGAGTTATTGGATTGGTCAAATGTGGTTGCACCCAATTATAGACTTTTCCATTCCCCCTGAGTGGGTATACAATTCTATCCCCGCTTGGAAATTATTGGAGGAAGGAGTGCGTAGGGGCGGGGTCACCCCGCCCTTACAGGGAGTTGCGAAAAAATCCACTTTCCCTAACTTGCAAAAACAAGTTGTGATTGTTGCACCTGGGGGATATGGGGAAGCAGGTGTATCGCAAGATAAGGAGGATAATTTTGAACTACCAGCAGCAGTTGCTTACTGGCGAAGTCAAGAAAATCCCGTTAACCAAAGTCAAGTTTTTACAGGTGGTGAATATCATACATATATGGTACATCATTTACTGAATCAAAGATTAGTTGTGCCGATTCCCGATTTGTGGATGATTGGGTTAGCGATCTTGTTGGGAAAAACGATGTATTTGTTGCGACAAAGAAAATATCATCGCTTTTCAAGTTTAATACTAGTAAGTATAATCACAACTATTTACGGATTAATCAGCTTGCAGATTTACACTTCATCAACTGCGGTACTTTTACCTTGGTTTTTACCGTCTGCAACCTTGTGGATTTATGTTCTACCATTTGTGTTGAGGAGAAAAGTTAATGAATAAGTTTTTGCTGCCTACTTTACTGTTATCAGCCACAGCTTTAAGTATTTCACCCAATCAAGCTCAAAGTGTTAATAAAACCCCAATACAACAAATCTTTTCTTGGACAAATATTTCTCAGGCTTTGTTTACTGATATCTTGCACCATTCTCAACAAGGTTAGAGAAACCGGGTTTCTAAACGAAAAGTCGAGGGTTTCAGTTTTACCGATTTGCAAGAAACCCGGTTTCTGGCGGTGGTGCAAGATGTAAGTTTAGCAAGAAACCTCCCGTACAACCGCGCAAAGGTGGTTCCCGTCCCACAGTTGATGATATCTGTATGATTTCTCCAGATGCTCCAACCCAACGTAGAATTGTTTGGAGCGATCGCCCTATATTTATCTGGAAAGGTTCAGTGCAAAAAATAGCAGTGCGGACAGCAGGTAGTAATGAAGACTTGTGGAGTCAAACTGTAGCAGGGACGCAGAGTACAAATTATACAGGAAAGGCGCTGCAACCAGGTCAAACATACGACTGGCTGGTGTTTGAAGGTGAGTCTCCCAGTAAGTTGGTTTCCTTTCAGGTGATGGATGCACAACAACGCGATACTCCGAAGGAGTCACTTCGTGAACGCATCACCACCGATTTGAATACTTTAGAAAATCAACTCAAAGCAAAAAAAGTTAATAATGAAGCGATCGCTCTTGCCAAAGCCAATTACTTCGTCCAAAATCAGTTGTGGTCAGATGCGTTGCAGCAAGCTTACTCTGTAGAAAAACCCTCTACAGAATTGGCTCAGATTCGTCAAGATATTCCCGATAAGCTGTGTAATCAACAACAAACTGTAGGCGCTAATTCCCCAAAACGTTAGGGTATTTAATACCTTCGCCAAAATGCTACACCCTATTCGTGTGTACGGCAGGCGCTACAACGGGGGGAATCTAGTACCGCGTAGCGGAATTAAAAATTAAAAATTAAAAATTAGAAAAGCTTGCGTTGCAGGCTTTCTAGCAATTGTGAATGGTAGCTTTATTTCCGCCGTCGTGTACTAGGGTGTTGACTTTGGGTGTTTTTGGGCAATTTTCTTAAAAATTATTCTAGGTAATTGTATAGCAATCCTAAGTGAGATGCTCATATCATGTCCGGTTAATGACTTATTATATGAACCCTCACCCCGCCCTCTGGGCATCCCTCTCCCAAGTATGGGAGAGGGGACGGGGGCTTGGCGGTATATCGTAATTGTTTATACGGACATGATATCACACATCTCCCAAGTGTTCCTTGTCCTCCAAGTCTGCCTTGTCCCTCTTGGCGTGGAAATCAAATAGACATCTCCGAAAAACAATGTATGAACGCGCGGCGTTCTACAGTTGAATCATGGTGACAACAGCAACATTTGCAGAGACTAGGACTGTACTTGAAAACATTAGCTGGCAAACGTTTAAACTTATGCTTGCTGAAACGGGGTCTGAGCGTAAAAACCGACTCGCCTATGAAAATGGAATAGTAGAAATCATGTCTCCACTTATGCCACATGAGAACTCCAACCGCTTAATTGAAGTTTTTGTTG
>CAXTSI010000434.1:0-7781 GCA_964246695.1 uncultured bacterium
AGCAGTTTTCAATTGAATTGACGACATTGTAAGGGCGCGGAAACCGCGCCCCTACAGTTATATTGTGGTCAACCCGAATGAAATCCGCTCTTCAGCTTTTTGGCAATTTTTGCGTAAGTTTTGTAATTTGTGTTGAACTGAAATCTTGGACTAGCCCTTTAAAGAGCCTCCACTTTTCGTTAATTGTTTCGCCAGCGCCAGCATTGCGGTGGTTTTACCAGTTTGCCGAGGCGCAAAAACACAGTTCATACTCGAATTCAGCAACGCTCAATTGTGTAATCATGTTGAAAAACACTTTTGTTCCTTTGCCTTTGCATGGTGAAATAGAGATCATTCAATAACCACTTTATTATTCGTCCATGAAAAAAAAGACGACGACAACCGCATTATTCGCTACTTGTGCTATACTGCTTACAGCCTGCGGCGGCGGCGCTAACACGAATACTAACGACAAAACCAATTCCGCGACTAACGCCTCAACAACAACCAGTACATCTGGTGCTATCCCCATCGGTATTGCCTTGGCACAAACTAGTAACGTGGCGTTACTTGGTCAAGAGGGATTTGTGGGAGCCAAGATGGCTGAGAAGTATTATAACGAGCGCGGTGGCATCAACGGCACTCCCATTAGATTGGTCATGCAAGATACTGGCGGTGATGAAGCCGGAGCAATTAATGCTTTTCAAACTTTAATTAATAAAGATAAAGTTGTTGGTATTGTTGGTCCTACTTTATCACAGCAAGCTTTTAGTGCTGACCCCATTGCCAACCGTGCGAAAGTTCCAGTTATGGGAGCATCAAATACAGCAAAAGGAATTCCCGAAATTGGTGAATACGTTTCTCGTGTATCTGCACCTGTTTCTATCGTAGCTCCTAATTCGGTGAAAGCTGCGCTCAAGCAGAATCCCCAAATTAAGAAAGTAGCAGTTTTTTACGCTCAAAATGATGCGTTTAACAAGTCGGAAACAGAAATTTTTCAGCAAACAGTTAAAGCTCAAGGGCTAGAATTGGTAACAGTTCAAAAGTTCCAAACCACTGATACCGACTTTCAAGCTCCAGCCACCAATGGGCTGAACTTAAAACCCGATTTAGTAATTATATCTGGTTTGGCTGCGGACGGAGGTAACTTAGTTAGACAACTGCGAGAACTAGGTTATAAAGGCATCATTGTTGGTGGTAATGGCTTTAACACACCTAATATCTTCTCAATATGCAAAGCGCTTTGTGATGGTGTATTGGTTGCTCAAGCTTACAGTCCTGAATATCCTGGAGCAATTAATGTAGCATTTCACAAAGCCTATGTTGACCAATATAAAAAGGAACCAGCCCAATTCAGCGCTCAATCTTTTGCGGCAGTGCAAGTGTATGTAGAAGCTTTGAAAGCTTTAGACAAAAAGACTAAAATTAGCACAATGCCCCTCGATAAACTGCGTACTGAATTAAACAAGCAACGACTAATAGGAAAGTACGATACTCCTCTGGGAGAGATTTCTTTCACTCCAGGACGTGATATCGTTCAGAAAGAGTTTTATGTCTCCCAACTCAAGGTAGACAAAGATGGAAATAATGGTAAATTTGTCTTTCTAAAATAGTTGCAACATGAATATATCTCTGTTTTTGCAACAATTTTTGAATGGATTATCTATAGGCAGTGTCTATGCCATTTTTGCCTTGGGATACACCCTTGTTTACTCAATTTTAGGCATCATTAATTTAGCTCATGGCGCAATTTTTACCTTGGGTGCATATTTGACTTATACACTCATGGGTGGTGTTTTTGGCTTTAATGGATTGCTGGCTAATGGAAAACTGCCTGTACAATTACCATTTGCTCTAGCCTTGATTTTGGGAAGTACTTTTGCGGGACTGGTTGGGGTGGCGATGGAACGTATTGCCTTTCAACCTTTGCGGCGTTCGGGTTCTGATTCGTTGCTGACGGTGGTTTCCAGTTTGGGTGTATCAGTAGTCATTGTTAACTTAATCCAGTATTTAGTTGGGGCAGAAAGTTACACTTTTCCCGCCAACACTTACGGCAATTTGCCACCCGCTATCAACTTTGGCACTCCAGAAAACCCAATTCCTATTCGCACGGTTCAAGTGGTGATTTTTGCTGTATCGATGGTAATTGTAGCAATCCTCACCTATTTTATTAGCAGTACTAAATATGGTAAGGCAATGCAGGCGATCGCAGAAGATCCCACAACTGCTAGTTTGTTAGGAATTAACACCGATCGCTATATTATTCTAACATTTTTTATCAGCAGTTTTTTGGCAGGCGTGGCGGGAACTTTAGTTGCTTCTAGTGTTAGTATTGCTGGACCGTACTTTGGTATTAGTTTTGGGTTGCGGGGTTTAGCTGTCATTGTCTTAGGTGGTTTGGGGAGTATTCCCGGTGCCGTGTTGGGAGGCTTGCTCATTGGGTTGGTGGAGGCGTTTGTACCAGGTGAATACTCTGGCTATAAAGATGCTGTTGCCTTTGGCATTCTATTTATTATGTTATTAGTTCGACCCCAAGGTTTACTAGGGCGTCGATTTATTCAAAAAGTGTAGTGAAATAAATTAAAAATTAAAAATGTAAAATTAAAAATGAAGGATTCCCCTTTTTAATTTTTAATTTTTAATTTTTAATTCTTTACCTCCCCAATTACTTTATGTCTGAATTTTTTGCTACTTACGGGTCTTTGATCGTCTCTATGGTACTGGGGGCGCTGCTGGGGCTATCTTTGTACTTACCACTTATGGCTGGACAGTTGTCTATGGCTAGTCCGGGATTTTATGCTGGTGGTGGATATATAGCAGCAATTCTCTCCACAAAAGTATTTACTTCTACTAGTGGTTTATTTCCGATTCCTCTACTGTTATTGGAGATGTTAATTGCTGGTGTTGTTTCTGGTTTGTTGGGTGTAGCGGTGGGAATTCCAGCGTTGCGGCTGCGAGGGATTTATCTGGCGATCGCCACCATCGCTTTAGTGGAAATCCTGCGAGTATTATCCCTAAATCTAGAAATTACAGGCGGTGCTGTCGGCATTTTTGGCATTCCTCAACCTTTCCAAACACCAATCGAATATTTGTGGATTGCGCTACCATTACTGATAGTTAGTATGGTATTGCTTTACCGTCTAGAACGTATTCGAGTCGGCAGAGCATTTACAGCTATCCGCGAGGATGAATTAGCTGCGGGTGCGATGGGAATTAACTCGACTTACTACAAAGTTTTGGCTTTCACCTTAGGGGCTATTCTCGCAGGTGTGGTTGGTGCAATGAGCGCCCACTTTCTAAATACCTGGAATGCTCGTCAAGGTACTTTTGATGCCAGTATTATCTACTTAACTTTTGTATTAATCGGTGGTTCCAGAACTTTTCTAGGACCGGTCGTAGGAGGTATGGTATTTACAGCATTGCCAGAAATTTTGCGAATTGTAGCAGATACAGGCGGGTTACCTACCTGGCTAGCGCAATTTTTGCGAGATGGTAGATTAATTATTTTTGGATTATTGATTGTCTTCGGCACAATTTTTTTCCCCCAAGGTTTGGTTACGCCAAATTTATTGAAGAAACGCAAGCGTAGAGATGGCTTATCTAAATAAAATGACTACAACCCAACCTGAATCGCCGATATTAGAAGCAAAAGCCCTGACTCGCCGCTTTGGTGGTTTAGTGGCGGTGAATAATGTATCTTTTACAGTCAACAAACATGAGATATTTGGACTTATTGGTCCTAATGGTGCTGGTAAGACAACCTTATTTAATTTAGTTACGGGCTTAATTACGCCGAATAGTGGGCAATTACTTTATCAAGGTGGAGAAATTTCCCAGTTGCGTCCCTATCAAATCGCTGGTTTAGGTATCGCCCGAACATTCCAAAATATTCGCTTGTTTGGTGAACTATCGGCGTTAGAAAATGTTATAATAGCGCGTCATTTACATACTAAGAGTGGTACGATCAAAGGAGTTTTGGGAATACCACCAGCTGCCCAAGAGGAACACAAAAGTCAGCAGAAAGCTTTAGAATTGTTAGATCTTGTTGGCTTGCGCGATCGCATGACCGAAAAAGCCACCAACTTCCCTTACGGCGACCAACGACGCTTGGAAATTGCCCGCGCCCTCGCCCTAGAACCGCAAATCTTGCTTCTCGACGAACCCGCTGCAGGGATGAACGATCGCGAAAAACAGCAGCTAAGTTTATTTATCCGCAACTTGCGCGATCGCTTCAATTTAACGATAATTTTGATTGAGCATCATGTACCTTTGGTTATGGGGTTGTGCGATCGCATTGCAGTCTTAGATTTTGGTCAATTAATTGCTTTGGGTGAACCATCTGTTGTCAAAAATGACCCAGCTGTAATTGAGGCGTATTTGGGAAATGAATAATAGGGAGTTGTTGGTTGTTGGTTGTTAGTTGTTAGTTGTTGGGTGGAGTAAAGTACAACATTATTTAAAATAATACATTTCCTGATTAATTAAAATAAAGATGGACGAAGATAATTTGACAATTTTAGAAATTAAAGACCTTTATGTTAATTATGGTGGTATTGAAGCTTTAAAAGATATTAATTTGACGGTTAAAAAAGGTGAGGTTGTTAGTCTGATTGGTGCTAATGGTGCTGGGAAAAGTACTACTCTCCGCGCTATCTCTAAAATAGTTAATGCTACTCGCGGCGAAATTATCTACAATGGACGTAACATTATTCGTCGTCAACCGCATGAAGTTGTGCAAATAGGTATTGCTCATTGTCCTGAAGGACGTAGAGTTTTAGCGCGGCAGACAGTTTTTGACAACTTACTATTGGGTGCTTATATTCGCTTTGATCGAGCAGAGGTGAAAGCTGATGTTAGGCGTCAATTCGAGATATTTCCGCGTTTGGAGCAAAGGCGCAATCAATTAGCAGGAACTCTCAGCGGTGGCGAACAACAAATGTTAGCGATCGCTCGTGCTTTGATGAGTAGACCTAAACTTTTGCTGTTAGATGAGCCTAGTTTGGGTTTAGCACCTGTGATAGTTCGGGAAATTTTTGCAATCATTGAAAACCTGCGGACTACAGGCGTGACTATTCTTCTGGTTGAACAAAACGCTAACCTTGCTCTACAAATTGCTAATCGTGGGTATGTGCTGGAAACTGGTTGTATTACTTTAGCAGGTGCAGCGTCGGAATTAATTAATGATGAGCGAGTGAAAAAGGCTTATTTGGGCTAGTTATAATCATCTCACGCCAAGGCGCAAAGACGCTAGCTTGTTAGTTAGTAGAGCAGATTCTACAAAGTAATTTGTAGGACTCAAAGACAAATTTACCAGTAATTTTGGAGGAAACAGAGGAAAGTCCGCCTTTGCAGGTCTTACCCTCAACGTGGGAAGAGGTAATCACTCGGCTTAATCGTTCAGGCATTGTAGATGCTGTACGTCCATTGCTGGATTTATTACCCACCAAGCGTAGTCAAACTATTAAGGAAAACCTTCCAACTTTAAAATTTCAAAGAGAAACTCTCAGAGACGTTACTAAAAAACTTGTGTTCGCAGAAACTGCAGAAGCAGAAGATTTTTTAGTACGTCTTCTTAATTTAGCAGCAAGAGAGTCTGTTAATGACGATCGCTCACAAGATCGCATTCTTGTCCCCAAAGCTATTAAGGCTGCTTTACCTGAATGCAGCACTGAAAAAATTGCGGAAATAGAGCTACAAAATACTGCTTTGAAAGATATTTTCACGAAATTGCGCGGACTTGGCGAAGAAGACCGGAAAATCCCTTTTACGCGGGAGCAACTACAATTATCTGTAGAAGAAATGAAGATATTGGAAGATAACGGTGTAGTCATTCGTGAAAAAGATGATTATTATATGCCCGAAATCTTCCGTTTAGGATTAGGCTTTTCACTTACGGCTACAGGACGTCCTGCTGTTATGTCTTTGGCACGCCGCGCTGCTAAGCAGGGAACTTAAAATGAGCATATATAGCGGTTACCGTATTGGTAAGGTACATATCTTGTGGGGTGGGCTTCCAGCCCGCCCATGGAAAGGACGGGCTGGAAGCCCATCCCACAAGAGAAAGGCTGTACCTCATTGAAACGAAAAGCGATCGCCATACGAAATCACGTAGGGATCGTCTGTGATACTCCATCCATCTTTAATAATGGCTTGTTTTACAATTTGGTGAATGGTATCTCTGGGAGGCATTTTTAGCTATTTGGCACGAACACCTCATTCGTGAAGTTCCCATGTAAACCGTAAGGAACGTGATGCTTTAGGTGTAAACGGGCGATCGCTCCTTTATTAAAATCACTTGCATCTAAAATCACCACATCTGAGCGATGGTGTGTGGAGTCGTAAACCAAAGCCAGCAACCAGCCATCATCTTCCTTTTCAGAACCAGGGCGTGGGACAAAAACTGGCTCACTGACAAAACCACGGGGTGCAGCACTCCAAATTTGTCGTTCTCCCGATTCTAAATCAACTTTCATAAATGCTTGCAACGGAGCATTACCAGTATCTGTATGTGCCGCACCTATGTAAAAGTAGCGTAATGGGCGTCCCACTTTGTCAGGATGTATGGTGGGAAACTCACAACAGTGACCAACAATCAACTGCTGCTGCACGGTTTTATCCTTAAGGTTAAGATGAAACCGCCACAGATGCCCAGGCTTAAGAGCATCAAAATCAACTTCCCGGAAATCGCTTTCTGGTTTCACCTCTGGAAAAGATTCGTAGCAAATCGAGTCAATAACAATCTCATCCTCCACCTCAAAAGCATTAGCGTGGTGAAAGACAAAACCTGATTTAGTTTCTAGAATCTGTACCCCCCCTGCCTTCGGCATCCCCCCCTTGTAAGGGGGGGACAGAGGGGGGGTTTGAGGGGTACGGGGAATAACCACAATGCGAGTCGGTTGATTTGGCTGAAACTTCACACATTCACCTGCACCACGCATTCCCAAGACAAAAGGTATGGGATTGAAGGCGACTGGATTTTGAAAGAATATACAGTAATTAGGAGTAATTGCAAAATCGTGGATGAAACAGAAACCCGGAATACTGTGAGAGTACTTTCGTACTACCTTGCCTGTGAGGTCTAGCTCGAAGATAGTAATTGTTGAGGATAGTCCCGGCTTAATGGAAAAATTTACTAAGCAAGGCGCACCATTATCTTGAGCGCAACTAGGGTCAATGCGTGGATGTGCTGCAAAAGCTTCGCCTTCGGACAAAACACCGTTGAAGTTTTCTTTGCCCAAAGTTTCTAACGTGTAAGGGTCGAGACGATGGGGATCAGCTGCTTCCCAAAGCGCTAGCAGTTTACCTCCCCAGTAAATCACGTTGGTGTTGGCAATATTTTTCAGTCTTAAGTCAAAGGCGTTATTCAGCAAACCACCAGGTTTTTGCGTACCAAAAACGCCGCGATAAAGAATTTTGCCAGCTTTTTGTTCTTCCACATAGGCACTGGTGCGGATAAAGCTGTTGCGGAAGTGGGCACGACCATTGGAGAAAGTTATGCGGCTAATCATCCCATCGCCATCAAACGGGTGATGAATACGTTGCCCATTGACATCCAACAACCCTGGACCATTTCTAAACAGGGTACCGTGCAGTTCCGGCGGAATTTGTCCTTCTACATCATCAATCCAATAATCAAACTCTTGCTTTAGGGATTCATATCCTGACTGCCAATCCCCACGAGTGTAGGATTTATCTGGAACTGTAGAGGCGCGTTCGTAAAGTTGAAAACTCTGCATACTAATTGAGATTAGTTGTTGGTTGTTGGTTGTTGGTTGTTAGTTGTTGGTTGTTAGTTGTTGGTT
>CAXTSI010000435.1:0-7776 GCA_964246695.1 uncultured bacterium
CACATAACGCAAACAATTGGCGATTTGTCAAATAAATTTAGATGCGTTTACCCTGGTACGTAAACAATGGTCAATCAAGAAAAGTAGGTCTTAATAGAGCAATTAGTAGCGCGAGTTGGTTTGAACTTCGGTCAAAAATCGAGTATCAGGCTGTAAAGCATGGAAAGATATTCGGAGTTGTTCCACCACACCACACTAGCAATCTGTTCATTGAGCCATAATTTATATTCCTGCGAATAGTCACTAAAACGCTTTAACAAGCGTAAACCTTCACGGATCACCTCGCTTTGCGAGTGGTACAAGCCGGATTCAAGTTGAGTTTTAACAAACGCTTCCAACTCAGGCGTCAGGGAGACATTCATATGCTGTTTCCTTATAACCATAATAGACATTATGATAACAGTTTTTGTTATCGCCTGCCAGTTAAAACGTTGGCGAAGGCTCAAACCCGATCGCCCAGATAATGATATAGCGTCTCTAAAGGAGTCATAAATGATTCGCGAACGCCTAGAAACCCGGTTTCGTAAGAGTTACCGGGTTTCTGAGGGCTGACAAATTTGTAACTCAAATAGAGCAATGTTCGGAGATGGGTAGCTTTGGGTAGACTTGATCGAGCGGTTAATGATTATTTCCACAAATGTTTTAGAGTTACTCTCGAACCGCCGTTCGATTACCGATTTAACAAACCGCAGAGGCGCAGAGTACACATAGATCAACAGTAGAGAAATATAGGTAATCTTGTAGCGGTTCGAGAGTATTTGTGTCTGTCTACTTATAAACAAGCATTAATTTTTGTAGTCATTTTGACACTATCTTCCTGCTTTCTTTTAACTACTCAACGCCCTTAAGAACCGTTGCATGCTCCGGAAGATACTGGACTTTTTGGCTGAAGCAGCTTCTCCTAGTGTTTGCGGTTGTCCTTTGATCAAGATCGCATCCAATTCATCACCTGAGGGTTTTTGCGGTAATTCTGCTATCTTTTGATACTCGCCGCCAGTCTCTAGCCAAACTTCCCAAAGTCCGGGATAGCAGCGGAATACTGCTGCTTCTTCAAATATAGGACGCAGGTAGTAGCAGGATTCTAGTTTACTAATGAAACGCTGGTAAGTTTGTCGCGCCGTATAACCAATGCCAACAGCACCGGCTTCTTCCATGCGGGGATTTAAGATCACTAAAGGGCGATCGCCTATTTCTTCACACAGCTTTTCTAATGGCAATACTTCCATTGAAGTAGGGGCAATAAATAAGAAAATTTCATCCTCTGGCTGAATTTTTTGTTTTTTGCCAGTTTTGCCGCTGCCAATATCAGAAATCTTAAATGATACATCTGCCCAATCGCGTTGGGCAAGGGCTGCACCACCAGCATCAGGAAAGAAAACCTTGAGCTTAGAACCGTATTGTTCAAATAGTGTTAGGAATTGCTGTGCCACAGGCATTGGTTTGAGTTCTGGGAATAGTAACTCAACTTGTAGCCGAGTATACCCCTCTGCGAGTGCAGCTTGAGTAGCTTCCTGGGCTTGGGCGATCGCATCTTCTAGTGTTTTTGGAATTTCAGCCATCTCAAACAATTTTAGATTTTAGATTTTATCATAATTCGTAATTAAAAAGGTGTTTAAATCTGCGTCTGAAAAATAATTACGAATTACGAATTACGAATTACGAATTTTTATTTTAATCTTTCCAACACTTGCTTCAAAACCATTGCCACCCAATCCACATCTGCTTCAGTGGTATCGCGCCCTAGTGTCATCCGAATTGCTCCCAAGGCAGCTTTTTCAGAATACCCCATTGCTAACAGTATTGGGCTAGGGTTAAGTTTACCACTATGACAGGCTGCTCCAGCACTAATGCCAATGCCAGCTAAATTTAACTGGCGCACCAGAGTTTTGCCGCTGAGTTTTTCACCATCGGCGTGTTTCAGGCAAAAACTTAAGTGGTGAGGTAAGCGGTGTTCGGGTTCGCCTGTGGGAATTAAACCAGGAATGTTAGTTAACTGGGCAAACAGGCGATCGCGTAACTTAATTAACCTGGGTGTTTCTGTTGGCATTTCTTGCTTGATTAATTCTGCTGCTATGCCAAATCCGGCGATCGCAGGTACTGCTTGCGTACCAGAACGCAATCGCCTTTCTTGTCCCCCACCGCCCAGCAGCGGCACCAACTCTACACCCGGATGCACATACAGCGCCCCAGCACCTTGCGGTCCATAAAATTTGTGACTAGATATGCTCAGTAAATCTACGGGAAGCTTTTGCACATCTATAGGTAAGCGTCCTGCCACTTGCACCGCATCTGTGTGGAATAAAACATTGTGCGAACGAGCAATATTTCCCAGTTCCTCAATTGGTTGAATTGTACCAACTTCACTTTGACCGTAGATCGCGGACACCAATACGGTGTTATCTTGTAGCGCCACCTTTAAATCTGAAGGGCTAACTCTTCCTTTAGCATCCACTTGCAATTTCGTGACTTGCCAACCCCATAACGTAAGCAAATGTACTGGTTCGGCAACAGCTGAATGCTCAACACTGGAAATAATTATATGTTGCGGTCTAGAGTACAAACGGGCAACTCCCATAATTGCCAGATTATTTGCCTCAGTACCCCCAGAAGTAAAGATGATAGATTCTGGAACGTCGGCGTTAATTAAACCAGCAACCTGTATTCTCGCTTGTTCCACAACCGTTGCTGCCCGTTGTCCCCACTCATGCAAACTAGTAGGATTGCCCCACTGCGTGGTCAGGACTGCTTGCATGAGGGCGATCGCTTCTGGACGAGTGGGAGTGGTAGCGCTGTAATCTAGATAGATTTGCATAAACTCTCTAATAAGAACACACTGAGCACGAGTCGTACTCTGCTTGAATACTTATAATATCCCCTAGGTTGGTAATAGCTAATGGCTAATGGCTAATGGCTAATCGCAAGCACTTCCCCAATTAGCAATTAGCAATTAGCAATTAGCTTTTTCCCCTATGATTCTGGAGAAGCTAGCCCAAACGCCTGAATGCGATCCGTGCCGACGAACACCACGCCGTGGGCGATCGCAGGGACGTTGTACTTGCCGCCCACGTTTAGTTGCTCAGGAGTGCTGTTCCACAACGGAGAAAGGGTGGTGGCATCAAAGGCGTAAAGGATCGGGTGGGGCACATTATTGTCAGTCAGAGACTGCGAACGAGTGATGTTGGCTACCAGCACCCACACAACCGCGTTACTAGAGCCGTTACTGGTTACGACCGGCGAACCTGGGGTGAGGAACGCTAAGGTGTTCTCCGTAGCGTCAACGGCTAGGTAGGCTGGCTGGTCAGGCGCAGTCACGATCCGCAACCTTGCGAAGGACGGCGGTACGGTCGTCATCGAGTCCACCGCCGCCTTACTAGAGCCGGAAACGAACAAATAGGGCGTCCCGTCAGCTGCTTGGAAGTAGGCTGGAGTCGTGCGCCCTTTTGCATAATCTGAGGCACCGAAGTTCTCCGAGTACGGTCCAAACACGTTAAGTGGCCCACGGGTTCCGAACTGCGGTTGGGGATCGGGCGGTAACAGCGAACCGTCTGTCGTTGAGTCAGTGCTGCAAGGCTGTCGCTGGTCCAATCTGCCTGGGAGGTTGTCCCGATCGACCAAGTAGACGTTGCCCTGCTTGCCGCCAAAGGTAACTAAGTGCGGTGTACTCGTGGTTGAGGCATCCAACTCAGGTAGGATGACCGGTCCGCCCCCAGCCAAGTCAACGTCGTTTTCATCCATTTCACAGTAGTTGAACGGCGTGTATGTCCCGGTCAGCTGCAAGGTCGGTTGCCCCGACCACACCAGCAACGACTGCCCCCAGACACCGGTGGAGTTAGCGGACCCCGTCGGGCTGTTTCCTGTGGTCACATAGACCCGACCGTCGTTATCTACGGCGGCTCCACCTGATGGCCACATCCCCCCGTTGGCAGTTGCCACGGACGACGGCGCACCGGAAAAGGCGCTCTTCAGCACAGCGTTAAGCGTGTCGATGGTGACCATCCAGCCTGCGCCACCGTCGTTATATGCGCCAAAGGGCACATAGAGCAGATTGCGATCTGGGCTAAGGTTCAACGCCCCGCGCTGGGACATTTCTAAGGTTCCTTGAAACTTGGCTGGACCGTTTTGATTGACAGGAGCGAGTACCGCGTCGTTGATGGCGATCGGCCACCCAGGCAGAATGTTGCCATTGGTTAAGTCGAGCGCAAAGACTTGCCAGCCTGCCGACGCATCGACTGAGGCGACGTACAGGCGAGGGGGTGAGGCGTTGAGGTCGATAATCGGTGTGCTCAACACCCCTAGGGGCAAGTCCCCATCGAAACCGGGAATGATCGTAGGCGTGCCCAAGCGTTGACTCCACAGAATGGTGCCAGCGTCGATAGGATTGTCGCCACTCGTAGGTGACGCATTCACCGCATAGACAAAGCCGTTGTTTGTAGCAGCGAAAACCGCATTTACCGTCGAGTCCGCAAATTGTCCGCCGGACAGAAGCACGTTGTCAACGTAAAGCGGAGAGGCGTAAAGGTGCGGCGCATATGTGGTTCCGCCGATCTCAACCGAGTCAAATTGGGGAGAGTTCCACAATGGTCCAAAGGAACCACTAGATACTCTGTCTGGGGTCAAAACCGTTTCCGCTGCGTTCCATCCCAAGCGCTGAGGGTCGCCATGAAAAGTCAGCGTGTTGACGGCGGGAGAGGTAGTTTGAGAGAGACCAACTTTTAATGGTGTCGCAAGTAAGATAATCGTCAATGCCACTGCCACACTCAGTAGAATCTTTGAAGTGAATTTCTGCATGTCATCAAGTCTCAAAAAATACTTTACTCGTACTTCTTAAAGGTTTCAATCAGTAGCAAGTGTTCGCTGCCTGACCGATCGCTACTGTTGCTTACACCAAGACAATCGTTTCCATAGCGGTGATTACGGTAAAAGTTACCTAATTAAGCTAAAGGCTGTGTAATTATTTTATTACCAAGGGATTATGAATAGATTAAGTTTAGGTTGTCAGTCGAGTTTGAGTGCGACTGTTTTGAGGCAAGAGTTACAGGTTTAACAGCAGAGTAGGAAGTAATCGGGAAACATCATTTGATGACTGGATGAAGGTAGTGTTTGTGTCCTCAGCGGGAAACCTTATAGAGGTTTCTTTTTAACAGCTAACTTTAATCAGGAATATTTTTATGCCTATTCCACTCATACTAGGTGCTATTGCTTTAGGTTCCGCTGTTTTTGGTGGAGTGAAAGCTACCGAAGGTATTGGTAACATGAACCAGGCAAAGGAAATTGGTGAATACGCTCAAAAGCTTCATCAGAGTGCTGTCAACCAAATCAACGAAGACTGGGAAGCTACTAATGAATTTGCGGCAGAGTATGGTCAATTTCAGATCGATGTCATAAAAAATACAATTGGACGCTTCGTTGACTTTATTGAACGTATTGGTCAGCGGAATAAAAAAAATGAAAAGGAATTTCTAGAAGGGCTGGACGGTATCTCAGTCCAGCAGGTCAAAGAGTACAAAGCTGCGGTAATCGAAACTGAGCAGTTTTTTATGGGCGGTACTAAGGCTATGAGAGCAGCATTCGCAGGATATGGCGGCGCTATGGGGCTTGCTACTTCTGTGGGAGTGGCAAGTACCGGAACACTTATTGGAGGTCTTAGCGGTGCAGCAGCCTGGAATGCAACCTTAGCATGGTTAGGCGGTGGTTCACTTGCAGCAGGTGGCGGCGGCATGGCACTTGGTTCTGCTGTATTAGGTGGTATCACGGTTGGTCCAGCCGTATTGATTGGTGGATTTGTGCTTGCTGGTGAGGGAGAGAAAGCTTTGACAAAGGCGCGAGAGTACGAAGCCGAAGTCAACATTGCGATCGCTAAGATTGAGGCTGCTGAGGACTTTTTGCAACAAGTACGACGGCGGATTAACGAGTTAGGGGGGTTACTTGAATCTCTTAACGACCTTGCATGGTCAGGTCTTGACGAACTTGAGTCCAAGCCATCATTTGACAAAAAAAGAGATGCCAGCAAATTTCAACAGGTAGCATTGTTGATGAAAGCACTTGCAGAAATAATGAAAACTCCTATTTTGGATAGTGAAGGGCATCTAAATTCTGCCAGTGCAACAATCCACGCCAAGTACCGTACTCTAGGAGGCAATTAGGGATGTCGGTCAAGAGGGTTGTTTTCAAAGAATCTATCAATCCTGCTGAATGCCTACAGCAAATTGTCTCAGCATACACAGAATACAAGATAATTGCAGAGCAGGAAAAGACTAAGCGACGCGAAATCGATGCTTGGGAGAAAGAAAAAATCGCTAAGATAAACGCAGGGCGAGATTTGCTGATGGAGTACCTTAAGCACTCGTTTGATGAACGTGTCGAAAACTTTCGCGTTTTGTTTGCTGTGGTAGATCACGCATTGGCATCCGCCAATAACGAACAACTAGCCTTTGCTTTGAATTCCATTACAGAAATAGCTAAAGCAAGCCCATTCAAAGAACTGGCTAACTTAGCTTCCGTACAGGCTGCGCTTGATGATCCAGACCACGAATGGACATTTTGAACCACTGGCAAGACAAGGTGTTTCAAGCATTCGTTTTATAAAAGTTTTTGCTGTCAGTAATCCCTGTGAGTGTGTAAAGCACACTCAGCAGTTGTTAGCGTGTCAAGATGTTACATATAATACTAAACATGAAGTTGCTGTAATTCCTACCATTCAAGCGTTTCGCATTATTCCACTTATTTCATGTGATTGAGGAGGCAAAGCCTCCCCGTGTGACGGGAGGCAGAGCCTCCCACAAGAGCATTACTGGGCTGCTGCCTTGTAACGAGAGATAATGCACAGTTGGTTGTATCTGTCAATGCCTAAGTCATAACCTTTTGATTTAAGAGTAGTTTTGTTACCCACTTGTACACCTATTTTTATACTTAAGCCAGGTGACGGACAACGGATGTAGAAGATCTCACGGAGAGATTCCTCATAGATTCTTCAACAGACTCACAAACTGCCTATCCGTTACATCCGTTCCCATCCGTTGCCAAAGTTGCCATTATCCGTCTCATATACAATCCCCGAAATCGACACACGCCATTTTAGGAACTATACATTTTGTCTGGCGTGATTTATAGAAAAAATTGCACTTCTTTAAATGAATTTCCGCAATAACCGTATTGCTGTTACCTCTATTTAAAACAATACTGGTGAACAACACAACTCAGTAAACATCATCTGATAACTGGGGTGCATCCCACATTGGAAAAAACCTAATTATCTAGCAATACCGTTCAGTTAAGGCATTGATCCCCCCTAGCTCCCCTTTAAAAGGGGGGAACAAGCCCCCCAAATCATCGGGGGGTTGGGAGATCTATCTTCAGTCCGTGAATACTACTAACTGAACTTTATTGAATTATATAGCCTGCGAAGGCAGGCTTTGTTCGTGTAGCCCCAGACTTCTAGTCTGTGGGTGGGCAATTTACCAAACCCGGATGCTCCCAATAACTATAAATGAAATTCCTAAAAAATTTTATTACTCCTCACCAACGCAAATTTTCGCGCTTTACCAAAACAGTCTTCATATTACTGCTTTTCATTGGTGGGTTTGTTCTAGTTAACATCCTCAAGCCTTCACCAAAAGAAATTCTCAAACTACCCCAAGACCCTGCTGTTCAAGTTTATTTCAACCAGAATCAAGCTTCTTCTTATGAAGACCCGTATCGCCACTTTACCCGCAAAGGGGACAACTTAGTACAACTTTGCATTAATTCGTAGCGAATTTCTCCATCATCTGGGCCACT
>CAXTSI010000436.1:0-7741 GCA_964246695.1 uncultured bacterium
TGACATAACGGATGTAACGGATTCGGCAACGGATGACATAACGGATGTAACGGATTCGGCAACGGATGACATAACGGATGTAACGGATTTGGCAACGGATGAGATAACGGATGTAACGGATGATTTAACTGTGGGACTTACAGATCTTGCATCCGCTACATCCGCTACAACATCCGTTGCCTCACTTCACGATTCTTAATCTTAATCAGCCCTCCTCCCCTGCTGACAGAAGTCACGCTATCTAATAGGCTGATCTACAGTGGCAATTTTTCAGCAACGTTGTCTTAGAGCCTGCTTAGGCAGTGAGTCCAGCCCGCTCAGGAGGGTTTCCCTCCGCAGGGGACTGGCGATCTTCTCCCAAGGGGAGACGCTTCGCGAACGCAGCGTTAGCGAAGCGTTAGCCGGTACTCCGGCGTCAGCGTTAGCCGGTACTCCGGCGTCGGAACGAGCGTCACCCGGAGGGGCTTTGTTTGTGTAGCCCTAAAGTAGGGTGGGCACTGCCCACCTTTCTGAGGCAGTTGTGCGGCATAGCCCTACCTACAATTGTGACTCGTTCCCAGGCTCCAGCCTGGGAATGCAACCCTAGAGGCTCTGCCTCTAGTAGATTACAACGAGGCAGAGCCTCGATAATGCGTTCCCACGCAGAGCGTAGGAACGAGAATATCGCCAAGCCTATATCATTCCTGAGTCGTTAGTAAGTCCTGACAAGCAAAATGTCCCTAAAAATTATTCAAAATTTTGATGCTAGTTTCACTCTCGAACCACAAGCTCAAGAAACTCTATTCAAATTGTTGACTGCTGAAGCATTTTTACAGCAAATATCTCAACAGTTGAAGTGTCAAGAAGTCGATTTTACTGAATTACTTTTTCAGCCAGTTCCCTACTGCACAGCTAGCCCTAAAGGAATGCCAGCAGAATTTGAAAAGTACCATCAATCTGAGGAGTACGCCATCATTAACGTCCCGCCTAATTTTATGTTTAATGCTAAGATTTTTAAACCTAGCCGCCTTTGTGCGATTTATCGAAAAATAGGATAAATGTTGCTCTTTTCATTTACCATACAGGCTGTAGAGACGTTACATGTAACGTCTCTACAAGGTCTAATTTCCCAATCTTTTGAACTTGGTTTATGACAACTGAAACTAATATTGATTCTTTAACAAGGCTGGAATACATTACTTATATTGACGATAGCGGTCAATTACCTGAACAACTTCAAGGTAAAATAGGAGTATATGCAATTTTTGACAAAGAAAAAGTGCTGCAATTCGTAGGATATTCCCGTGATGTTTATATCAGCTTAAAGCAGCACTTAGTACGTCAGCCGCAACACTGCTACTGGGTGAAAGTCCAAACTATTGAACGCCCTAGTCGCACGGTGTTAGAAAATATTGAGAATGCTTGGATTGCTGAGAATGGCAGTGTGCCTGTGGGAAATGGGGATAGCAAAGAAAAATGGACGCAGCCTATTGATGCTAAAGTTTTAATGACGCCTGAAGAAAAGGCGAATTATGAAAAGCCTACTAATGATGAAATGGCGCAAGCGAAAATCATTAAAAATGTGGCGCGGCGAGTAGAGGGAGAAATTTTAGCAGTGCTTGAAGCGCGAGGTTTACAAATGCAAATTCGCTTTAATCCTAAGTTGAAAGAAGAAGGGTTACTGGATTTGAAATAATAGTACCCGACGACTAAAGTCGCGGCTACAAAAACAAAGTCCGCCTGCGCGGACTAAGAGACTTCCAAATAAAAAAATGTCCAGTAACGCACCGCAAGACCTCGAGCAATTCTTATCGATACCCACCTACTTGCTTAAACAGTAACTGATAAAAAGTATCACTGACTACAAAATTTGCGAGCGATCGCCCTTTGGGAAAAATTTTGCGATCTACTGAAACTCTGTACAATAAATTGTTAGGCTGCTTCAGGTTACTGCTCTCGACAGTACTTGGAGGCTATTAGGTGAGGTGATTGATCCCTAACTGCTCACGTATCATCATGATTTGACGGACATTGTGTCGTCTTCCGTGCCAAGCTGAGAAATGCTCTGATTACTGGAGAGGAATCATGCTGCCGCCAAGTAAGATAAAGTCCGGTTTTAGGTGTCTGCTCTTGTAAGGGTCTGTAAATGACTCCGCTTCTGTGGAAGTTTTGCTTGGAGGCGGGAACGAAAGCGATGCCCAGTCCTGCCGCAACCAAGCCGATGATAGTTTGCATCTGAACTGCCTCCTGAGTCACCTTGGGACGAAATCCAGCTTGTTGACAAATGTTAATAATCTGCTCGTAAAAGATTGGTCCCATTTTGGCAGGAAATAGGATAAATGATTCCGAAGCCAACGTGGAGAGAGACACTTTGGTCTGGGCAGAGAGCGGATGGGTTTCTGGCAACGCCAATATTATTGATTCAAGCAAAATGCATTCCACACTCAAACCTGGCTCGATGATGGCAGAACGAACAATGCCGACATCAACCTGTTTGTGATGCAGGGCTTGAATTTGCTCTTGCGTCGTCAGTTCATGCAATCGCAGTTCTACAGCAGGAAACTGTTCTCGCTCATACACTTAAAATATCTGGCAGTACGGTATACGTTGCAGATCCGACAAACCCGATCGCCAACCGTCCAACCTCACCCCGCCCCATCCGTTGTGTCACTTCGATCGCCTGTTCGAGTTGCGCTAACACCAGATAGGAGCGCTCTAAAAACACTTTCCCTGCTTCAGTAAGCTGCACTTGCCGCTTCGTTCGTTCAAACAGCTTGACTCCTAGTTCATCTTCCAAACCGCGAATCTGCTGACTGAGGGGGGGTTGGGAAATGCGCAACCGCTCCGCAGCTCGACTAAAGTGTAGTTCCTCAGCCACCGCGATGAAGTAGTGCAGGTGCCGTAGTTCCATCACATTTATATGTTTAACCTATTAATCTTAGTCAAATATATATTGGACAGTTGCATGGCTGTCTCCTATCGTCAGAAATATGAGGCGCATCTCATCGTTTTTGTATTGGAGAAAACAAATGAACTCAGACAGAAATCGTGTCGCTCCTAAAGTTTGGTTGATTACAGGATGTTCAACAGGGTTCGGACGTGCCCTAGCAGAAGCTGTGTTGAAAAAGGGTGACGAAGTGCTTGCTACTGCTCGCAAACCAGAGCAACTTGGCGCTTTGATTGAGCACTATCCAGAGACCGCAAAGGCTGTACGTCTGGATGTAACATTATCCCAAGACATACAAGCAGCCGTTGATGCAGCAATCACCACATTTGGTCGAATTGATGTACTGGTCAACAATGCTGGCTATGGACTAATTGGAGCACTCGAAGAAGTCAATGATACCGATATTCGCCAGCAGTTTGAGACCAACTTCTTTGGGGCACTCCGTCTAATGCGAGCTGTCTTGCCTTTGATGCGTCAGCAAGGCAGCGGTCACATTGTGAATATGTCATCCACAGCAGGATTAGTGGGATTTGGTGGTAGCAGTATCTACTGTGGCACTAAATTTGCCTTGGAAGGCACGTCTGAAGCCCTAGCGAAAGAAGTCGAATCCTTTGGAATTAAAGTCACTTTAATTGAACCTGGGGCATTTCGCACGGACTTCAACGGACGCTCTCTGGCAGCAGCCAAACAACCCATTGATGCCTATGTTCCGGTGAGCGGTGCCTCATTGCAGTGGTTCAAAGATATGGATGGTAAGCAACTTGGCAATCCACGATCAGCGGCGCAAACCATCATTCAAGCTGTGGAAAGTCCTCATCCACCGATGCGACTGGCGTTAGGCACGGATGCCATGAACTTGATTCAGGAAAAACTGGAATGGGTCAAAACGGATTTGGATACTTGGCAGCAGGTTACTGTAAGTACAGATTATACAGAGGAACAGTGAGGTAATAGTTGGGTAGCTAAGCTTTGTGAGCTAGTCGTTAGATGGTGCATAGATCCACTAAAACTCAGAATTTAAGTCAGGAGGAAGTTAAGTGATTCGACTCGACGATCAAGTAGCGATTATTACTGGAAGCGGGCGAGGTTTGGGAGCAGCCTATGCCCGCTTGCTAGCGGGTAGAGGAGCGCAAGTCATCGTACACGATGCAGGCGTTAATAAAGATGGAACTGGTTTCGATCCGAACGTGGCGGCTGATGCTGCAAGGAGAATTCACGAAGCAGGCGGGATTGCGTTCCCGATCGCCGAATTTCTTGATAGTAGAGAGAACTGCAGACACCTAGTGGAAACCGCGCTCTCGAAATTTGGCCGCCTCGACATCTTGATCCACAACGCTGGATGGGTCGCATACCAATCAGTAGAAGAGCTAACCCCTGATTTTTTGCAGCGAGCCATTAAAGTTAACGTCGAAGCGCCAACGTGGTTGGCTCAAGCGGCTTTTCCAATTATGAAGCGGCAAAACTACGGACGAATCGTGCTGACGACTTCGGATAGAGCTATTTATCAGCAATATGCCCTTAGTGGTCTCGCCCCCTATGCGATGGGGAAAATGGCACAGATCGGTCTGATGAATGTGCTCGCGGTTGAAGGCGCATTGCATGGAATTCTCGTTAATGCGATTTCGCCGGTAGCTAAAACGCGGATGTGGAACGTACAAGATGAGCCAGAGGATTTGCGACCCGATCAAGTAGCTCCCGGAGTGTTATATCTCGCTTCTCCAGAATGCCGAGAGTCTGGATTTATATTAAGGGCAAGCAATGGTCAATTCACAGCCGTGCGCTGGATCGAGCGAGACAACGTGGACTATCCATTAAACCTTGCCGCTGTTGAAAGTTCTACTGCGGAGGATTTGGCTACTCGCTGGCAGGAGATTGCTGCGGATGTTGCGTTTTAAGGACTGGGCTTGTACTTCGAGATGGTATGTAGGGAAACAATCGAGATTATTGGTGGGAGCGTAGTTGATTGGATGTGGGTCAGGGGCGATCGCTTCTCTCCCCAACGGGTGCGAGGGGCAGCGGAATTAATTTAGAGATTCAACCTGCATGACAATCAGCGTCATGTCATCAGTTTTTTGTTGATCAACACCGATGAATTGCCGCACTTGGTCAAACAGGTAATCTAGAATCTCTTGTGCTCCATTGCAATACCTGCAAGCAGCGCTAAATGTTACAAGCAGGTTTTCTTCATCGAAGCGATCGCCACTTGCCGCTGACGCATCAGTCAAGCCATCTGTATAGTAAAGAATTGTATCTCCCGGCTCTAATTGTGCCTGAGCATCTTCATATTGGCTGTTGGCATCCAAACCAATCAACATTCCTAGAGTGTCCAAACGCGTCACAGTTTTCGTTGCTGCGTGCCACCACATAGGAGGATTATGTGCCGCATTGCTGTAAGACAAAATGCGGTTTTGGGAGTCATATTCTGAGTAAAACATGGTAACGAAGCGGTAGGAATTTTCTAAATCCGCATACATCACTTGATTCAAGTTTTGTAAAATCCTTGCAGGAGAGTGACCATGTAGCACCTCTCCTCGTAGCATTCCCTGGATCTTGGTCATAATTAGCCCCGCCGGGACACCTTTGCCCATGACATCGCCAATTACCAAACCCCAGCGACCATCGGGCAAAATACTTTTGCTATTTGGTTGAATTTGATTGTGATTGGTGGGAATAAAGTCGTAGTAGTCTCCGCCGACACGATTAGCAGGTTTACAACGTGCGGCGATCTCTACCCCTCCAATAGTCGGGCATTGACGTGGCAATAGTCGTCGCTGAATTTCTGCGCCAATTTCTAGTTCTTGGTCTAGGCGTTCTTTTTTCCGAAGTTCTACAGCCAGTTCATCGTTTTCAATCGCTACTGCTGTTTGATCTGCCACTAAACGGACTAACTTTTGTCTGGTTTCGGTCCAACTGTATTCTGGATCGCGGCTCAAAACGTAGAGCCACCCCCGCTCCGTATGCTTTACTAGAATAGCTGTACCAAAGATTTGCATATCGGGTCCCAAATAGCGATGCATATGATCGTGCAGAATACCCGTGGCGCTTGCGACTGTGGGAGAGTTTGGTACATGTGTGATTTGACTGCTAGCTGTTTCTAATGCTTTGCGGATATTTTTCCGCTGGCGACTATCTTGCCAGTGCAGCTGTTCTAACCTGACTTGACCGTTGGGTTTGTACAAAAACAGCGCACTACCATCTGCTTCTGTAACTCTTGATGCCATTAAAGGGATCAGTTCTAGAAACTGGTTCAAATTATTGAAGCTTCTCAGGGCAAATCCTAGAGAACTGAGTAGATCTTGGATTTTGTTTTGTTCCCGATGCAGCCGTGCCACGAGTTCTTTTAACGCTACAACGGGGGTAGTGTCAACAACAAGGGTTTGTGTTGGCTGATTCCAGCTAAGATTTAGAGGCTCAGCCACTCGCCGGAAAGCAGCAGTATCTGCTTGTTCGTGGGCGTTACTTTCTTGCCAAAACTCCCTAGCCAAGGAATCTAAATTAGGTTCCACTTCTGACCATCGTTCCCGCACTTGAACTACCAACTCTCTGGGCATTAAATAATTTTCATCTTTATGGTTTCTCAACCATTTCCGTAGAGCATCTTCCACCCGGTCAATTAGGCGTCGCAGTTCTCGGTCTTCCTTACGCCATTGAGCGAACCGTTTCCACCCCTCCATAAAAGCTACCCTCCCATCAAGGCTTCATGGGCTAAATCGATCCAGTCTTCTCCGTTTGGAGCTGTTACTAACAAACGTCCCCAGATTAATTTCTCGATAACATCTCTTATGGCTTGCTGGTCAGCTGGGTTATCTCCGGCAAGGGCTAACAGTTTGGATTTCGGTTGCCGCTGCCGCGTATCTTTTCCATTCTCACCCATTCGCACCAGCTTTAGGAATATCCGCTTCACCCAATTTTGCTGCTGCTCAGTGAAACTTTGATACAGCTGTTCCGCGTGACGGTCGAGCGACCCAATTACCCCACCTAGCTGATGATACTTGGCTAACGTCAGTGTATGGGTTTGTCGATCTCGCTGCTCCCAAAGTTCTGTGAGGGCAAACTGCAAAAGCGGTAAACAGCCTTTCTCTTGACCTACATCTTGTAGGATGGCTCCCAGTAAACCAATCTCCAGCTGATAACCTTGCAGGTTTGCCGGAGTCGCGATCGCCTGCTCTAAATTTGCCCCTACCAATGGCGGCATATACACCGCCTGAGTTTGAATCAACCGATTCAAGGAAGGATAGTATAAACAGGGTTCTAGAAAATCTGCCCGCATGGTGGTGATAATTGTCAAGCGTGAGGCGGGAATCTCAGCAACCTGGGTTAATAGCTCAATGAATCTCCTTTGAGAACTGCTTGAGTAAAAATGCCGCCTTGTGCATCTTCCCGCGCTCTTTCAAATTCACGCGAAGCAGTAATCAGGCAATAGTCCTGCTTGGAGTTAAAAATTGGGAAACTTGACCTGAGAAAACTCTTCTCAAGCATTGACCCAGCATAGCAGCAGTCAAGCAGTACCACCAAACTACCAAGCTCAGATTCCCTGATTAAATCATTAAAGTCGTCAAAGGCGATCGCGTTCTGCCCATCACTCGTACAATCGGACGTTGCCAGATAACCTTTCCGTTTACCTGTCAGGGTTGGTGCTTCAAATCCATGTCCGGCAAAATAAATCAGTGCTTCGTGATTTTTTGCTTTCTCCAGCAGAAACATCCTCAGTACTTGACCGAGTTCTTTGCCAGTTAACTTTTTTTCCGGCGTGACTTCCCACTGGAGTTTAGACTAAAGCATGAAAAACAACCCAGCACGGCTGAGTTAATAACA
>CAXTSI010000437.1:0-7722 GCA_964246695.1 uncultured bacterium
GGTAGTACAGGCACAACACCACCGACAGGCGGTAGTACAGGCACCATATAACCAGTGGCATTAAGTTAGGTGGAAAAACTTACCCAAATCCCACCTAAACTTACTCAGCCTTGTAATATCAAGTTCGAGTGATTACTGATAATATAGCGGTTCTCATTTGAATCAGATACATGTTCAAAAAATAAATGTATGAACGCGCGGCGTTCTACACCGCGTATTGCACACAACCGAGAAGCGCTATAAAATCTATCATCGTTATTACACTGATAGCGATATGGCGATCGCACTATCTGTTCCCCTGAGGTAGGGGCGCGGTTTCCGCTTCTGGTCAATGTGTAAAAACTCCCGAATGCCATCGCTATACGACTGTTCAGGCTTTTTAAGCTGATCGATCTCCTCAATCACCTAGGCATCGATTACCACGGTTGCCTGGGTTTTGTCTTTCAGGTGTTATCATTAATTAAGAAAGCTGCGCCACACCGTACTGCCTAACTTTCGCGATTTAGTTGATCCGAATGGCAATACGTCCCACCCCACATAATATCCGATGCGCGTTGTGGGAAAGGCGGTGCTGTAGTCGGGTTAGCCCGAATAATGTGGCTACTGCTGCCCTCGCGTCTCGCCCACCCTACTCAAAAACCAATGTTTATCTGTGTTATTCCTCTGAAAGGAAGTATTTTTAGATAAGTCCGATGAAGAGCGATCCCGAAACACAGATTGATACAGAAGAACCAGCCTTTTTACATATTCCCGTCTTGAGTCGGGAAGTCATTGAGGGTTTGGCGGTGCGTCCTGGTGGGCATTATTTAGATGCGACGGTAGGCGGTGGTGGTCACAGTCGCTTAATTTTAGAAGCTGCTGCGGATGTGCGAGTTACCGCAATTGACCAAGATGAACAGGCTTTGGCAGCTGCGATTCGTCAGCTGAGTGAGTATGGCGATCGCATACAATTTATCCTCAGCAACTTTGCTGACTACGAGTTTCCCCCAGCGACTTTTGATGGTATAATCGCTGACTTAGGCGTGAGTTCTTACCACCTCGATACACCGGAACGGGGTTTTAGTTTTCGCCACGAAGCTAGTCTGGATATGCGGATGGATCGGCGACAATCTCTGAAGGCAGCCGATGTGATTAATCATTGGGATGAAGCAGAATTAGCGGATATTTTTTTTAAATACGGTGAGGAACGACTATCACGGCGCATTGCCAGACGCATTGTGGAACAACGTCCGTTTCACACGACTGTACAATTAGCACAGGCGATCGCCTCATCTGTTCCTCGGCAATATCGTTATGGCAGAATTCACCCTGCTACCCGTGTTTTTCAAGCTTTGCGAATTGTGGTCAACGACGAGTTAAAATCCCTAGAAACTTTCCTCGCTAAAGCACCTAACGGGCTTGTACCAAATGGCAGAATTGCAATTATCAGTTTTCACAGTCTTGAAGACCGCATAGTAAAGCATGGTTTACGAAATTCATCATTGTTGCGGGTATTGACTAAGAAGCCAATTGCAGCACAAGAAGAAGAAATTGTCAATAACCCTCGCTCTCGTTCTGCAAAGCTGAGAATAGCACAGAGGAGGGAGTAGGGAAGAGACGGGACAGTGTTCTGTGTTCTTTTCACAAGTTTGCGATCAGCCTAGCTTTCCTAAGAAAGAACCGGAGTACAGTTTCTTCAGAGGAAATAATATCAGCTGTGCCCTCCATTCCTAATTGGATCTGACACTGGTTTTCACCTTTACCTAAAACCAGACTTTCTGGCTCAATAGTCACTTCGTAAAAAGCACCAGGCACAGCGGCTTTTGGACTAGCAGTAGTAGGACCAGATGCATTATTACCATTCTTTTGGGGAGTCATAGCATCTGGAGAAATTGCCTGCACATGACCGTTGAGAGTGCCGTAATCTGAATAGGGACAAGCACTAACCCGCAAAAGTACTTTTTGACCGATTTTCAACTTACTTTTATCTTCAGACGCGATCGCTGTCTTGACAACCTGGGGAGTATGACTGGGGACAATTTGCATCATTTCCTCTCCGGCACGCACTGTTTGACCGGGGTTGCGCAAATTGATCTGGGAAATGATCCCATCTGCTGTAGCAGTAATGGTGGTCTGAGCTAAGTCGATTTCTAGTTGTTTAAGTTCGCTGAGATCGCGCTCTAGCTGTTTTTCAATTTCAATCCGCTGCTTAATTAGAGCTTGGCTTTCTTTTTCTAATGTCACTTTTTTGCCAGTCCCTGAGGCTTTTTCTTGGGCAATGCGCTCTATGGCAATTGTTACTTCTGCATGAGTCGGATTCTGGGCAACTTGGGTGCGTTGCCGTCTGGCTGTAGACGCCAAGACTGCTTGTTTGAGCCGCTCAATGGTCTGTTGTTGCATCTCAACTGCTGCTTTTTGTGCCTCCACAGCTTGTTCTTGCTGTTTTACAGTTACTTCTACTTCCTCTAATTGATCCCTAGATAGGGCCCCGTGTGAGGCTACATTCTCATATCGGTTTTGCTTTGCTCTGGCTGCACTCAAAGCAGCTTGAGTTGAGCGGAAATTAGCTTGTACTGTTTTTAAATGTGCTACCCCAGCCTCCAATTCTTTCTGAGCAATTCTGATATTGGCATCAGCTTCTTGGAACTCGGCAACAGTGGTAATTTTTTTGTCTTGGTATTCCCGACGGCGACCGCTCAATTCTGCTTCGGCTGAAGCGATCGCACGGTTGATGTGGTCAGTTTCGGCTTCAATCTGGCTAACCGTGGACTGAATCTGGGCGTTGATTTGTACTTTTTGTAACTTAGCTTGCTGGATGTTGGTTTGCAGTTGGCTTTTTTTGGTTTGCAAACGAGAGTCGTCGATCGTCGCAACGGCATCTCCTTTTTTGACAACTTGATTTTCTTTCACATAAATTTGCTTCACTTGACCTTCAGTCACCGCCTGCACAATGCGCAACTCCCCAGCCGGACGGATAACCGCCTGTCCTTTCACTGTCACTTTATATTTAACGACAGAGGCAACTGGAATAACCAGCCCCAGAACGCAAAGGATAAACATTCCGCCAAATGTTGTCCAACGACTAATTGGTGGCAGAAATTCGTTGAGTTGAATTGGGGGTAAAAAGTTTGTGTTACTAACCATACTTAGTCCAAAATTTAAAATTTTAAATGGTATTAATGGAATAAATTAATTGCAGAAGACTTGCCGTTAATATGAGAACCGGAAGATGTCACAATCACATCTTTCTGGGATGGGATATCGTCTAAAAAGACTAAATGATCGCCCTCGATTTGACGCAACTGTTGTGGTGTACCTTGGATTTGCAAGCGTCCTTGTTCTAGGAGTACAATCCAATCTGCTCGCTGGATAACTTTAGGGCGGTGACTGATCAGAATAGTTGTTTTACCCTGACGATAGTAAAACAATTCATTCAGTACTTGTGCTTCGCTCACTGGGTCAAGTACGCCCGTGGATTCATCTAAAATTAGGATGGGTGGGTTAGTTACTATTGCCCTAGCTATAGCTAATCTTTGCCGTTGACCACTAGAGAGATTGGCACCAAATTCTCCTAATACAGTTTGATATTTATCGGGGAGTTTACTAATAAATTCATCTGCACCAGCAATTTGGCAAGATCGAACAATTTCTTCAAAACTAATGTGGGGATAGCTAAAGCGGAAATTATCAATAATAGAACGGCTCCAGAAGTGGGGTTCTTGGGAAACTAATACCGCCTGTTGTCGCAGACAGTCTAAAGAGATGTCTTGCTGGTTGTAAACACCATAGCGAATATTGCCCGACTGGACTTTATATAAACCGGTAATAAGTTTGACAAGGGTACTTTTACCACAGCCAGATCTCCCAATTAAGGCAATGACTTTACCACCAGGGATAGTCAGGGAAAAATCTTGCAATAGCTCAACTCTACCTGCATGGTGGAAGTTGAGTTGAGTGCAAGTAATATCTGCATTACCTTTAATTTCTGCCCAAGGCTTTTTAAAGTCGTTTTCGTCTTCAGGAGTGGCGTTGATGACTTCTGTCAGGCGTTGGATGACAATCTGGGCAGTGATAAACTCATCAACTAACCCAATGGCAGAACTCAGGAAGCCGAGAAAGTTGCCACTCATACCGTTATACGCCACCATCTGACCGATTGTTAGGGTTTTATTAATTACTAAGTACGAACCTATCCAAAGGATGCCAATATTAATGAAAGTGGAAAAAATACTAGTGACTGTGCTGCTGTAAAGTCCTAGCTTCATCGTACTCCAGCCCAAGTTGGCAAGACGACCGTAATTCCCTTGATACTCTTGCCAAGCTTGGGGGGTGGCTTGGGTTGTTTTTAGTACTTGAACGCCGCGAAAGGTTTCCACAAGAAAGCCTTGGTTGTCTGTCCCCAAGACAATGTGTTGGCGGGTTTTTTGACGCAATGCGGGCAGAAAAAGTAAGTTAATAGATGTGACAATGATAAAGGCAACGATGGAAGCCAGCGCGAGTTCCCAACTGTAAAAGAGCATGAAACCCAAGGAAACCAAGGCGATAAAAAATTGGCTGGGTAAACCGAGGACAATTTTGGAAACTAAACTATTGATGGCGTTCACATCGGCAATCCGGCTAACGACTTCCCCGCTGCGTCGTCCTTCAAAATAAGAGAGGGGCAAGTGCAGGAGTTTTCGCCCGTATTCGAGGATTAGCCCTAATTGCAATCTTTGACCAAAGTGACCGATGAGGTGCGACTGCACTAAGCCAATGATACTTCTAATTAAGTTCATGGCAATCACCCCAATTGCCACTGTCGTTAACAGTTGGGTATCTCCCCGTACCAACACATCATCAGTGAGCAATTGCATCATAAAGGGAGATGTCAGGGAAAGCAGTCCAATGGCGATGTTGATCGCAATTGCTTGGGCTAGAATGAAGCGATAGGGCCAAACCCGTTGGATATAGCGCTCAAGACCACCAATTTTATCTGAATCTTGTTGATAAAATCGGCTTTCATCTGGAGTCAGCAGCAACATCACACCATTGCTCCAACCTGCCTTCAACTCTTGTTCGTGAAGGTACAAGATGCCAACTCCTGGATCGGCAATTACGTATTTTTTGCCTTTTTTCCCATATAAAACTACCCAGTGGTAACCTTTCCAGTGAATAATGGCTGGTAGGGGAGCTTCATGCAAGCGATCGAGGAGTTGTGGAGTCGCTTGGACTTGGCGGACATTGAATCCCAGCGCTTCTGCTCCCCGGCTCAACCCTAGCAGGGTCGTACCCCGCGATCCTGTGCCCACGGCTTCTCGAACGCGGTTAACGGCAAAAGTGCGTCCATAGTGTTTGGCAACTGTGGCTAGGCTTGCAGCACCACAATCTTCTTCACTGTGTTGTTGAACAATTTGGTACTTCATTTTTCAGGGCGAATGGTAGGGGATAAAAAGGGGTCGGGGAAAGAGCCCCGACCCCTTACTGTCTTCAACTTGTTAGCTCAAATTTTTCAGCGGTTGAACTGAGATAACGATGTCTCCTGAGAAATTCAAAACGGTAAATCCATTAAAGATTTACGCATTATGATACTAGATAGAGATCGATATCGTATGGATTGCCAGTAGTGTAGTAGTTGGGTAGAAACTCATATGTTCGTCCATCGGACAAATTGTATGATTTGTATTGTTCTTTGTTGCTTCGGACGTCGTCGTCAAACGTAATGATTCCTTTGCCGTTCCCAGTCCATGTGATGGTTTGATTAGGTTTCTGTAGAGTATCGGCAGTACCATCGATAGTGTAAAAAACATTGGCATTGGTGCTGTTCCTAATGGTGAACACTTCGTATCCGCCATTAAATGTTTCAGCGTTTTCCGCATTTAAATCGATAAAAAGGTCTTGATTAGCAGAAGTCATTAGGTCAATGTTTGACATGGTTTTTCTCCTTAATTGGAATTGAGTTAATTTTCTGGCAAGAAAATCTTGATGCCAGGTAGAGGAGTAAGCAAAATTGTTGAGGAAAATCTATGCTCACGATTCAAATCCAGATTCCAGGCAACCATACTGCTCTCGCAAAGATGAGTCAAAACTCAATCTGATTGCCGCCTCATCTAGAGAGTTATCAGTTTGTGGTTGACGAAGTTTAATTTTGCTTAACTTACTTCTTATTTACTGCGATCTATGACAAAAACCTTTAGCACAAGGTTTTTTAACCGCTGATTATTTAGCTAACAACTTGATAATAGAATGCGAAATGCATTTAAATCTTGCCGAAAACTGCATTTTTTTTTAAAAAAAACATACTTTTTATACTTGACAAATAAAACATCCTCTGAAATACATGATATTTTAAGTTTAATTAAGGCAGTGTGAGTAAAGTAAAACTGCTTCTAGATCTACTTTTAAAGCTATTTCAGGGACTTCCAGAGAATAAAATATCCCAACCATAGACCGATCAATCGTCAGGGCGCGGAAACCGCGCCCCTACAATTTGGGACAATTTATTTCTTGGTGTTCTCTAAGTAGCTGCTTTTTACAAAGTTTCACGCTCCTTAATAGTAATAGTCTGCAAAAAGTCAAGTCCTTGGGACTACTAATTTTGGTGACAAAACTGGAAAAATTATGTCCCTAGGACTTACGCATTGACAGTAGATCGCAATATGCCGTAGGGGCGGGGTAACCCCGCCCCTGATGCAATACTGCTCGGTTAAGGATTGTTGAGGTGCTAGTGAGGTGCCAGAAACCCGGTTTCGATAAAGTTACCGGGTTTCTAATTTTTGCTTAACCGAGCAGTATTAGCCCCTGATGTCCCTGTGGGCATTATTTAGATGCGACGGTAGGCGGTGGCGGTCACAGTCGCTTAATTTTAGAAGCTGCTGCGGATGCAATACGGTTCGGAGTTAATTGCTAATTGCTAATTGCTAATTGCTAATTGCTAATGGTAACAACTATCAACTATCAACTACCAACTACCAACTAACAACTACCAACTATCAACTATTTAAATAGAGAATGGGCGAGTAGGGCGGCTTGGGTGCGATCGCGCAAGTTTAAGTGACTAAGAATACTAGTTACATAGTTCTTAACGGTGTTCTCTGAAAGGAAAAGCGATTGGGCAATCTCACGGTTATTGGCTCCAGATGCCATTAAACGCAACACGTCCAGTTCTCTAGGCGTAAGTTGCGCCAATTCTGGGGGTGGTTCAACGGATGGGACAGGCGCAGGGACAAACGAGAGTGCTTTTTCAAACAATCCCGGACCCATTTGCGTATGTCCTTTGTAGACAGATCGAATTGCCATCGCCAGTTCATCTGGTTCAGTGTCTTTGAGTAAATAGCCTTTAGCACCCAGCCGCATTGCTTGCGAAACGTACTCATCATCATCAAAAGTCGTCAAGACCAGCACTTTAGTATGGGGATAGTTTTGAGCGATCGCCCTAGTTGCGGCTACCCCATCCATGATTGGCATCCGGATATCCATGAGCACAATATCAGGTTGCAGCGCGGCGATCTCTTCGATAGCCCGTTGTCCATTTTCCGCCTCACCGATCACTTGCATATCTAAATTGGACTCCAGCAGACTTTTCAGTCCCTGACGAATGAGGAATTGATCGTCAACTAACAAAATCCGAATCATAATAACCCAAGTTGCACTCCTTTTATAGTTAGGGCTGGTAATGGCTAATGCAAAACTGGCAAACAATTCCCCAATTCCCCAATTAGCAATTAGCAATTAGCAATTAGCAATTAGCAATTAGCAATTAGCAAT
>CAXTSI010000438.1:0-7714 GCA_964246695.1 uncultured bacterium
GGTTGGTCATGGCATCCAGAATAATTGCCTACCCCGAATTATTGAGGGGATACTAAATTTCCTTGATCGTCGTAACCATAAACCTCTACACTACCATCTGGTGCAGTAATCTGAGTTAACCTTCCTTGACTATCCTTGACAAACCGCACCGTTTCCCCAGTCGAACTGGTAATCCCGCTATCACTGAAGCTCAAACGAGTACCATTGGTGGCAATCTCATCTGTAATTCCACGGTTAGTACTAAGATGGTAAACAGTACCATCAGCAGCAGTGAGGGTATATTCTGCACCTGTGAAATGACCGGATGCAGGGTTGTAAGCGTAACCAGTTACCAAATCGTTGAAGCGATCACCACTCTTAATCAACTTCGCATCCGCCGATTGCAAGGTATAATTTACACCCAGATCCCCCACTCATGCCGGGGTGTAGTAGGTAAGACCAGCGATTGTGTGTTTCTGCGGAGTAAAGGTGAAGCCAACTCGTGAGCCTGTGAGTAAGTTAAGGTATAATCGAGTACCCAACCGCAGGGGATTGTAAACGCCAAACTGTTCGTTGCCAGTCGGCAGTACGTTAGTTTGGATGTTGGCATCGACATTTGCCAGACGCCAGCCGTAGCCAAAGATACCACTTGTATTATCTTCTTGAGAATCATAGGTGCGTACCAAGTTGAGGTTTGTACCACCTAGATTGATAGATAGATCGGTTTCCTGTCTTACATAAGCACCTACCTTCGTAGCAGTATCTGCCTCAACCATAATTTGCGTACTGCTGCTACGACCACCGATATCTGTCGCCGTCAACCGCAACTGGTAGAATCCATTGTTGAGGGTAGTTGGGTCAAACTGTGCCAACACTCCATCGGTGGATTGGGAACCTTGTGCGATCGGAGTCCAGCGATCGCTACCTTTTGTTGCTTCCTCCAGTACCCAACGATCAAGATTGCTATCGTTCACCGTACCTTGAATTTTGGTAGTATTAGTCAAGCGATCGCCGTCCAAGCCAGCCGCAAATCCAACAACAGGTGCAATCGTATCCTGCGGGTCACGTACTTTGATGACGGTACTGGTACGACCAACCCGACCATCCGCACTACTTGCAGTTGCAACGACTTCAACTTGACCTGGATTCAAAGCAGTAAAGCTAAACCCACCTTGACGGTCAATCGTAACTGGTTGACCGTCAACCGTAGCACTAATATTAGTAATATCAGCTAAACCCGTGGCTTGAGTTTGGACAATCACCTTTTGTCCCGGTACGGCTGGGAAACTAGGAGTTAAATTTAATTTGACGAGTGGTACATCTTGTGCGATCGCCACCTTCAGCAATGCTTGAGTGGATGCCGTCAGTTCACCATCCGAAACCGTGAAGTTAACACTGTAATCGCCTAACTGTCCGGCACCCGGTGTCCAGGTAAATTGTCCGGTGGCGGAATCTAAAGTTGCACCGACTGGGAGAGAGTCAGCTGTGTAGGTCAGGGTAGTATTGCTATCGGGGTCAAAACCAGCAACAAGAAACTTCAACTTCTGACCGGGTGCTACTGCATGATTGGATATATATATAGATGGGGTCCGGTCAACATTAGCGACACGGACAATCACATCACTCGGATCTTTAGCACCACTTGTGTCAGTAGCAGCAAACTTGAAGTCATATTCTCCAGCTTGTTCAAAGTTCGGTTTCCAAGAGAACAAACCTATGTGTTCATCGAATGTTGCGCCTGTTGGTAGTGGATTAACGGCAGAGTAGATTAATCCGTCACGATCAACGTCGTTAGCTTTGATGGTAAACTCAATATTGGAATTTTCTTTCCCTGTTTGTACTGGCAGCGGTGTGAGTACGGGAGAATGGTTAACGTGGTTAACTTGAACCGAGAAAGTTTGAGAACTGCTTTGATTACCATCACTCGCAGTTAATTGAATTCCCGTGTATGTACCTTCTTGAGAAGCGGTGGGTGTCCAGGTGAGAATTCCTTGTTTTGGATCGAGAATTACACCTGTGGGTAAATTCAAGGCAGAGTAGGTAAGTTGGTCGCCATCAGCATCTGTTGCAGCCAGTTGGAGTGTGAGAGTTTTACCAGAATCGATAGAAGAATTAGCGATCGCACTCAACACAGGTGCCGCATTACTAGTCCGAACAACCAAGTTGAACTGTTGCTGACTGGAGAGGACTCGTTGCGGGTCACCATTACCGCTGTCACTCACAGCAATCGTCACAGGTTTTGTACCCACATCAGCAGCAGTCGGCGTCCATTGGAATATTTCTTGTCCGTAAATTGCTGTCGGAGTCACAGTTGCACCCTGTGGTAGACCGACACTACTGAAGGTAAGATTATCTTGATCTTTATCGCTTGCTAGGACAGTAAATTGCAACGGTTGTCCGACGACTGCTACCTTACTACCAATAAAGCTGAGTTTTGGTGGTGCATTGGGTACATTGACCGAGACGACGAAGTTAGAATCAACCGATGCAATCGCACTTGGGTCACCACCACCGTTATCAGTTGCTGTGAGGGTAATCGTGTAATTACCACCATCATCAAGACTGGGTGTGAGATTTGATCAGTTCACCGCTACTGCCACCCTTTGCGAGGACAACACGTTGCATACCCGGTTGAATTGCCAATGCCTGAGTAATACCATCTCCGTATTGCTTGACAATTTTACCCGTTTGTGAGTCCAGTTTTAGGAGAGGACCGCCACCTGTGGTTGCCCAAAGATGATTGTTGCTGTCCAATGCCAGGTCAAAAATTGGTTCTTTGAGGGTAGCGATCGCCGGATCTACAGTACCACCAGTTTTGTCTATGTGGTATAATAACAATAAAGAAGTTGCGGTGAATCAGTTTCCCCATTTAATCTCACCAACAATCTCCGATCAACTCCAACGGGTAAAGTGACGGCATGAGGGTATAAATGTAGACCAGATTGTTCGGCGATCGCCACATTCAATTGTGACTGAGTTGTGGGGTCGGGCGAAATACCTACTCTTAGCGCAGTTACCGCAGTAATCCCATGACTCGACGCACTTAGTACTGACACACCATCGGTCAACCCAGTTACATGACCAGTACTCGATATCCGAGAAAACATCATCAATTGGTGTACTCGCCAACTGTGCAAGCTGTTGTGGTGTAGCAGCAGCCAAATCCTTCTCTAATTGCTGAACATCAAAAACAAAAGTACCACCGATCCCAATTTGTGGTGTAGTAGAATAGGCGTAGAAGCTTTGCGGCTTGTCGTAAGACATTGCCGATCCTGTTGTACCTGGAGTCCCTGTTATACTGCGAACGGTTCAAAACTTCACTTAATATGGAACCCCTCTCCAAACCTCTCCCCGATGCGGGGAGAGGCTTAAGAACCGGATGCGCGAATGTTAAATAAGTATAGTTTTCAGCCGTTTTTAGTATACCAAACTCAGCAAGTGCTGCTTATCCTCTGCATAACCATAAGGCAGTAAATGGTATAATATTTGTACACTATACATCCAAAGGAGTGAAAACCATGCCACGCCTAGATTTGGGTAATCCCTATGACTTCTACGTGCAAGTATTGATTGATACTGGACTTTACAGCACCTACACGGAAGTTGTGAAGGATGCGTTGCGCCAGCACATGGATTCCCACACCGAAAGCAAACGTATAGCGTTATTCCATGCTGCCATTGCTGAAGGAGAAGCCGACATACAGGCAGGACGCGTTGCGCCTTACAGCCCAGCATTGATTGACCGTTTGACCGCAGAAGTGCTTGAAGGTGAATAAGGAAAATTGCTACACTCTCCATATATCTGCACGCGCACAGCGCGATTACAAGAAAATTCAGCGTTATACGCGGGATTCATATGGCAAAGAGCAAGTGTTGAAATACGCTGCCCTGCTCAAGGGATGTTTTGAGAAAATAACGGACAATCCCATGCTGGGACATTGGCGACCCGATATTCCACGAACGCATAAGGCATATAACGCAGGTGAACATATTATTGTCTATCGCGTGGAAGATCAGACGGTCTATGTGGTGGCCATTTTACACAGCAGAATGGATTTATCACGCCATCTGGAAGAATAGCAAGATAGAAAATGCTTCCTTGCTTCTATTCCTCCGTCCCTGCAACCCCCGTGAAAGTAAGGAAATAATTTGTTTTTGAAGCGCGTTAATTGGTATGTTGAGGTCGATTCTGAACGCGACAAATTTACTTTGAGAAACTAAAAATAAAATGCCCCACCTAAAAAGTTAGAGTGAGGGGGTACATTCATCAAATAAAGCAACTTGCCCCAAGATTACTGCACTCTCGCAAGCAAGCTATGAATTATGAATGACGTTTATCGCGTTCATTGAGAGCGATCGCGCTCTTGTAAAAGCAGCGCTCGCTCTCAATAACTTCTCTAACTCATGTTACCAAACTGACGGAAAATATCATCCGAAGTACTATTCCAATCTGGTAAATTTTGGTCATCATTTTCTGTTGGTGCAGTACTACCAACGTATACTGTTACTGTTTTCGTATCTTTTAACCCAATTGCATCTACAACTGTGAGAGTAGTTTGGCTCAAATAAACCTAACTATGTAACGGAATGTAAAGTACTCAAAATCCTTGCGATTGCTTCGCTCCACTTCGTTTCGCTCGCGGCGGACATAGTTATAACCTACATTCCGCAGGTTGGCAGACTAAGTAATGGTATTTTCATCTCTCACACGGCATGATTCTAGGAGCATGTGATTTACGGTATAATAAATTGACTACTCTTTGAAAGAGCGATCGTTAAATACAAATGAGTTTCACTTTTCACTCTTGGGAGCCATGAAATTGAGTGAGAATGAGCTGTTATTAGGTAAGGGAGAAGCACAAAAATAAACGTCCTCATCCGCGCTTATGCTGAGGAAAAGCTTCAATAGAGAAGATAATATTTTTGACAAGCTGAACCCAGAAATTGTAGGATAAATTTTCGTTCGTTAGTCAGGTTAGTTACGAGTTTGGTTCCAAAAACTAAAACTAGATGAACAGATTGAAAACACTGGAATACCCAACGCAAAGTAGGAGTCGCAGTTGGTTTCCCTAGTTGATTAGGAATCGTCTCGTTATCAGCTGCTAAATCGTGCCGAAGTTGTCGCTGTCCAATCGTGTAGACTAGCAAACATAAACCCATTATCATTGCCAAAGCTGCTACTTGTTTAGAGGATTTGACAAATATACTGGAAGCGAAAAAAATCGGGTCTTTGAGAAACTTAAAACCACGCTTCCGTTCCAGACTGTTGTTTATATTCTAGGAGTATATCTGTCGGACTCCATTGTTCAAAGTCTGTTAAGTTAGTTGCCAGGATAAACCGTCCTGCTTGATTTTCAGCAGTAGTTATGGCAACTTGATTGAATACTAAATTAGCTTGAACATGATAACTTAGCTGAGTCGGCGGCTGCAATGCACGAGGGCGACCTGATTTGTGATAATGAGCGCTCTTTACTACCTCTATATTCTCCAGAAGGTGATATTTCATTTTGGTAGCCTGCTGTTGAGCAGCTTCACTGGCGTTACTCTTCACAATTAAACTCTTGATGACATAGTTTCTGTAAAGCACTTTGTTGAATTTTCTGCTGTTTATCTAATTGTTTACTCAATTGCTTTAAGTCAGTTTTCCGTCTCTCTTGACTTTCAACAACTAACCACCGCTGCTCTACTTCCCCATAATTACTTTGCTTTTCCGCAATCTTGTACCCGGAAATTTTACTGGGAATAAATTCTGATGCAGCTAGGGTTTCCACCAACTGTTTAGCTGATTTTAATGTCAGGGGCACTCGACTAATCCAAGGCAAATCTCCTAAGGTCTTGATATTCGACAACTTGACCCGCACTTACTTTTTCTAGCGGGTGAGTACCGATTAAGGTATCGATTTTTTCTACAATGCCGATTTCATCAACGATGCCGGCAATAATTCCCAAATGATCTATGTCTTGGGTTTGAATGTCTGGCAATTGCTGGTTCATGGCTTGTACTAACAAACTCGCGAGTGAGTTAACGATCGCTCTTTCAAAGAGCCATGAAATTATTATCCAATAAGTGACATCCTCCCAGACTCATGCCGTGTGGGATATGAAAATACCATTACTCGACCTGCCAACCTGCGGAATGTAGGTTGTATCAGTAAATCTTCCTAGCAACCCTAAAGTTTGTTTATCAATTTGAGGTTCGGGTGAGGGTGCGAAATAAACCTTTGTATTTTTAATTTGTGTTATGTCTTTTTCTGAAAGAGGAAGATTTTTAAGAGGGAACTCTTAACGGGGAACGGGGAACAGGGAAATCCCCTTGACGCATACCATGGGGATTTAAAGCGGACGCCTTTTTTAAGAGCACTGCACGTCTCTAAAAAAATATTTTTATTTATTCATAAATAAATCGTGTAGCGCTGCTTTGCGAAACGAGTTCGTCTATTCGCAAGTACCCTTGATCTTAGGGGCTAATTTCTTTTCTGTTAAGAGTTAAGAGTTCCCACCCCGAAGGGACGTGGTCAACAACCAACAACTAACAACCAACAACTAACAACTAACAACTAACAACTAACAACTAACAACTAACAACTAACAACTAACAATTAACAACTTAATTAGGTAATTGCATCCGGCTTAAAACCCGACGCGATACATTGAAAAACACTAATCCCATCAGCGTCAGCATAACTAAATCAAACCAAACCCCTGCCCACCCCGTACCCCGTACAAATGCATCACGGGTAATATCAATGTAATAGCGGGCGGGAACCACGTTAGTCACAAGTGAAAGGGGAAAGGGAATATTGTTGAGTGGATAAATAAAACCAGACAGCAATAAGGAGGTAATAAAACCAACAAGTGCCACACCTTGGACAGCGGCGTTTTGATTACTGGTTCGCACTCCTAACAGCAAACCAAACAAAACACTATCTGTGACAAACAGCAGAGTGCCAAGCAATAAGGTAATGGGGTTGCCTACCAAGCCCACGTGAAAAATCAGCGACCCTAGTCCCATAACCACTAATGCTTCACTAATGGCAATTAGCAGGTATGCCAGTCCTTTACCAAGTAACAGTTCGGTCGCACTGATACTGGAAGCATAGACTTGCAGAATAGTGCCTTTCTCCTTTTCTCGCACCATTGCGATCGCTGTCAGCAAGGACGGAAAAATCCACAGAACCACACCATATACTCCCGGCACAATATACAGCGACTCTAATCGACCGGGGTTAAACCATAGGCGAATTCGAGGTGTAATACTACTGGTAGCTGGCATTCGTCCTTGATCCTGCAGAAAAAAATTCGTCACTCTTTCGATACTATTTTTAATCACACGCGCATTGTTGACATCTGTACCATCAATAAGCACTTGCACCTTAGTACTTCTACCAGCTTTAATATCCCGACTGAATTCAGCCGGGATAACCACTGCTGCCTTAGCAATACCACGGTCGATGGCATCTCGCGCTGGATCTCCTCCTGACCATTGTTTGGGTATAAACTGATTAGTAGCATACAACCGCTCGATATAGCTGCTGCTGAGATTTGTGCGGTCAAAATTCTGCACAATCAATGGAATATCTTTACTCTCCAATCTGATAGCAAACCCAAAAATTATCAACGTGATGAATGGCAGCAGAAACGCTAACGCCAATGTCAACCCATCGCGGCGAAACTGGACTAATTCTTTGGTACATTGGGCGAGAATTCTTTTCATGGGGAGTGGGGAGTGGGGAGT
>CAXTSI010000439.1:0-7699 GCA_964246695.1 uncultured bacterium
GTACTACCCTGTCAGCTTTTTGTTGATGTGTGACAGTTAGGGTGCGGAAGGTGGGTTTTAAGGAGGGGTCATCAGGTGATGATGTCCCTTTGACCAGAGCATGTCTTACTATTTTTGTCCAACTAAACTTAAGCAGATGCGCTCCTGTTTGTTTGTTACCAAACACCCAGTTGTCATCTTTGTCTAAGTTAAGCCTTCCCCAGTAGCGTTTAAATCGCCATTTGCCTGGTTTATTGGGGTGCATTTGCTTGGTGTATCTTTTTTCTCTCTGAAGCATCCAACGATCAAGGCTGTTGAATGCTTCGGATGATACAAAGGCGCGGAAGTAATTCGTTATCCCCCTAATAATAGGGTTGATTTTTCCTATTAAGGAACTAACATTGTTGCCCTTATGTCCGAGCCATATTAGCCTTAATTTCTCCCGAATTTTCTGCATGGATTCTTTGCTCGGTTTAATGAGCAATTTCCAACCCGTTTTTGTATTGGGGACTTGGTAATGTCTAATATTGAAACCCAGAAAGTCAAATCCTTCGGAAAGATGTACTATTTTTGTCTTTTCTTCTGAGAGGGTAAGCCCTCTTAACCTCATCCATTCGTTCAGGATAATTATTGATTTCTCAGCGTCTTCCTTGGTTTCGCAAAAAACAACAAAGTCATCGGCATAACGTACAACAGCGCGTTTACTTATATTTTCGCCTCTGTTCTTAAATTTTATGCCTAGTGTCTTTTCTATTCCATGCAGAGCTATAGATGTAACCAGCGATGGTTCTCTTTTTACACCGGGGGATATTTGGTATCCTAAATACTCTGTGGTAGAGACAGAATATCTTTTGACAATCCAAAAATAGGTGAATTGTCCATGCCCCGTACCACCGTATAAGCCTTTTCCGGTGGTCTCTGGTAACGATGCCTCATCAAGAGTTCACTTGCGTTAACCATTCAGGTTTTACCCTAGCACTTGCCCCGTTTTAAGGCTAACAGGATGGGTACACTTGACCCTCTAGCTTTGGGACATTTAGATTACTCCAGATGCCTCTTTGGGCGGGTACTGGTTTGGATACTAACCAGGAGTCTTTCTGAGGGACTCACTCTGCTCGTGCGACATCGAATCGCACTATCTTAACCAGATAATAACATTCTGACAACTTTTTAGTTGTAGAGTTTTTCTCATCAGAGCTTCAGTACAGATTGTGACTGACTCCCATTACAAAACTTAAATATATGGATTTATCATCTCCTACCTTGACTACAAACTCACCCCTAATACCTGTATTTGGGGATAATGTGCAAGACCTGCTTGGTACTGGTGCATTACATGTAAATCCCAGTGCCATCATTACGGTGAACAGTATTGCTGATACAGTGGATGACAATGATGGTGTGATTACTCTGCGCGAAGCTATTAATCAGGCTAATGCCGACGAGGGAGAGGACTTGATTGTGTTTGAGCGCTCCTTATTTTCCAGTCAACAGACCATTACCTTAAGCTTGGGGAGACTAAACATTACCCATAACCTGGACATCATCGCCCCTAGGGATTCGTTAACGGGTGAGGATTTACTGACGGTGAGTGGAAAGGGCGCAACGCGTGTGTTTTATATTGAAAAAGGAGCAACAGTGGAGATCTCCGGATTGATTGTTGCTGATGGCTTGCTAAACTCTAAGACTGATGACTATGACGTGGCCAGTGGAATTTATAGCTCTATTTATGGCACTGGTGCGGGAATTTTGAACAAGGGTACTCTCACCCTAGACAGCAGCATTGTTCGCGGCGGCTCTGCCAGAAATGGTGGTGGCATCAGTAATACTATTGACGCCATGTTGACTGTGAGTAACAGCACGATCACTAGTAACTCGGTATTCGACTACGATGTAGTAATCCCTCTTGGCGTCGGTGGCGGCATCTTTAACAACGGGATGCTAACGGTGAGTAACAGCATTCTTAGCGATAACTCGGCGAACGGACAAGGCGGTGGCATCTATAACTATCGTAGCAACGTTTCTGTAAGTAACAGCATCCTTAGCGGTAACACGAGCCGAGAAGGCGGTGGCATTTATAACAATAGTGGCACTGTTTCTGTGAGTAACAGCACGATCGTCGGCAACTCGGCAAGCCGCGACGGCGGTGGCATCGATAACTTTGGCATCAGTACGGTGAGCAACAGCACCATAAGCGGTAACACAGCTCTTCGTAAAGGTGGCGGCATCTATACCAGTGACAGTAGACGTAGCGCTTCGACGCTGGTGTTCAGTACACTCACCCTGAACTCTGCCCCCGATGGTGGGGGCATCTTCAATGGTCCTGATTTTGGTTTTCCTCCTGGCACTGCCAGCGTGCGCAACACAATTATTGCTGCCAACCTTAATAGTACAGACGGTATCAACCCCGACGTGTCTGGCACATTCAACAGCAATGGCTACAACCTAATTGGCAACAGCACGGGTAGCACTGGATTTGGCAGCCTAGGAGACATCGTGGGTACAAGTGACAACCCGATTGACCCACGTCTCGCTCCTTTGGACTTCAATGGCGGTCCTACACAGACAATTGCCCTCCTCCAAGAAAGTCCAGCAATTGATGCAGGCGACCCAACTATACTGGATACTGATCCCACAACCGACCAGCGCGGTTTGCCTCGTGTTAGTAGTGTTGGGTCCGATATTGGAGCATTTGAAGTCCAGGTCTAGCAATAAGGTATTGTGTGCTTACGCGAACCTATTCAACTCAAAAGATACCAAAGTAAACCTAAGGGTTCCAGTCTCGTGTTGTGTGGAGCGCACAGTTCAAGTTCGTGCGATCGCTCAAGACAAAACTTTACAACTCGCTCTTGTGTGCGATCGCACAAGTTGATGTTTGACCCGCAATGCGCGAGCATGCCTGCGCTGTCAAACTGTATCAGTTGGTCATTAATTATAGCGGCGTTCTGGAGAGGAAATTCAATAGACATCTCCGAAAATTAATTATGCGTTGTCTGCAACCCTTGTAGAACGCCGCGCGTTCATACATTGTTTTTCACCAGATGTCTAATACACTTTACAAGTGACTACATAGCGCTGCCACGTGGTTCTTGGTATTATGAGTGTAATTAGTATATTCCAGCCTGCTCTCTTTATGCTGTGTTTAAAGTCATTTATCAGAGCTTCACTATTTGACGAATTTGAAATTGAAATTAAAGAAGAAATTTTTAGTAAATACAAGTATGCTTTGGCATATATTGGTGTAGATTTCATGCGCGAGGATGTTCAAGAGGCGCTCCTCAACTGTATTGAGGGCTTTATCGCTATATCAGGTTTCGGTTTTGCGCTTGGTTGTCTAACGCATGTCTTGCTTTAATGAAGCGGATGATGGTGGCTGTAAATCAGTTTCTTGATGCATGGGCGACAAGCGGAAATCATCTGGTTTCCACCACAAGTAGAACTGAAAATGATTGTAGAGACGTAGCACTGCTAAGTCTCTACAAGGTTTTCAGACAAGGAATAATTAATGGAGATGTCTAATATGTGGAGATTAAGTACTAGTACACCTGTATGCCCCTCAGCCTTGGAATTAAGTGTTTAACCGAACAGTTTTTTAGCAAGATCGCGATCTTACATAAAGTTGACAAGACCAAGACGCAATATGTCTTTTGTGAAGTCACAGGAATATCCGATCCATGCGTCAGAAAGAAACTTACCTGCTTGATACTCCTTGGTAATTCCATAGCCACCAAGAATCTCGACTGCTGTTTGCGCATTCTTAATTGCCACATCCACCGCAAAGGTCTTGGCTGCTGGTGCTTTAACTGTTCCAGCAAGTAGAGGATCGGTGTCGGCGGCGTGATCTGCATCCCATACCATCAATCGTGCAGCTTGCGTATTCACCATCATATCAGCTAGCTTTAAGGCAACAGCCTGATGCTCAATCAGAGGACGACCCCAGCTGACGCGTTGTTTAGCGTAACCGAGGGCATACTCATACGCTGCACGTGCCAGACCCACATACGAGGCTGCAAGTCCAATAGCTACCTCAGGCAGCAACATGAGGAGGGCTGCGGCTTGCCCCTCAATCCCGATCAGATTCTCCGCCGACACTCGCACATTGTCAAGATGGATCTCGGCATGATGAGAGGCTTTCCAGCCAATCATCTCCGTTTTTTTACCAAACTTAAGACCGGGCGTATCTGCTGTAACATAGAACATAGACATACTCTCTCTCAATGGCTTGTCTTGGTCTGTGCGTACCATGAAGAAGTATGCATCGGCAATTCCAGCATTTGTAATCAACGACGACTTGTGACCGTTGAGGATGTATGTATCGCGATCGCGCTGTGCAAAGGTCTTTATTCCGATTCTGGGATCGGGTGTCGGACAGAACAGATCGGACGTAGCCATGTTCGGCTCACTCTCTGCAGCACTGAACAGATGAGGCTCAGCGGATCTGATATTCGACAAAATACGCTTTTGCTGTTCACTAGTACCAGCCCTGGCAATTAAAAGGGACATAGCAGTGGTAAGATTGAAGTAGCTAGAAGCAATGCTGACATCGGCAACACCTAGTTCTTCTTGAACCAAAACGAAGTCTACACACTTTCCATTCATCCCACCGTACTCTTGTGGGAGTAGCACTGATGTAAATCCCAGGTCTGCTCCCTTATGAAACAAACCTTTACAGAAATCCCAAGGGACGATATAAGGATCGTTAGACTTGTCAATTTTCTCCGCGATCGGCTTAATTTCGCTTTGTGCAAAATCACGCGCTTTCTTCTGCAACATCTGCTGTTCTTGTGTGAGGCTGAAATCAATCATGATTTATTCTTCCTTGATCGTTAGATCTTTAAAACGCCTTAGCTTAGAGTAAATATTTACACCAAAAGCGACGTAATTAACAAAACATTTTCACTGTAATTATACTTAAATCCAGTATTTCATTGACCATCAATTTTCTATTTAAAAGGTAGAAAATTGCTACCTACAAATTTATAATTTCCGTTCAATTAGTTTCCCTTAAGCGTGGAAACTTTTGTTTGGTAAGGGTTTATGTCTCTTGGTGAAGATGAGTGTAAATGGCAACAGGAGAAAAAGGTGTCAAAATTACAGATAAAAAAGTCAATTGAATCAACAGGTGCAGAGGGCAATGCCGTCTACTAAAGCGATCAAAGTTTTATATTACTGTTCCGACTCTAAGCAAGACGAACAAATGCGGCAAACACTGGAGAAACACCTCAGTATTTTGAAGTCGCAGGGCGCGATCGCCAGTTGGGAACGAGGCACGATCGGTGCGTCTAAGGAATGTTCAAGTGAGATTGATACCCACATCAAGACGGCTGATATAATTCTGCTGCTAATTGGCTCGGAATTTATAGCTTCGCACGATCGCTGGAATGTTGTGGTGCAACAGGCTATGGAACAGCACAAGACTCGAAAAGCCCGCGTTATTCCTGTTCTTCTACATCCTGTTATCGATAATTGTCAGGTTGCGTTCGGCAATCTCAAAGATCTCAAAGCTTTGCCTGAGGGTGAAAGACCTGTTACCGATTGGAAGTCTTACGATCAAGCTTTTGTGAGTATTGCAAAAGGTATCCAAGAAGTAGTAAAGGAACTTACCGATTCTCCCTTCCCTATTGAAAAATACTTTCGGCAGATTAAGGCAGGCGCGATGCCTTTTGCAAATGTGACAAGTGTCACCATTACTTTCTTTACTAGAATATCAAGTTATCGAAGGCGGATTAGGGCTGGTCTAATGCACCTGGCAAAGCCTGTTTTAATCGTCGCTGGTGCTATCTTTTTAAGTCCTCTGCTGCCCGATATATCAAATATTTTTTCATCAAAACCGAATAGAGTTCTCAGATCAATACAAAATGTAACTCCAATTGGCTGGATTAGGATCGGTATCATTAATAATACCTCAAGTAGTTTGTCTTTTGTACAGCCACTGCTTCAAACCTCAGATTCTCGGTCAGCTCCTAGTATTGATTCTCCTGTTGTGCCATCAATAGGAGCAGTAGTGACTGTGAAAAACCCAGTAAATTTACGGAAAAACAGACCGCAAGAATATCATAACTCCGATTTGCCACAGAAGGTAGGTCTGCTAAAACCCGAAGAGAAGCTAATTATCCTGAGAGTACAGCGTTTAATAAACACTGATTTCAATTCATTCCGTATCGAAGTTTGGGCGCAAGTTGGTAGGTGTAAGGCAGCTTGCGATCAGTAATAATACATTCACAGTAATTGAAGGCGGAAGCCCACTCAGGCATGTGCGTGACGACTCTTCCTGCATACATTAATCCCGCGATCGCACTCAGGCAAAATATGCGCCATGATTGAAGAAATAGGGCAATTCAAAAAGGAGAGGTTATGATGCAATCAGCGTTACTGATTGATACTAATATTTTACCACCTTGTGGGCATCATGCAAAAAAAATTAACAGACAAACCCAAGTTAATTGATAGACCTTAGAGAAAATGGCAGCAAAAGATCTTTTCCATGAAGCAGTCAGACGCGGCTTTTCAACGCCCTTTTTCTCATGTTTTGGAACACAACCTGTAAATCCAGGTTGAATCAGAAGTCTTTGCGATCGCTGTCTGGATGTGATGGCGCAAAGCCTTATTACTTCCTTAAGTAAATATTTTTTTCCACCTACGAAATTACACTTACTTAATAGTTATATTTACAACTTACTAATACTTAATTTCATTCCTTTTTCTCATGTCTCATTTTTATGCTCTTTATGTGCCTATTCAGGGTTTATCCGGTCATGTGCAAGATATGAGCCTCGCGCAACCGCGGACTACGCCGCAAGTGATATATGGAAGAAACATATTTTAATGTTCCCCGTTAAGAGTTCCCTGTTCCCTGTTCCCTGTTCCCTGTTCCCTGTGTTTCTTAGGAGCTAATTTTGTAGTTAGCGATCTCTCTTCGCGTTGGCAAGTTGCAAAAAAAAACTCATATCCGTCTCACAACCTTCTACAGCCCGTAAAAATCCTCATCTAGAATCTGCTCAACCGAAAAAGGACAAACTATGGGATACTCGGTTTCCTTCGGCACACGAACCCCAAATTTAGCCAGCGTCCCTTCCTTAATCGCCACCTTGCGGGCATCAGGATAAGCTTTTTCCAACGCTTCACTCAAGAAACTTTTAAGCGAAGGCGTATCTGTCAAATTGTCAAGAACGCGCAGACGATGTTCCACCACAGAACTGTACCAACTTGCTTTCATCATATCAGGCACATCATGCTGAACCTGCAACTTGAGTAAATGCGCCAACAAGATTTTGAGATTACTTCTGAACGTATTCTTTTCCGACTTACCCAAGTCAACCAACTCCTCAATCAGATGCTCAATATCCAGCAACTCAAATTCACGGTTTTTCAATTGCCCAATCGTTTGCTCAATCCAGAGTTGTAAATCGCGATCGTATAGTTTGTTAGACATTCTTCAGATTAACTCCCAGATATCCAATGTTTCAGAAGCGCCAAAAAACATTAAAAATTCGTAGTTACGCTCGTTCCGACGCTCCTTGATGTTCAGATCCGGTACTTTCCAAAACACACCGTTTTAACTCTCTAAAACTTTTAATGTTTCGGTTCTAGAGCTTGGAACTAGCACGCATTCCAAGGTAGGAACTTTAACACTTAATCCGAACGTAGTTTGCTAGAAACTCAGGCTGGTCACGCCCCCTTCGGGGAAATTCAAAAGCTAAGGTAATAAGTCAAAATTAAG
>CAXTSI010000440.1:0-7695 GCA_964246695.1 uncultured bacterium
GTTAGTTGTTAGTTGTTAGTTGTTAGTTGTTAGTTGTTAGTTGTTAGTTGTTAGTCAGCGTAAGCGCCGACACGAGTGTTTTCCCTACGGGCGACTGGCGATCTTCGACCCTCGTTGCGTCACCCGGAGGGTGGTTAGTGGTTACTTATGACAACTAACCACTAACCACTAACAACTAACAATTCGCAATCTGTCATTATTGTTCCCATTGAGGAACCACTGCTAACTCTTCACCCTTGGATTCTAAAAAGGTAATCTTAACCAACGAATCACAGCGTCTGTAGCGCGATCGCGCCATGAGGGAGATCGCCAAGGTTTGATCTGGAATTGTTCCACCAACTGGCGACCTAGAGGAGTGAGGCGAAAACTATCTGTAATCCCTTGACCATCAACTTCTCGCCGCAATACACCCACTTGGATTAACCATACCAAAGCATTGTCTGTTACCAATTCCGATAATGGACGTTTTGTGTAGCCACACTGGACACCAGAATTGCCAGCAATATCACTTAAAGCTATACTCTTCTTGCGCATCGCTGACAATAAACACAGATTGAAGGGAGAACAGACAAGCGATCGCTCAGATCGTTCTAGAGTGCTACGAGAATAGGTAAAAGTTTTCTGACGAGGGGAATCAACAATAGGCATTTTGGCTATGCTTCAGAATTTTCTCTTGTTAAAAATATTTCTGGCTATATATGTCTTAGCACGAGATCTTAATTTAACAAACATTTATAGCAATTATTCAGTATAAGACCGACGCCACAATTGATAGTTTGCAACATCATTACCGGGTAGACCACAGGGACACTTTCGGGGCGGGGTAACCCCACCCTGACAGTAACACTGTGCTTACAAGTCAAGGGAGAATCCTGTTGGTATACTTATCAAGTATGTTACTGTTATAACTTACCCTAGAGCTAACCTTTTACTAGAGAGAACCTAAAAATATGCCTTTAGCAGTTGGTACTGATGCACCTGCATTTACTGTCAAAGATACAAACGGCAACACCGTTTCGTTAGCTGATTATAAAGGTAAAACAGTAGTTTTGTATTTCTACCCCAAAGACGACACCCCAGGCTGCACTAAACAAGCCTGCAGTTTTCGCGATGCTAGTAACGAATATCAAAACAAGGATGTTGTGGTGTTGGGAGTCAGCGCAGATGATGAAGCCTCTCATCAAGCATTCACTCAAAAATATAACCTAAACTTTCCCCTGTTAGCTGACACGAACAAAACCCTCATCGCAGCTTATGATGTCGATGGTGGTGGCTATGCCAAACGTGTCACCTACGTAATCGATGGCAATGGTAAAATCGTCCACGTTGACGCCAATGTCAATACATCTAACCACGCCAGCGATGTTTTAGCGTCACTGGGACTTTAAATGGTAGTTGGTAGTTGGTAGTTGGTAGTTGGTAGTTGGTAGTTGGTAGTTGTTAGTTGTTAGTTGTTAGTTGTGAGAAAGAACTACTAACGACTATCTACTAACAACTAACAAAGCTAACTGTAGCACTGCCCACCAATTGGCAAATAAGGTGGGCAGTGCCCACCCTACGTTAGATTCATTTCTGTTGATTCAATGACCTACCTGAGGTGTATTTACCTGAAAACGGGGGTTTGTTGGTTGCTGTCTTTGTTGAAACATTTGTTGTTGCTTTGCTTTAAACGCCGCCGCCGCGTCATTGAGTTCTTGGTTCCCCTGTTCGGCATCCCAAATATTGTTACCCATTTGAGCGCGGTGAATTAGGTTAAAAACATTCATATTATTCACTTCGTTGCTGCGAGGTGATAACGGATTATCATCCTGTGGATTGAGGTTTTGCAGGATATTAGAGCTAGGTTCAGCAAAGCTGGGCTGAGGTATTAGTAAAGAAGTAAAGCTAATTCCAGCCACAGCGATCGCCAATATCCGGGTAAGCGGTAAAAACAGCCTGTTCATGGAGTTTTGACCCTCAAATTTATCTCAGTAAGTAATGTTTCTATTTTACGCAAGTGTTCGGCGCAGTTGGGGTTGAATACTCAACAATGCGACAACGGCAAAGCCAACCAACACCAGCATTGCACTACCAAAGGTAACATCACCCCAAAAAGCATGCATCACTACACTACCCAATCCCCAATGTTGGTGGAGATACAAATAGCGAATTGGTTCAATGGCATAGCTGAGAGGATTGAGAGTAGCCACAACCTGCAACCACTGAGGCATAAAGGACAAAGGAGCTAAAGCAGTACTAGCAAATAATACTGGCAGATTAGTTACAAAAATCACTGCTATTAATTCAATGTGTCCGGGTAAAGCAAAAGCCAAACCAAGCGACAAGGCTGTCACGCCTAAAGCCAGAAGGAAGACAATCAAGGCGATCGCACCCAACCCAGCTACATCTGGTAACCCAGCACCTAGAAACGCTGCTGCTGTCACAATCACCGCTGCTTGCAACAAACTTTGACTAATAATAAAGATTGCTGAAGCCAGAACTATCGAAAACCGTGATGCTAGAGGTGCCACCAGTAACCGATTCAAAAAGCCGAATTCTCGGTCAAACATCACAGGCAACCCAGCATTCAGCGCCCCAGCAAACGCCGTAAAAACTATGATTCCTGCACTCAAAAATTGCCCGTAATTCGCAGTATTACCAAATATACCCTTAGGCGCATTTTGAAACAAAGCACCAAACAGCACCAACCACATAACTGGCTGAATAACGCCTGCAATTAACGTCGAGGGACGTCGCTGCAACTGAATAAACAACCGACGCGTTAAAGCCAGCGTCTCTTGCACCAATTCACCGAAAAAATTCATAAGTTAGTTGGTAGTTGTTAGTTGGTAGTTGTTAGTTGTTAGTTGGTAGTTGTTGGTTGGTGGTTGTTGGTTGTTGGTTGTTAGTTGTTAGTTACTCTACTAACAACTAACCACTATCTACTAACTACTAACAACTAACCACTATCTACTAACAACTAACAAAGCTTCTCTATCTCATACTTTGCTTCTTTTCTGCCTTTGGATCGCGACTTCCAGCAGCCGCTAGTTCTGCATCCAATAGCGTTCTACCCGTTGCTGCTAGGTAAACATCATCCAAACTCGGTCGCGATTGGGCAATACCAAAAATTGGTAACCTTGCAGAATTCAGCGCTTGCTGTATGCTCATCAAAGCATCATTTTGCGGTGTCACCACCAAGTTGAGGGAATTCCCTTGGGCACTATTTATAATGACTTCCTGAACGAACGGCAAAGAATTCAGCAAATCTTTAGCAAGTTGTGCTTCCTCTAGTGGTAAAAATTCGCGGATGCGCACAGTAATGCGATCGCCTCCTACCTGATCTTTCAACTCTGAAGGTGTTCCGGTGGCAATCACAATGCCGCGATCGATAATTGTCACCCGATCCGCTAACGCATCAATCTCTTCTAAATAATGGCTGGTTATCACTACCGTTGTCCCACCTTGTCGCAACTTCCGCAAGAAATCCCATACCACAAAACGACTTTCTATGTCAAGCCCCACCGTTGGTTCATCTAAAACCAAGACATCCGGTGCATGAAGTAACCCTGCTGCTAAGTCCAAGCGTTTGCGTAACCCACCAGAGTACGTACCAGTCTTTTGATCGGCATATTCCTGTAAGCCGAGGAGATCTAGCACTGTTTCAACGCGCTGTTTCCCACCCTGACTGGGTAGGTGATAAAGCGCCGCTTGCAGTTGCAGGAGTTCGCGACCAGTCAATACCTTATCCAGAGCAACTTCCTGGGCTACATAGCCTAGCCTTTGCCTTGCCGCTCTAGGGTTATCTATAACAGATATGCCAGATACTTCTATTTTACCAGCATCTGGGGTCGTCAGAGTACACAAAGCACGCAGCGTGGTAGTTTTGCCTGCGCCGTTAGGACCAAGTAAACCAAAAATTTCTCCCGGTTCCACTTGAAAGGAAATATCCTTCACGGCTTCAACTGAACCGTAGCGCTTTTTTAAATTCTTAACTAAAACGGCGGGAGCCATGACAGCTTATCTCTAGCTATACAAATATCAACAAAGTCTACTTTTATTGTAGACTAGTGCTATGAGGCAAGGCGATTCGCTAAAGTTAATCTTGGATGTTGGGCTGAGGTGAGGAGATACTCGCCAAGTAGTTAACTAAATCGTTTTGACTAGAGAAATCCAACAGCGCCTCAGCTAATTCCTCCAGTTGAGTGATGGATAAGGCACGAATCTGCTGTATTTGAGGTTGAATGTTACCAAGGCGACGTGTTAGCTGACGTAGTATTACCGCCACTTCTCCTTTTTGCAACCCTCGTTGCTCTCCTCGTTGCTCTCCTTTAAGCAGGATATCTTGATAAATTACAGATTCTTGCATAATTTCCTCTCTAAAAAGCTGTGTAATTAAATCTTTTTCAAATCGCAATCCAGCTAAAATTTGTACGCAAGCTGATATGTTCTGTTGCTCGTCCCTTTCCTCAATCATATCGACTTGGGCGGCGACTTGTTCTAGTAAGGCATTACATTCAAAATTTAAGAAATAATTTTGAATTGCGCTCTTAGGGGTACAGGTTCCGCTGTTTTTAACCCTGGAAAACAAAAAAAGCGCAGCATCCTTTTATTTTTAATTTTTAATTTGAGCGAAGCGATTGACGAGGCGATCGCACCTCTGTGTTTTTCTTGACAAAAAAACAGGTTTTTGTGGTATTGTAAATATAATGGAATAGGTGCGCTTATATATACTCATAGCCGCAAAGAAAGTAATGGGTAATTAGTTAACTTTTTCCCACAAAATTGATAACCTATGAATTATTTTTTAGCCTCACGCAAAGACAAGGCAGTGCGTTGGACGGGTTCCCCGGCTTGAAGCAACTGCCCCGCAAAGACGCCAAGTTTTTTTTGCGCCTTTGCGACGGGCAGTCGCCTAGGTCGGGAAACACTCGTGTCGGCGCGCTGCCCTCGTCTTTGCGCTTCTATTTTCATAGTGTCAATCAGCAACGCCAAATCTTTGGTCAAAAAACTAGAGTTCATCGAAGAAACGTGCGTAAGTCCTGAATCTCATCGTTTGGGCTGAGGTGGGGAAAGACTCACCAAGTAATTAACTAAATCGTTTTGGCTGTTGAAATCCAACAGCGTCTCAGTTAACTGATCCAGTTGCGCGATCGATAAAGCGCGAATTTGCTGTTCTATCTCAGGTTGAATAGCACCAAACCGACGGTTCAGAAGTCGCAGTATGACCGCCACCTCTCCTTTAAGCAACCCTCGTTGCTCTCCCTTCAGCAAAATATCTTGATAGATTACAGATTCAAGCATAATTTCCTCTCTAAACAGTTGTCTAATCAAATCTTTTTCAAAGCGCAAACAAGCTTTTACCTGTGTGCAAGCTGAGATATTCTGTCGTTCCGTTGCTTAAGAAGTGATATTCGTTAAATAGTCAGCTAAATCGGTTTGGGCAGAAAAATCTAACAACGCCTCACCTAAACTATCCAACTGAGGAATAGATAATCCGCGAATCCGCTGTTCTATTTCAGGCTCAACATTACCCAGGCGATGGTTAAGCTGACGGATAATCAATCCCGCCTCTCCTTTTTGCTCTCCGCGTTGTTCTCCTTTTTGAAGGATATCTTGATAGATTACAGATTCAAGCATAATCTCCTCCCTAAACAGTTGTCGAATCAAATCTTTCTGAAAGCGCAAACCAGCTAAAATCTGTGTACAAGCTGAGATATTCTGTCGTTCCGTTATCTCAATCATATCCACAGCTACAGCGACTTGTTGTAGTAAAGCGTTGGGTGAGTCAGTTCTAGCCAAGGTTGCTAGTGGTAAGAGAGCAGGATTAGCTAGCAGTGGAGTTGGGTCTTCTTCCCAAAGACGGATGACACGATATTTATGTCTGGTATCAGTATCTACATACTCAGTTTGAAAAGCAATTTCTGATGAGGTTTCTTGTAAGAAAATCACTACTTGCTTGATGTCACACCAGTATTGCCGTTTCAACCGAGTGTAGTAATCAAGCATGCGGAAGTCCAACGGCGGGGTGGATTTCGGTTGGGTTTGAAACTCTAAGTGCAGGATTTGGTTGGACAGTTGCAAGAACGTAACTGAATCAGCTCGAATCGGTTCGGTGCTGAGTTCAGTTTTGAGTAACTTTACATCTTTTGTATTAGATTCGAGTAACCATCTGGCGAACTCGGTGGGGTAGTTTTCTGCCAGATATTTGCAAGTGTTGTCGTATGCCAAGGTTGTCGCCTACTGGGAATATCTCTATGTATTACTTAGCTAAAGTAATGCATTATACTCATTATTGACCATTTTTTGAATTCGCTCATTCGCTCATTCAAAATTTCCGCTCAGGATTTTGAATGAAGGAAGTTGGGAACAGGTGACCGAAGCAAATCAAAGGTACAAGCCCCCGCCCCCTTCGGGGAAAGTCAAAAGCTAAGGTAATAAGTCAAAATTAAGAATTAATTACTTTTGACTTTTGATTTTTGACTTTTGACTTGGAGCAAAGCGACCTGCAAGCCCCTAAATTTATTTATGGAAAACGAAAAAAATGTCCGATCGAGACACGTAGTGCGAGAAATACTACGTCCTCAATTAGGCCCCTAAATTTATTTATGGGGTTCTTACTTTTGACTTTTGACTTTTGACTTTTGACTTCCCCGAAGGGGCTGACCCTGTTTTTAAACATGGAAAACATTCATAAGCAGCATCGTTGATTTAGGTTCCCCTAGATGCGCGTTCCGTTTAATTTTTAATTTGAGAGAAGCGATCGCACATCTCTGTTTTTCTTGACAAAAAAACAGGTTTTTGTGGTAGTATAAGAATAATGGAATAGGTGCGCTCATATATACCCACAGCTACAAAAAGAATAATGGGTAAAAAGCCAAGTTGTTTTGTAAGCATTGATGACCATTAAAAATTCGTAATTGTCTTACATCTGTGGATTTAAAACCCACATTTACAGCAATTAGGGTAAATAGACATTTTTTTGTCTCACGCAAAGACGCAAAGACGCAAAGACGAGGGCAGGGCTGCCTCACCAACGCACTGCCTTGTCTTGGCGGTTCGATAAATTAAGCTTTCTGGCAATTTTTGCGTAAGTCCTGATATTAATGAATCTTATTTCGTAGTTGCGCTTCAGCGGCATTTTTCCGAAATCTTAGGCAATGCTACTGTAGATTCAGAATAGGTTTTATTTGGCTTCGCTTACCCATGAATGTAGCAAATTGGTTGAGAAATTTGGCAAATCAACTTAGGGAAGCGCTGAATTTAAAGAACCATCACCCCCAAACTCCCTCTTTACAAGCACAAACGCGGAATAACTCTCCCCTACCCACTAACGGCGAGGGTTCAGGAGTGGATTCACAAGCCGATCTACAATTCCTACTCCAAGTACTGCATGCAACGGCAGAAAGTAAAGGTGACACGCAGGTAGTTTACCCGTTACTGGAAGCAAACATAGAAAAACTCAACTATAGCCTAGCAGAAGTCTTGCGGCATTGGGCAACAGATAAGCTGGCGGAAGTAGAGACAGATGTAGCGCCATCCATCGCATCAGATATTGTCAATTTTAGCAATCTAATTCAGCAATTCCCTTTAGGTGATAAAGCCAGCAACATGGAAATTGCTATTGCTGGCTACGAAATAGCGTTAACTATATTCACCCGCGACGCTTTCCCCCAAGATTGGGCGATGACGCAAAATAATCTGGGGACTGCTTAC
>CAXTSI010000441.1:0-7655 GCA_964246695.1 uncultured bacterium
CCCCATTCCCTACTCCCCACTCCCCATCTTTCTTGAGAGTTGAACCTACAATAGACACAATGGAGGTGAATGCTATGAGTCTTTCAATTATAACCGAACCCATTCCCTTGCAAGTCAATGCTGATGGCGTAGTGACAATAGGCGGGACACGGGTAACACTAGATACACTCGTTGTGGCTTTCAATCAAGGGGCGACTGCTGAAGAAATCGTGTATCAATATCCGTCTTTGCAGCTAGCCGACGTGTATTATGTTATCAGCTTCTATTTACGAAATCAACAGGATGTTGAGGAATATTTACAGGAAAGACAACAACGTGCAAGTGAGATCCGTAAATTAAATGAGGCTAAGTTTGACCCTCAAGGGGTTCGCGATCGCCTGCTGTCTCGTCGGATGCAATAGTGAATAATGTTGCGATTTGTTGCTGACGAAAACTTTAACAATAATATTGTGCGCGGCTTATTGCGCCGTCAGCCAGAATTGGATATTGTTAGGATTCAAGATGTAGGTTTGATTAGTGCTGATGACCCTACCGTACTAGAGTGGGCAGCACAAGAAGGACGTGTGTTGCTTACACATGATGTAGCTACAATTACACAATATGCTTATGAACGTATTGAGGCAGGGTTGTCTATGCCTGGAGTTTTTGAAGTTAGCCTTGACGTTCCAATTGGTCGCGTCATTGAAGATATTTTATTGTTAGCAGAATGTAGTCTTGATGGCGAATGGGAAGGGCAAATACGTTATCTTCCTTTATAATTTTGCTACTGCTGAATTCTTTTAATCAAGTTCAATGAATTGTTCTTCTTTACAGTTCCTAACCCTCAACTGGGAAATATCAACTTTATTTGCAAGGTATCCGGCAATGGAAAACACCTTTACTGGAATATTTGAGAAGGTCGATGACTGGTATATTGGCTACGTTCAAGAGTTACCTGGTGCCAATGTACAGGAAAAAACGCTAGAAGAAGCGAGAGTTAGTCTGCGGGAAGCGATCGCGCTAATCTTAATATCAAACCGGGAACTCGCAGAGCAACGACTCTTAGGGAAAGAAGTTATCCGTGAACAAGTTACAGTCAATATATAGTGAAAAGACGTGAATTAATTCGTTATTTAGAAGAGAATGGTTGCCTATTTCTTCGGGAGGGTGGAAGGCATACAATTTACTACAATCCATCAAACAGTAGAACATCAGCAATTCCCAGACATACTGAGATTGTAGATATTTTAGCTGTCAAGATTTGCAAAGATTTAGACATACCTCCACCCTAGCATTGAGTTGCTGGATGAATGGCGGAGAAATTACGTGTTAGCAATCCAGAAGCAATGGTCAAAAACTAGCAAACCATGTTTATAGATAGCAGTTTTCAATTGAATTGACCACATTGTAAGGGCGCGGAAACCGCGCCCCTACGATGAAATTTGCTTTAATGTAAAAATCATTCTAGAGGTATATCACTTGGCAGATACTTACGATAAACGTTGCCAACTAGGTGCTTCTCGCCGTCGGTTTGAAGATGCGCAAGCCCTGCATAGCTGTAAGCGTTGGGCAGGTTCTATTTATCTTGGCGGCTATGCCATTGAATGCTCTCTAAAATCCCTTATTTGTTACCTCAGATCTTGCACCATTCTCAATAAGACCCAAAAAACCGGGTTTCTCAACCACAAATAAAGGGTCTCAGCCTTGAATATTTGCAAGAAACCCGGTTTTTGATGCTGGTGCAAGATATCAGTTACGAGGAGGGAAAAAATAATTTCAAGGATACTCGAATTTTCAAGAAAGGACTGCAAGCCTCAGAGTTGCATAGTCTGGTAAAGTTACTGAGGGATCTGCCGACACTACAACGTACTATTGCATTAGACCGCACTAATATTTATAGAGATGCATGGAATACGGTTTCATTTTTATGGCGCAACGATGAATTACGTTACTCAGAAAGCTTGGGAAAGGAAGAGGAGAGTAAACGCTTTATAGAAGCAGTGCGAATATTGCACCAATTCATATTGGCTAAACAAGGTGAGGCGTCATGATCAATACAACGGTATTACCTCAACATATTGAGGAGCATCTCATCCATGAGTTACAGGCTGAAGACCCATTGGTGTTGGTTAAGGTCAAGCGTACCACATTGGGATGGCTAGAAATTCGAGTCATTACGAGTTTGTTTGAGGGGAATCCGATTGATGAGCGTGAAAAAAAGATTGATCGGCTTCTAGAAGGTATCGATATTAATCTTGGTCAATATCCAATTGCAGGCTATGATTTGTTGACCCCACAAGAAGCCGATGAACAGGCTCCTGAACATATACAGCTACCTCTTTGGTCAGATATTTTAATGGCTCCTGAACCTGACCATCCAGTTCAAGTTGATGAAGACAGTCCTAAGCGTCCGTTAGTTGTGACTTTTTACTCTTTCAAGGGAGGTGTAGGTCGCTCTACTGCTTTAGGGTTGGTAGCAGGTATACTAGCAACTCGTAATCGTCGGGTGGTGATGGTAGATTTCGACCTCGAAGCTCCTGGAATTTCAATATTGTTTCGGTCGGATGCGGAAAACTTCAATAGAGAACAATATGGTGTAGTTGATTACCTATACCAACGCTATCTAAATCCCGAGCAAAATATTCCTTGCATTGAAAACTGTATTTGTCAAGTAAATTTACCCACTCGTGGCGAACTTTTTTTAGTGCCAGTGGGAGAATATAACGAAAATTATATTCATCGGTTGGCTGAGCTTGATCGGCGAGCTTTGCAACATTTTTATAAAGGCGCAATCAATCCGATTAGCCAATTGATGGAAGATATCAAAAAGCAGCTAAATCCAGATGTGATTTTGATTGATGCACGTCCAGGTTTTAATGATACAAATGCAATTGCATTGTTCGATCTAGCCGATACTGCCATGATTTGCTTTTCACCCAATGACCAAAGCTTTGAAGGGCTACGTTGGGTTGTACAGGCTGTTGCTAAACAACGCGATTATCAGGGAAAGCCCGATCTTCGCTTTTTGCTCACACCTATGCCGCCAGTTGCAGCTGAGCAGCGCCAAAGTTGGATAACCAGAGTCGAGAAGTGGATCGAGGAAAACTGGGATTTGCCTAGTGGAACAACCGTAAGTGAACTTTATTATGAAGTCTTCTATAATCCGAACATTACAACTTTGTCCAGTCTTGTTAATGATGTTCCCCAAAGTTTGCTGAACGATTATCTGCCAGTTGCTGATGCGATCGATGCTAGCTTGCCAGATATTAAATCTAACGTAGCAGCTACAATTGGCGAAAACCCTAAAACAATTTTACATCAGTTAAGTTTTGAGGCGGCAAGGGCACAGGATTTAAAAGCCGACGATATCCCAAATATATTCCAACGTACTGAGGATTTTCCGCAATTTCTCAACAATCGAACTTGGCTAATTAGGGGAGCTAAGGGAACTGGTAAAAGCTTGTTGTTCAGGCTATTTGTAGAGCAGCCTGAACAAGCTAAAGATTTGGCTCAGTCTGATGTGGATTTAAGTAACGTGTATTTTATTCCCGGACATGGTGAGCCGAGACTTTTAGGACCAATCCTAGAAAGTAGAGATTTGGCTAGCTATGAACAACAGATAGGTGAGGATAGCTGGGCTACTTTCTGGCTAAATTATGCACTATTACAACTTTGCCATGCTCAGCCAGAGTTGCGATCGCTTGATAATTTAGATGAGCAATTAGTAGCGTTGAGCGCCCAAGATCACCCAACACATGCTTCAATTGTTTCGTGGTTGGTAGAGCGTACTCAATCTCCACAAGCAGGTCCGCAAGCTATTGATGAACTACGTGCTATTGACAGATGGTTGCAAGCGAATAACATGCGCGTATGGCTGCTTTACGATGAGCTAGATGCTGGTTTTGGCTCTGGTCAACAAGATTATGCTCGTCGAAGACGGGCACTGGAGGCGTTGCTTGCTTGGTGGTTGGAAAGCGGGACAAGTCTGAAACGTATTGTGCCCAAAATATTTTTACGAGAAGATATTTGGGAGCAGATCAACTTTACCAATAAAGGACATTATATCGGACGGTTTGTGCCACTACGCTGGGAGGAGGCTGACCTCTGGAGACTTGTGTTACGCCAAGCGCTAAACAGTTCTCATGCCTTAAGCAGATCTTTAGAACGGCAGTTGGGGGTGACAGTCGCCCGACTCAATACTATTGAACTGGAGCAATTGCGTAGAAGCCTGTATCCTTTGTGGGGTGAAAGGATGGGTCGGACAAAAAAAGCTTACACTTATAACTGGGTTCGTACCCGTATTGCTGACGGTCAAAAAAACTGTTTCCCGCGCAGCTTGATATTACTTTTAAAAGAGGCAGTCAAAGTTGAGAAAGATTTCTCTACAGAATACAGCCCTGAGATCATCCTGCGTCCCAAGGCATTAATTGATGCTTTTCCATATGTTTCTGAGCAACGGGTGGATGAGGTACGTAACGAATACCCTGAACTGGAAGAATATCTCAATAGATTACAAGGTGAGCGTTCTCCTATTGATGCTAATAGGTTAGCTGAAATATGGAATGTGACGGATAGCGAATTAGCTTTTCGCATCAAGGATATGGTCGATGCTGGTATTTTCACAGAACGTTCCCGTCCTCAAGATCCTCCCCCTCGTGTCTATGCTGTTACTGAATTGTACCTGTATGGACTGAAGATGGTACGCAAGGGACAACGGTAGGTAAATATCTAAATAGTTTATGTACTATGAGCAACTGCCCATCATATCATGTTCGGTAAATGACTTATCATTTAGGTCTTACCTTCAACCCGCCTAAGACTAGCGTCAAAGTCTCCCCTCCCCTATTAGGGGAGGGGTTGGGGGAGAGGTTCTTTATTACAAGTAATAAGCCCGAAAATGATATCATACCTTGCTGCCAGTTTTCAGTGAGGAGTTGATACGTCCAAACCTAGTTAAGATCCCCCCAACCTTCCTAAAAAAGGGGGGTTGGGGTAATCTTTAAGGATGTTCACTTGTGAGATTTACCATTACTGGGAAAATAGTCAGGGCAATTCTCCGCTTTTTTAGTCAAAACAATTGAAGGTTGTACAGCACACTTCAGATAACGATCGTTTGAAAAGAACTGACAGTTTCTACAGCGAACTTTATGTAAGGGATTTGTATTAACAATAATCTTATCTAGTGCAACCCTCCTCATCTTGGACAGCATCAGAAACAAACCTGCCCAACCAATGATAAAGCTAATGGGAAGCAAAGAAATTACTAAATCAGATGTCAGTCCACTATCTGGTTGGACTTCGGTTTTAGTGTGATGATTAAAATTCGTTTTTGTTACTAGATTTTGGTACTCGGAATACATATTATTCACCCTATTTATCCTTGGTGATATCTTTTTTCACCTTTATTTGTAAGGATTATAATTATCCCTACATATCTCCTACACACCTTTAAATTGTTAATTGCATTACAAGTGTAGAAAAATATGAATTATGGCATTTCTGCCATAGTGGGTTGCTGATAATTCATTGCTATCTGCCAAAAGTGATAAATTCCCCGTACATCTGCTCAAGTACATTTCTTTTGTGTTATAGTCCATAATCTTATCAATTGTCAAATGATAATAAAAAATCCTATGATGCAGACATAAACAGCTTCCTAGCTCATAAACATGAAAGTTTGACTATACAAACTGATATAAAAACTGTCAATTACAGTTGGGAACGCCTGGATTCCTTTACACAATTGCTGTAGTTCCGGTTGGATGTAAGGAGATGAGGCTGTAAAATCCCGATCTGGACAGAAAAGCAATACTGTTAAGATTAAAATAATGAAAAAATTTTCCCTGTCAGGGTTGTTGCTGCTGTTGCTGCCATTGACGGCTTGTTCACCCAACATTTCTGGGACTTCCAAGACAACGGGCGCACTAGAGGTAAAACCCTTAGTAACAGGAGCAATTCCCGACCAAGATCCAGAGAAGTTGCAGCGCCAGTACACCAAACTAGCGGCATATTTGCAGAAAGAACTCCGCGTCCCCGTGCAATACAAACCCGTTACCGATTATACCGCAGCGGTGACGGCATTTAAAGTCGGAGATTTAGACTTAGTCTGGTTTGGGGGATTGACTGGCGTTCAGGCAAGGTTACAAGTACCGGGTGCGGAAGCGATCGCCCAACGTGATGGAGATGAAAAATTCCACAGCCTGTTCATCGCCAACAAGAAAAGTGGTCTAAAACCATTCAAAGACATCGCCGACCTCAAACAACTCAAAGGGCGTACCCTTACCTTTGGTAGCGAGTCTTCCACATCGGGGCGTTTGATGCCACAATATTTTTTGCAACAAGCTGGCTTACAATTAACAGATTTTAAAGGTCAAGTCGGCTTTTCCGGCGACCATGACAAAACTATCAAACTCGTAGAAGCAGGAACCTATGAAGTGGGTGCTGTCAACGAAAAAGTTTGGTTGCAGCGCCTCGCAGCTAAAGAACTAGACTTGAACAAAGTAGAAGTTATCTGGCGCACAAGAGCCTACTACGACTACCATTGGGTAATTAACCCTCAAGTCAAACAGCGCTACGGCGAAGATTTTGTCAAAAAAGCACAGGATGCCTTTTTGAAATTAGACCCCAAAGTACCAGAACAAAAAGAAATTCTCGACCTCTTCCAAGCAGGAAAATTCATTCCAACCAAGAATGAAAACTACACCCAAATTGAAAAAATTGGACGGGAAATTGGGAAAATAAAATAACGGCAGCGGATGAGGTAGCGGACGAGTGCGGATGCTTTATCTGTTAGTCCCGCCTTTAACTCATCCGTTACATCCGTTATATCATCCGTTGCCGAATCCGTTGCCATAATCTATGAACCCACCTGCACCAATTTTTGAACTCAAAAACGTCACCAAACAATTTGGTAACTTCCAGTCTCTCACCGACATCAACTTGCAAATATACCCCGGTGAACGTGTAGCCCTCGTTGGTTCTAGCGGTGCAGGAAAAAGTACCCTGATTAGCTTACTTAACGGGACACTACAACCGACACAAGGGGAAGTGTGGGTACTCGATCGCAACTTGGCGCGTCTACGTCCCCAACAAATGCGGCAAGTGCAGCGACACGTTGGGACAATTTACCAGCAATTTCATCTAGTAGATAACCTGCGAGTTATTCATAATGTTAACGCTGGGCATTTAGGACGTTGGTCATTTCTCAAAGCAGCTGTTTCACTACTTTATCCCTTAGAGGTGGAAACAGCTGCCAAAGCCTTGGTGCAGGTGGGAATTCCGGAAAAGCTGTATGAACGTACCGATCGCCTATCTGGTGGACAGCAACAACGGGTGGCGATCGCCCGTGTGTTAGTGCAAGACCCCGCCGCCATCCTCGCCGATGAACCCATCTCTAGCCTCGACCCGGAACGCAGTCGCGAAATTATGAATTTGTTATGTCAGTTGAGTCAGGAAACCGGGAAAACACTGATCGCCAGTCTTCATGCTTTTGAGTATACCCGTAGTCACTTCCAGCGCATCATTGGTTTGCAACAAGGACGCATTTTATTTGATGCACCTGCTAGGGAAGTGTCATCGGGCATGGTGGAAGAGTTGTATAGAATTGAACCGCCAAGAGAGGAGATGAGGGAGTGGGGGGAGATGAGGGAGATGAGGGAGATGAGGGAGATGAGGGG
>CAXTSI010000442.1:0-7606 GCA_964246695.1 uncultured bacterium
ATTCCCCATGCCCCTAATCCCCACTTCGTGGGGGCCCCGAGTTCCCCATTCCCCATTCCCCATTACCAGCCCTAACTATAAACCCGTGCAAGTTACGTAAATATGGCTAATTGCCAAAAGATAAAAATTAGGAGTGATAAGTATGAACAAGCGATTTAGAAATAGGCTATTTTTCCTGTATATCAAGCAATTGTTTGGAATGACCTTGTTTGGCTTGTGTGCAATAATTGCCCTGGAAACGGTGAGTAGTGCTGCCAAAACAGTCATACCAAAAAAGAATTTACACCGCTTAGCAGCTACACAAAGACTCGAAACTGTTAGCAGTCCTACCAAGTCAATGACAATGCTAAAGGATTGGCGCTTTTCCCAAAAGGCTTCACAACTAGAATTTACCCTCTCAACAGCCTCTAAACCCCGCTACTTCTACCTCGCCCAACCCCCTCGCATTGTCGTAGATTTGCCGAATACCAAGTTGGGCTATGTTCCTACCAACCAAAATTACTCAGGAGTAATTCAACGCATTCGCATTTCCCAATTAAAAACCGATGTCACTCGCATTGTTATGGATTTAGCACCTGGAACTTTTGTAAATCCAAAACAGGTACAACTACAGTCTGTTTCTTCACGCAATCCCACTCGTTGGGTATTACGTCCTTTTATTGCTGGGGAGCGCAGATCTTTACCATTGGGAAACCTTCCACCTAGACCCAGTTATTTATCACCAACAACTATTGCGCCAAAGCCTTTAAGTAACCAACCTTTGAGTACGGGTACTCATAACTCCCTACAACCACTCAACAGCCAACCTTTGAGTAGGGGTACTTCTAACTCCCTACAACCACTCAACAACCAACCTTCGAGTACGGGTACTTCTAACTCCCTACAACCACTCAACAACCAACCTTCGAGTACGGGTACTTCTAACTCCCTACAACCACTCAACAACCAACCTTCGAGTACGGGTACTTCTAACTCCCCACAACCAGCTTTTAATGTACTGCCTCCATTAACAACCCTACCCCCAACAACTACAAACCAACAACTACCCTTAGTCAGTGTACCGCCCCTCTCTTCTAAGAACCCCTCTCAATTACCTAGTTCTCTTCTTCCCCCAGCTAGTTTCCCAAGTCAGCCTGCAAATCCTCAGAGTGTCCCTACTGTGTCTACGCCAAATTTTCCAGTTCCAACTGTCCCCAACTCTCCACCCAGTCCTCCCAATTCCAATGTGATTAACTTTGGTCAACCCTTTCCTCATTCCACACGGTAGTTAGTAGTTAGTGGTTAGTAGTTAGTGGTTAGTGGTTAGTAGTTAGTAGTTAGTAGCACAACCAACAACTAACAACTAACAACTAACAACCAACAACCTTAAAACCTGTCCGTTCCCTGCGGCTGACCGACTGATCCTGGTTGATTGACAAAGAAGTTTTGAGCTGCCTCGTTCTGGTAAATACATCTAATATCAGGTTTGTCACCGTTCAAATCACCCGTATAGCCAAAGGTGTTGAGGCGGTTCTTACATTCTCTTTCCTGTTCCGATGTCAAGAGCTTTCGTTGCTCTAAAATTGCCCAGTTATTCTGACGTAAGACACATCCAGGACGCATATTGGGCTGAGCAACGTAGACATTGAAGGGGTTGAAAGTCACAAACAGTCTGGCGTCCATCACTACAGCGCTGGCTCCATACTGTACGCAAATTTCAGGGTTCGGTGCTTTGGTGTCAATGTATTCACGGGAAGCCACATTTGACGGTGTAAACGTGGCTGTAGAGCTAAAAGCAATACCAATTCCAATTCCCAAAACAAGCACTCCCGCCAAAATTGCTATGGTGGTGAAATTAAATATAGAGCCTTGAAAAGCAGGAGATTTAGAAGGGGGTTTAGAAGTAGTATCTGGTCTATCGTTAGATTTACGTCTCATAGTCGCTTTTTCAACTTTACGCTTGTTTGGGAGTGAGTGGTTTGAACTCTCCCTCTTTAAGTATGCCGATTCTTCACTGTCATTGGCTGCAACTTCTTCTTTTAGTTATTTGTCATTGTTATGCTTATTCGCCCTGCCACACCAGCTGACGTACCCGCAGTCCTACCGATGGTTGCTAAGATTTGTGCCTTGCACGAATCTTGGGACTCTGCTAAATATGGTTTTCTCCCCCATCCGGAACAGCGTTATGAACGATGGTTGAAGCGGGTGGCGACTGACGAACGCAATGTGTTTCTGGTGGCTGCTGATGAAGAGCGACTTGTGGCGTTTTTGGTAGCAACAGTTGAGGGAGAAATACCAATTTACCGTTTACAGGAATTCGCTTTTATTCACGATCTTTGGGTAGAGCAGGAATATCGTCAATCAGGAATTGCACGGCAGATGGTGATGCTGACTATTGAACACTTTCATCATCTGGGAATCAAGCAGATTCGCCTCGATACGACTGCTGTTAATGAAGCGGCGCGGCGGTTATTTGTATCTTGTGGCTTTCGGATCAGCAATATAGAAATGCTGAAAGAGTTAGGAGTGAGGAATGAGGAGTTATGAGTTATTATTCCTAACTCCTAACTCCTCACTTTTTTAGCTAGCTAGCAGGGTTTGTTGTAAAGGTGTCCAGCGGAAGGCGCGATCGCCACCCCTCTCAATTACCACTTTTACTCGTGGTTCTAGCTTAGGCAAATCCGCTAAAAACTCAACTTCCTGATCGGAAAGGATATGCCCTTCGATAATCCACAACAGCAACCCCTTTGACTTTGGTGGTAGCTGTTCTAGCTGATAATTGACGATCGGTGGTAGATAGTATGTATAACCTACTGCCGCACCGCTACCAGTACTTTTTTTACCAAGGTGAGGAGGTCTGACTCCATGAATTCCTGTAAGATAGGCAGCTACGTCTCCCAGTCCTCTTGCAGTCATGTGGAGGCTGATATAGCCTGCTGCACGTAGTCGGCGTCTATACCGACCTTCAAAACCTCCTTCCAGAGGTACATAAACACCAAGAGCGCCAAATTTTTCCAAATCGCGGATTAAACCGTTGCCAGTGGTAATTAGTGCCATAGATTGATTTTCTTCCTATCCCACTTAGATATCTCTATATATTAGTCATTGGGCATGGGGCATGGCGCATGGCGCATGGGAATGGAAATAATAACCTCTGACTTGAAAATAGGGAGTGGGGAGTAGGGAGTAGGGGAGCGTAAGCGCCGACACGAGTGTCAGCCCGCTCTCACGGCGACTGGCGTAGTGGGGAAAGAATATTTTCATTGCTTGGTGGTGAAATTTCTTTCATCGGGACTGCCTAGCTAAAAACATCTAAAAAAGATTCTAGACAAATATCAATACATAAGGTATATTATTAGATTGTGACCTGAAATTGACAGAGACTCCTTAATTCAAAGCTAGTTTGATCGTCAAAACCTGATGATTATAAACATTTTGGGGTGATCTTAGAAAGACTTAGGTGAAAAAACCTCAGTCCAGCTTAAGACGTAAAGTGCATTCACCCCTGTAGTTCTTGAAAAAAGTAGGCAAAACCTTGAATAATAGTTTAAGGTAGTCAGTGAAGTGACAACTGAGGTGTCATGTTGGTTTTTAGCATGCCGTAAATCTCAGTTATATGGATACTGGGCGGATGAAAGCCGCTTAAGTCCTAGTAAAACTAAAAAGTACCAGAGCAATTGCTTGGATGACAGCATTGCTGGACAAAGCGCAAAGCAGTAAAGCCTTGCATTAAATCCGGAAGTTATCCCTTCCAAAGAAGAAGGCGCTTTTGGCTGTTCTGGTAAATAAGTGGGTAAAAATCAACGGATTCACCAAACAGTAGAACTTGGTGAAGACAACAAAGAAGTTTGAACTGCCTCACCTAAGCTGTTCAGACTTCGGAACTCGCTCAAAAAAAGAGGAAAGTCGCCCCACCCATCGGCGGTCAACAAGGCGTGTCCTCTCAAATCTGATTCTTAGATCAGCAACTAACAAAGGAGAGCCAGTAACTGTGTCTGTAGGAATTCTCGGCACCAAGCTGGGCATGACCCAAGTGTTTGACGAAGCAGGAGTAGCCATTCCTGTAACTGTCGTTCAAGCGGGACCATGCACAGTAACACAAGTTAAAACGAAACAGACCGACGGTTACTCCGCCATTCAAGTAGGCTATGGCGAAGTCAAGCCAAAGGCGCTAAACAGACCACTGCTAGGTCACCTTGCTAAGTCATCTGCCCCAGCAGTGCGTCACTTACGGGAGTATCACATAGATAACGAGAGTGATTATGCTTTAGGTCAACAGATTAAAGCAGATATTTTTACTGCAGGTCAAATTGTCGATGTAGCTGGTAAAAGTATTGGTCGCGGTTTTGCTGGAAACCAAAAACGCAACAACTTTGGTCGGGGACCGATGTCTCATGGTTCCAAAAACCACAGAGCACCAGGTTCCATTGGTGCTGGTACTACTCCTGGTCGTGTCTATCCAGGTAAGCGGATGGCAGGACGTTTGGGTGGTTACCGTGTGACAATTCGCAAATTGACTGTAGTGCGAGTAGATCCGGAACGCAACTTATTGCTAATTAAAGGAGCTATTCCTGGTAAACCGGGTGCCTTGATAAGTATTATTCCTGCCAACATAGTTGGTAAATAGTTAATAGTTAGTGGTTAGTGGTTAGTAGTTAGTGGTTAGTAGTTAGTGGTTAGTAGTTAGTGGTTAGTGGTATTTTTTGACAACTAACAATCAACAACTAACAACTAACAATCAACAACTAACAACTAACAATCAACAACTAACAACTAACAACTAACAACTAACAACAAACAACTAACAACAAACGAAAATGGTTGAGTGTGTAGTAAAAAATTGGCAAGGAGAAGAAGTCGGGCAAAAAACGTTCGATTTGCGAGTTGCCAAACCGGAAACGGCATCCCATGTTGTGCATCGAGCTTTGGTAAGACAAATGACCAATGCTCGCCAAGGAACCGCTAGTACAAAAACTCGTTCCGAAGTCAGAGGTGGTGGTCGCAAACCTTGGCGTCAAAAAGGTACCGGTCGTGCGCGTGCAGGATCTATTCGTTCACCCCTATGGCGTGGTGGTGGTGTGATATTTGGACCAAAGCCAAGAGAATACGATCTGAAGATGAACCGCAAAGAGCGGCGTTTAGCACTGCGGACAGCGCTGTTCGGTCGCATTGATGATTTGATTGTGGTCGAGGAATTTGGCGAACAGTTATCCCGTCCTAAAACTAAAGAATTGGTAGAGGCGATCGCCCGTTGGGGATCTGCTCCTGAAAGCAATACTCTGTTAATTCTGCGGGAACGCACGGAAAACGTTTATTTGTCAGCTCGCAATATAAAGAATTTAAAGCTAATTGTTTCTGACCAACTAAATGTTTATGATTTGCTACACGCTGACAAAATTGTGGTAACGGCATCAGCTATAGAAAGAATACAGGAGGTCTACAGTGCCTAGCTTTGACCCCCGCGACCTAGCCGACTTAGTACGTCGCCCAATTGTTACCGAAAAGGCGACTATCCTAATGGAGCAAAATAAATACACTTTTGAAGTGATTCCAAAGGCAACCAAGCCAGAAATTAGAGCGGCAATTGAAAATTTATTTAATGTCAAGGTCGTAAAGGTAAATACCCTACTACCACCACGCAAAAAGCGGCGCGTTGGCAGATTTGTTGGTTTCAAGCCGCAATACAAGCGAGCCATTGTTACAGTGGCAGCATCCGACGTGGAGAAGATTAGACAAGTTCTATTCCCAGACGTGTAATTAGTTAATTGTTAATAGCTAATAGCTAATGGCTAATAGCAATTAGCAATTAGCAATTAGCAATTAGCAACTAACAACTAACAAAAACTATGGGTACCCGTTCTTATCGCCCTTACACCCCCAGTACTCGCCAAGTCACAATCTCCGACTTTGCGGAAATCACAAAAACTGAGCCTGAAAAATCCCTAACTACATATGTACATCGCGCACAAGGTCGGAATAATCAAGGGCGTATTAGCGTCCGCCATCGGGGTGGCGGACACAAGCGCCTTTACCGCATTATCGACTTTAAAAGGGATAAGCGTAATATTCCTGCCCAAGTATTAGCGATTGAATACGATCCCAACCGCAACGCGCGAATTGCTCTTGTGGAATACCAAGACGGCGAGAAGCGTTACATCATCCAGCCCAATGGGTTGAAAGTCGGGACAACAATTATTGCTGGTGTTGATGCTCCCTTCGAGGATGGTAACGCTTTACCCCTGTCCAACATTCCCTTGGGAACGAGCGTTCACAATGTGGAACTGAAACCCGGTAAAGGTGGTCAAATCGTTCGCGCTGCTGGTGCTAGCGCTCAAGTTGTGGCAAAAGAAGGTAACTATGTTTCTCTCAAATTGCCTTCCGGAGAAGTTCGCTTGATCAGGCGCGAGTGCTACGCCACCATTGGACAAGTAGGGAACATTGAAGCCAGAAACCTCAGTGCAGGTAAAGCAGGGCGAAACCGCTGGAAAGGTCGCCGTCCCACAGTCAGAGGTAGTGTGATGAACCCAGTAGACCATCCCCATGGTGGTGGTGAAGGTAGGGCGCCAATTGGTAGACCCGGACCCGTAACCCCCTGGGGTAAACCTACCTTAGGTTACAAGACCCGCAAGCGGAAAAAACCCAGCAGCAAGCTGATTGTGCGTCGTCGCCGCAAATCTTCTAAACGCGGTCGCGGTGGACGGGAATCATAAAGAGTTAATTGTTAGTGGTTAGTAGTTAGTGGATAGTAGGCTCGTCAACTAACAACTAACAACTAACAACCAACAACTAACAACTAACAACTAACAACTAACAACCAACAACTAACAACCAACAACTAACAACTAACAACCAACAAACTATGGGTCGTTCTTTAAAAAAAGGTCCTTTCGTTGCGGATCATCTCCTTAAGAAAATTGAAAAGCTTAACGACAGCAACAGAAAAGAAGTTATTAAAACTTGGTCGCGAGCTTCGACAATTTTGCCTTTAATGGTAGGTCATACGATCGCTGTTTACAACGGTCGTCAGCATGTCCCAGTTTTTGTATCAGACCAAATGGTGGGACACAAATTGGGGGAATTTTCTCCCACACGCACTTATAGAGGTCACGCCAAGGGTGACAAAAAAGCAGGTAGATAGTTAGTTGTTAGTAGATAGTTGTTAGTAGTTAATTCCCACTAACAACTAACAACTAACAACTAACAACATTGGAGAAAATTATGGCTACTGATACTACTGAAGTGAAGGCGATCGCCCGATTTGTACGCATGTCCCCCTTTAAAGTACGTCGCGTACTCGACCAAATTCGGGGACGGTCTTACCGAGAAGCACTAATCATCCTAGAATTTATGCCTTATCGCTCCTGCGATCCAGTATTGAAAGTTCTCAGAAGCGCTGCTGCTAATGCTGAGCATAACGCTGGGCTAGATAGAACAAACTTGAAAATTACGCAAGCTTACGCCGATCAAGGTCCCGTACTGAAACGGTTCCAGCCAAGAGCACAAGGTCGCGCTTACCAGATTCGCAAGCCAACGTGTCATATTACTGTGGCTGTGGGTGCTGATCCTACAGCAAGTTAGTAGTTAGTAGTTAGTAGTTAGTAGTTAGTAGTTAGTAGTTAGTAGTTAG
>CAXTSI010000443.1:0-7605 GCA_964246695.1 uncultured bacterium
GAACCTGTACCTTTTTTATTTTTTTGACTTTTGACTTTTGACTTTTGACGAACCGCAGGGCGGTCATACCCTTTTTCCCCACAGGTTGTAGAGACCGTACAGTACGGTCTCTACAGGGTCGCTATCAAAAAGGGTGGGGTCACACGGAATCTAGAGACACAACATCGTGAAAGTGCTTATAATCGATGTATCGGTGTCCGTCGGGTGTTTGGTGAATAATATCCACAAACCGATGGTTCCACAAGATTTCATGAGCAGCATAGGTATGGCGAGCATAAACGACCTGTGCAACTGTTTCATCAATGCCACTGATAGAGATAACAATTGTAGTATTCGTCTGAATCAAGGACTCTGCTGTCATCCCATTAAGTGGACTAGATTCATTAATTGGGTGCAATGCTACCCAGGTTAAGACAAAACTAGGTGACTGGTTTCTTAGCAATTGGAGGTCGTGGATTCGACGTATAGACTGTCCCTCAGCAGTAACTTCGTCACGCATCAGGTAGACCCGCATCTGTGCCTCGATGATTTGGTTGCGGCGCTGATTAGCGGTACGAAAGATAAACGTGGGGACTCCCTCATAAGGTTTAATCACCGCAATACGGCTAAACACTACACGCGCAGTCGGTTTAGAAAAACGGGCGAACGCTAGTCCGGTTAAAACAGCAATTTGCACTATACCGATCATCGATTCAATTGTGACGATGCTATTGGCGTAAATTGTTTTCGGATACATCGTGCCGTAGCCGATAGTTGCTAAAGTTTGAACACTGAAGAAGAAGAAATCTAAAAAAGAGCCAGGTTTAGCGCTGGCAATACAATCTCCTCCTGCCATGTAAAGTAGAGCGAAAAAAACGTTAACTGCTAGATAAGAAACAGCAACAATCGCCAGAAATGCTGTCCAAGGAAGCGTCAGCAGTAGATGGTAGGGGTCACGCCAATAGGAATACCAGGCATTCATGCCTACGATCTGAAAGTGTCCATCCTTAATTTTGATGTGAACTCGTTTTCGTCGGTTCTTGAAGGGTATTTTCAGTCGAAATCTCATCAGGAGTAGCTAGGAGAAGTGCGTAGGCTAGGCAATATTGCCCACCCTACTACTTAGCTTCTCACTCATGTGTATGTTTTTGACACTCCCCACGCCTAAAGGCAAGGGGATTCTGTAAGAGGTTTAGCCATATCTCTCACATATCCGACTGTCGGAGTTTCCCACACATGGCGGTGATTCCCGTAGGCGGGTGAGGCGACTCAACCCACAAGGGATTGATAACTTCTTGGGCGTAACTTTCCCCCAGTCCGGGGGTAGGGTCGAAACAATTGACCAGTTTGTTTTATTGTAGCAGAAAAACAATTTTTTGAAGGGGACTGAAGTCCCTAGCGGCTCTACCCCATGTCCTCCGCTGTGGGGCTTGCGCTCTAAGAGTTTCGGTCAGTGGAAGTGCGCTCAAACCACTCCTGGTATGTTTTCTGGCGTTCCTCATCTTCCACAACAATTGTCACTCTTACCTTCTTGCATCCGTGATTTCGCTCTAGGGCGATCGCATTTAAAAGTAAACTAGCAATTTTAGGTGAGTTGAATTCACCACTCACACTTAAACCGCTGTCAACACTAGCAAAGTCAACTTTTTCTCCTTCTGTCAAGTTAATGTCAGAAATTTCCGCTAACCCTAAATCAATCTCTGCTAGCTGTTTGCGTTCTGGGCTAACTTGTTCTACAATAAGTCTTTCGTGCCGAACTGGAACCTGTATCATCCTGGTTTCAATTTCTTTACGAACAATCACCTCGCCGATTTTACGCTTGCTACGGTCAACGACTAATCTTTCTCCTAGCAAACGAATAATTTCTTCTTCTACAGTTTGTATATTTTCTGTAATGACTGAAGGGATATCGCTATTGTTATTTGTTGCTAATGCGGCACTTGACGTTATGTTGTCAATATTTTCTGACTGAACAACTGAAGGGATCTCCCTATTGCGATCTGTTGCTAATGCGGCACTTGACGTTATGTTGTCAATATTTTCTGACTGAACAACTGAAGGGATCTCCCTATTGCGATCTGTTGCTAATGCGGCACTTGACGTTATGTTGTCAATATTTGCTTCTTGATTGATTGAATTTTCTTGCATGTCGCTAATTGTATTGTCTATTTCTATATATTCAGGTAGTTCCTCTATTTGGGAACCATCTATGTTTGTAAAAATACGATGACTCTGTGAATCAATTTTCTGGACTAGATTGCTTCTTAATTCAAAGCAACGGTTTTTTTCTCGCTCTACCGTTTTACTTATGACGAAGCCTAGTTGACGATTAGCATCAACAATTAGATCTTTCACCTCACCTATTATCTGACCTTGCTTATCTAGTACAGCATACTTTTTTACTTTTTTACGCAAACTTTCTAGCAAGGTACTTATTCTGGTGTTTTTTTGTAAATTATATGCGTTTAAAGAAACCATTTTTTTTATCCGTCGGTAATAATTTAGTTTTTTAATTTATAAATAAGTAGTCAGCAGCCAAGATGGTTCATGCACATGTGTCGTATAATTATTAATCAGAGAAAAAACGATATATATTTAAACGTCATCTCTTGACTTCTGACTCCTTTAATAGATTTCTTTATATAAATAATTTTTTGTCTCACCCAGAGACGCAAAGTCGCTAAGAAAAAAACTTTTGCAAGAATTCTAATGTTTATTGAATAAGTAGGTCTGCGAGAATCATACCAACTATCTCAATTTTTTAAAAATGAGTCAAAAGGTTTGTAGTTGCGCTTTAGCGCTGAAGCGCAACTACGAACCAATGATAATTTATTTTTTCGACCTACTTAGCTCTTAGTTATTGACTAATCAAAATCTCATGGATTTTGATTTGGGCGTTCTTCAATAGGTAGACCTGGAGCATTTACATCCAATTCTTCGCGGCGAATTGTTTCTTGAGCCTGAACGGTTTCTTGATCTACAACTTTTGAGACTCTGACTTCTTCACGAACAAAGGCTTCTTTGCGAACGTCAGCAGTTTCTTCGTAGATTTCCACGCGAGCAACTTCGCCTTCACGGAAGTTAGCTTCGCCAGGAGCAACAGCTCTACCTGCGTCCTGTGGAGTTACGCGTTCAACAACGACTCGCTCTTTTTCTACCGGAACTGCAACTCGTGCAGTCTCAGTTTCAACGTGCTTGCCAATTGTTACTTCGCCTGTTTTCTGACGCTTTTTACTAGCAATCAAGCGCTCTTCATACAATCTGAGGGTTTGATGATCTTGGTCATTTAGCCCGTACAAATGAGGCTCTTGCTCGTAAGCGTAGTTATCCCGGTTGTAAGCCGGAGCGGTGGTAGGCTGCTTATAGGTCGTAGGTTCAGTAGGTAGAACAGGTGCGGATGCGGCACCTAGACCTGCTGCGGCTGCACCTAAACCAGCTCCAGTTAGACCAGCTGATGTGTCCAAAGGCGCTGATGTTTCTAAAGGACTGCGATATACGCCACGTACCCGCTCTTCGTAGTCGTAGTCAAGAGTCTGGCTCTCGTCGAACTCAGGTAGGTTTTCGGCTTGCTCTCTTGTCATCCCAACAGCATAGACGCGACCAGCACCATAATCGACACGAGAGCGACCTACTGGTAACAATACTTTCTTACCAAAAATCCAGAAGCCTAAGTCAACCACCATGTAGCGGAAATGCCCTTCTTCATCCACTAATACGTCACCGACAGTGCCGATTTTTTCATCGCTTCTATCTGCATACACACCCAATCCCTTAACGTCATTACCTTGAAAGGTATCGCGGTAATGTGGGTCAAAATCTCCAATTTTATAAAGAGCCATAATCTTTCCCCTCTGGTTTTTGCCATCTGCTTACGACTAAGCTAAAAAATTATATAATAAAAATCATCTTCCTTACGACTGAATTAAATTAATAAACAGTTCTCACAATTGATACATTTTCGTTTATTTAATGTTTTTTTAATAAAGAGATTATATGCGGTTGATATTTTTTAATAAATTCCAAATTGCCTAAGCATTATTATAGAAGTTCTGCAAATATAGCAATCCTATTACAAGAGTGAAAATTCCATGCTTTAGAAACCCGGTAACTTTTACGAAACCGGGTTTCTGGACTTTCACAACTCCTGCACGGACTGCTATATACCAGACTTCTTGCACTTCTATAAAAAACTCAATTTCATTGTTACCGGGCAAGGTCCGTTGAGTGAAGATCTGTGCGGGATGTTTCGCTGGGCTTAACATGACAGATTTATCATTTTTGCAAGATATCTATTCAATTAACGTCTTTCTGGATAAAAAATACATTAAGGGATTTCCAAGTAAAAAAATATCCAACTATTTCTTGTGGGATAGGCATCCTTGCGTCCTAGGAACTGGGCGGACAGGATGCCATTGGTGTCAACTTAACTTTGAAACCCTTGTAGAACGCTCGTTTCTCGTTCCCATGCTCTGCATGGGAATGCACTCGTTGGGGCTGCTGCCTCATTGCAAGCAAAGTGTGGAGGCAGAGCCTCTAAGACTGCATTCCCAGCCAGAGGCTGGGAACGAGAACATGCTTAAACACGGTCAATAGGGTTTGTACCGGTTTGATTTATCGGTAAATCTCCTTCAGTTTTAACATCTAACTCTTCTCGGCGAATTGTATCTTGTGCTTCAACAGTCTCGTGTTCTACGATTTTCTTGACTCGGACTTCCTCACGCACGAAAGCCTCTTTATGAATCTCAGGCGTTTCTTCGTAAACTTCTATGCGTGCTACTTCCCCTTCTTGGAACTTAAGTTCGGTTGAATCTACTACTGCGTCCGATCCTGTTGGTGTAACTCGCTCGATGACAACTCGCTCTTTTTCAATTGGGACTGCAACCCGTGCTGTTTCCGTTTCAATGTGCTTGCCGACTGTTACTTCCCCTGTTTTGACACGGGTTTTGCTAGCAATTAATCTTTCCTCATACAATTTAAGGGTTTGATGATTCCGATCGTTTAAACCGTAAAGGGATGGTTCTTGTTGGTAATCGTATGTGTCGGGATTGTAATTCAGATCGCTAGCAGAGGCAGGACGATAAGCTTTGCGTACCTGCTCTTCATAATCGTAATCAACAGTCATGCTCTCTTTGTATTCAGGCAGACGTTCTACTTGCTGCTTGCTGAGTCCATCGACATAGACACGCTTGGCATTATAATCAATACGGGAAAGACCAATGGGTAGTAAGATTTTTTTCCCAGCCGAATTGAAATTAGAGTCTATAACTAGATAACGAAAACGACCCTCAACATCGACCAGAGCATCTGCGATTGGACCTACTTTCTCTCCCCCTTCTGTGTAGAGACTTAAGGTCTTAATGTCGTCACCACCAAATGTTTGTATGTAATTTGGATCAAAGTCTGCAAGTTTGTAAAGAGGCATAAACCTGTTACCAAGCGAAAGTTGAAGAAAATCTATAATTAGTATAAAAATTGATTTTATTGTTTTCATCCTGCTGGCGACTTAATTTTAGTTATAAAGATTAGCCATTTTTCCGGAATTTTTGGGAAGTAGACTAATAACTAAGTCCAAATATATATTCCTAAAGATTGAATATTATGAAGTTGAATTAAAACTTGCCTGTTGCCGATGGTTTTAACGCAGAAAATTTACTAAATAAATTCAAGTTATCTGTATCCTAGAAAGGATAAAATTCCTTGCTTAATTTTTATAAAAATGTCTAGTCAACCTTGGTTATTACAGTTACAACAACATCGAGCGATCGCAGTGATCCGCGTTCAAGAATTATCGTTGGGACGCCAAATGGCTTTAGCTGTAGCATTTGGGGGAATGCGGTTAATTGAAATTACCTGGGATAGCGATCGCGCCACTGAATTAATCGCGCAACTACGTGCTGAATTACCGAACTGCATTATTGGCACTGGTACACTATTCAATTTGCAGCAGATGCAAGAAGCGATACAATCTGGGGCGCAATTTCTCTTCACTCCTCACGTTGACTTAGAGATGATTCAAGCAGCTGTTGCTTCAGGTGTACCAATTATACCAGGAGCGCTCTCCCCCACAGAAATAGTCACAGCTTGGACTAGTGGCGCAAGTTGTGTGAAGGTGTTTCCTGTGCAAGCAGTGGGAGGATCTCACTATATAAAAAGTCTACAAGGACCACTGGGGCATATTCCCTTGATTCCAACAGGGGGTGTCACCTTGGACAATGCCAAGGAATTTTTACAAGCCGGGGCAGTGGCAGTTGGTTTGAGTGGTCAATTATTTCCTAAAAAACTTGTAGCAGCTGAAGATTGGGAGGCGATCGCGAAACTCTCAAGAATCTTGATCCAACAGTTAGGACTTACGCAACCGGGCGACTAGTACCGCTGAGCGGAATTAAAAATTAAAAATTATAAAAGCTTACATTATAAGCTTTTAGCGCTCTTTTTGATGGTAGCTTTATTTCCGCGCCCTGTGTACTAGAAGGATACGATCCCTGACAAATTGAGCAGACGCTGATTAATGTTGCAATCTTAAATCAGAAATGTTGCAGCAATAAAATGGGAATTATAGGACAAAGCTAAATGGTCTGCCATGAAAAGTCTGATTTCTCCTAACTGGATACGTCCCTTGAAACTATTTCTCCTTGTTATATTGACATTGAGCATGGTTAGTGGTAATCAATGTGAGGTTTTGGCAGAACCAAAAAACCAGAGGATTGTCGAAACAGTCAAGACGCTGCAACAATCAGATCAGCACTGGATTCAAATTAACCTGACGACGCAACGGTTAACTGCTTGGGAAGGTGGAAAACCTGTCTATGCAATTGTTATTTCTTCAGGCAAAAAATCTACCCCCACTCTCACTGGTATTTTTAACATTCAATCCAAGCAGAAGTCTTCCCGGATGCAAGGGGAGGACTATGACGTTCCTAACGTTCCATATGCAATGTATTACCAGGGTAACTATGCCATTCACGGAGCATACTGGCATCGAAAATTTGGCACGCCAATTAGCCACGGCTGCGTCAATATCGCGCCCGATCACGCTAAATGGCTATTCCAATGGGCATCGTTAGGAACTCCAGTGATTATACAAAAGTAGTTAGGACACAACCAAACCAACCAAAAGCCTGTTTCACTTTCTTCATCTGTTGGCAATTTGGCAACTACTCAAATTGAAGGATGAGTATCGTAGATGAATTGATGCGGTCTTGCTAAGACATAGCATAACCTAAAACCTCCTCTGCCCGGTTAGCTACCGGGTTCTTTTTACAGAGGCTTTTGGGCACTTGGCGAATAAACATGTAGGGTGGGCAGTGCCCACCAACTTGTGCTATTTTCCCTCTTTTTAAGACTTTCGGTGCGTTACTGGGGGAAAGTCTGAACCGAACAGTATTGAGGATTGTTGCAGTAGTAGGGTTGGAACTGGTGAGTTCAGAGTTGAGATTGTGTTCAAGGTCAACGTTGTAGTTAAAGTCTCAGACACAGTCAAGGTCAAGGTCAACGTTGTGGTCAATGACAGCGTTCTTGTCAAGGTCAAAGTCTTAGTCAAGAACGGATCTGAATCGAAGTTAGAGTGACTTCTTTTGGTTATAAAACTTGAATTGACCAGATTGTCAGGGCGGGGGAACCAGATTG
>CAXTSI010000444.1:0-7604 GCA_964246695.1 uncultured bacterium
TCAATAACGTAAAAGCATTACCTTGTATACGTTGTTGTTGTTGTAATAGAGATAATAGATAATGAACTTGTATAATTTGTCTACAAGCATCCGTGACTGGTTAAAAGTAAGTGCATTTTGTCAATACATCCAAGTATAGAAATAAATTTTTCTCAGAATGATCGTAAAGCTGCTGGGTCGGGAGGCGAGGCACGCTACAACTCTCCTCCCGCTCGGTCGATTATTGTTATCAATAAAACTCCAAAACTCTGACAAACAACCCTGATTAGCACTCAAAAATGAAATTTTTGAGCTTACTTAATCTACTGTACTTTAGACTAAAAGTAGATATTTAAAGTCGATCTGAAAACATGACTAACAAAATTAACATCAATCAATACTCTCCAGCCCTATTTGACATTACCCAAGACATCATTGGTTCTTTGCCGCTGAGACTCATTAGACAGTGGGTGGAGAGCGAGCAAACCCAAGAAGTCGCCTTGCAGTTACTACAGTCTTACAAAGTCAAAGGTTATAGCGTATCTTCTGACTCCGCTGGACTAACCAAGCTGACTAAGCAAAAAGGCTTGTTGGAAATTTTGGCAATCATTAACCAGCCAAAAGAAATTGTCTACAGCTTTGGGAGCGCCATTGGTGGAAAGGGAGTCGGTATTTGGGCTGCTGACAATACTCAAATGTTTTATCCAGAATCAGTTCGTCCGGAAACTCTGTTGTCCGCACTGCTGACAATCCAACGTGAAATCAGTAAACGTTGCCAAATAAAAATTGGTCTTGGCGCACACTTAGGTGAGTTTTACGACATTAACGGTGGTTTGTATGGATTAGAAGCTGATCTCATCGAAGAGATTGCTGAAAATGAGACTGAAGGTGGTGAGATAGTTATTAGTGAAAGCATTTATGAGCTATTACCATCCGACCACAACTTTACTATTGTTCAAAAAACCGAAGCATCAACAAAGATTGGTCATATTTTCCGGGTGACAGATGGACCAAGTTTATCTGATGTGCAACCAGGGGATATGAAATATCCTATTCCCTATTCCGAAACTTTTTATGCTGATCTCGTCGCTTATCAAAACCGACTGACTGACACCAACTTTGGCAAGGAGTTGGCAGATAAGTACTTAGACAACAAAGTGGTTGTCCTGATTGACCGGGAAACTACAGAAGCTGAAGCGCATGATGTTGCTATGTTTACTAACCTGTCTGTTTCTGCTAGGTTAAAAGATGTGGGTCTGCGCCTTCTAGAGCAAAGCAAGGGTATAGAAATTAAGGTAGTCGGTTCCCTAGGAATTTATGTTTTTGACGAAGCCACAACAGCCCTCAGTTTCGCTCAAGCATTTCGTCAAGAGCTAGCTGCACAAGGTGTCGCCTCTCGTATTGGCATTGACGCTGGACTCGTTTTGGTTTTCGATTTGCCTTTTGGTGGCAAAGATATTGCTGGTAACCCTGTGAACGTTGCTTCCAAGATGGCTCAAGACAAAGGGCAATTTGGAAAGTTATATCTGAACTCCACAATGAAAGAATTAGTGGACGTGAGCCAATTTATCGAAATTAAGTATACCGTTTCTGGAGTAGAAATTACTATATATGAGGGTTAATGAGGCTTTGCTTGTTTATTGAATATGGTGGTATGTTGCAATGTGTTTCTCATACCAGTTGGGACAAGCCCATTCGCGACACCCTTTTAGTTGGTCAGCGAGCGCTTCGTTATTAGGACTCGGTCTATTATGCGGTCTGGATTACGATGCGTCTTTTTTGGCATGGTGTCAATCACATTCCTCAAAGCTTAGTTTGAGGAATGTGCTTCCCTAAATATTTAAGCAATAATACTTATTTACAACCGCACCATTACCTTAACCTGTCACGAATGGTCTACAAGTATCCCTAAAAAGGTGGAAAAGCAGGATAATCAGGTTGAGATTTAAAATGTTGTTCCAACATTAACATCACTGCTAAAACTACATCCTCACGCCAGTGACGTGCTGCTACTTGTACGCCTATGGGTAACCCAACACTTCCTTGTTCAATCTTATAGGCAGTACGTTCAATCGGGCTGTTACCTGGCTGTCGATCGCTTTCTTCGCCCGGACGTACCTGCGTGGCTGCAACTACGCCTGCTGGCATTCCCAATAGGTTGTAGAGACTCGTGTATGTGGTATCATCACTGATAAAAAAGCCACTGCCATGTGTTAAGGCAGGTAATGCATTTGACGGACAAATAATCGCGTCGTATTTATTGGAACTCATTGCGGCGATGAATTCAGCACAATAGCGATCGCGTTCGTCAATCACCCGCCAATACTCCGCCACAGAGATTTCACCCACCGCACGCAAGTTACTTGCAACCTCATGTTGTCCGACAAGTTCGCTCATGGCGGCGATCGCATTCAATACCGCTTTAGGTGTCGAGGCGAGTTGATAATAGCGCTTAATCCGCTGATCCCATCTACTCTTACCCATCTGCTGTTTCAGGGTAGCGAAACCATCCGCGCTTATTAGCTGCATGTATAGCAGTACACCTTGTGGTAAATTTGGCGGCATCCATTCCTCAACGATGACACCACGCTTTTCGAGAACTGCTACTGCTTCGCGCACTGCTCTCCGAATAGCTGGCGCAGGCGTAATTATACCATCATCAGTGTAAAAAGCAATGCGCAATTTTTCCACCTCTACGGTAGCTGGATCGTGCCAGGGTACAGGTGGAATGCTGGAATCAAATTCCTCCAAACCGGGAGCAGCAAGAATTTGCATTGCAAGGCTAAGGTCGGCAACACTCCTTGCCATTGGTCCTGGTTGGGCGATAATCACTTGCTGCCCGGGTAAAAATGGCACATGACCAACAAGCGTTAGCCTGCGAGTCGTAGGCTTGAGGCTGTTGATTCCACAGGCGTGGGCAGGCATCCGCACGCTACCACCGATATCGCTTCCCAAACCCAGGCACGAACCACCTACAGCAATAATTGCGGCTTCCCCTCCCGTACTACCACCGGGAGCGCGATCGGGGTTCCAAGGGTTGTTAGTGCGTCCGTATACCGGATTGTCGGTTTCGTTCATGCTCAACATCTGAGGAACATTGGTTTTGCCCAAAATAATTGCCCCAGCTTGTTTCAAGCGTTCCACCAATACCCCATTGTGTGCTGCTGGTTGAGTGGTATCGGTGAGTCCCATCCCGGTAATACATCCAGCGACATCAAACGAATCTTTGATGGTGATCGGTACACCGTGCAATGCTCCGATGGCTTCGCCGGTGGTACGTTTTGCATCGGCGGCTTTTGCCTCAACGCGTGCTTGGTCAAACAGCGGCACAACGACAGCATTTAAACGAGGATTTACCTCTTCAATGCGTTGGATATGCACCTCGACTGCCTCGCTGGCAGAGATTTCTCCTCTGGCGATGCGTTGGGCAATCTCTGTGGCAGTCATACAAATGATTGGGTGTGTGACAGTATTGAGTGAATCCATACAAGATAATACGGGTGGAAGATTTACTTTTTAGTATGGTCAGCAAATTTCCTCCCGTCTTGTAGATGTGTCAGATTTTTTGTACGTTTTTGCTAAGCTGTCGTGCATTTAACTTGCATGAAACGGGCGGGCAGGATGCCCACCCCACAAGAGTAGGAGCGAACAGCCTACAGCAAGCTTATGTAAAAATCTTATCATAAAAACCTCGTTGAAGAAAGCTTTGACGGCGAAAAAAACGTCTACAACTAACGTTGATGATAGAGTAGCGAAGATATTGGCATGTCGAGGCGAGACATCTATCACAACACCGTTAAACATGCTTTACAAAAGGATGGCTGGACAATTACCCATGACCGAATAATTACTAATTCGTAATTCGTAATTGAGGGTACTTGCGAATAGACTGCCGCGCTTCGCGATTTATTTATGAAAAAGAAAGAATGCGCAGCAACTTTTTATTCAAGCAAGAGCATTGAAAATGATTTTATGTAATACGAAAATCATTGTAGAGACGTAGAGCGCGAAAGTTCTACATCCGGATTCATACCTCAATTCAGCACCGCCGATTTTAAAGTGGAAAAATTTTCACTTTATGTGCGCTCTCGTCAAGTCGCTATTAACTGTAGGGTTCGCATCGACCAATGGAGCCATCCCGCTCCATAATGCTTCGATCGCATTAGAAATGGCGCGATCTGTGTCAGTGGGCTGATGTGAACCGATATTTTCCGACAACGCGAGGTTGTGCAAGTGTGAGAGTAAGACGGCTGCCGCCGCTGCACTATTTTTGCGGATTCGTCCTAACTCTGCCTCAGCATTGAGATATTCTGTTAGCTTATTGCCAAGTTGCATTCCAGGCATGGTGTGACGTTCCAGAAAGGTTTGCATGTTGAAGGATGGATGGCTGACGAGTGATAGAAAAATTGGCATCACCTCGCGGAAATAGGCAACAATCTGCAAACTTACCAATTTAAGGTTCGTAGTCACTTGTTTTTCACCGGGCTGAACACTGAATATCGATTCAAGTTGCGCCTTCGGGAGTACCATTGCGGCAAAGAAGAGATCTTCTTTTGTGCTAAATCTCTGAAAAATGACCGCCTCAGAAATACCAGCCATTTTAGCGAGAGTTCGTGTAGAAGCTTTCGCCCCTTCCTTGAGAAAGAGCGATCTCGCCACAGCGAGAATTTCTTCATCGGTAATAGTTTTGTTGCGAGGCATTGAATTACATTCAGATTTAGGGTTTTTGGTTTGCTATACGCTCTTGCGTTCACAAAACGATGCCGTGTTCTTGACGAATTTCGACAATGGACTGTCCTTTTCGCTTGGGAAGTTCCTTAACAGATAGTCTCTTTTTCATCCGTAAGCTCTTGAAGATAATACCGATGATGCGTGGAATAGAGATAAACCAGAGTCTCATCAATTTGAGTTGCCCAATACCAGACAAAACATTGCGATGCTCTTGGTCAGCAACAGCACGATGCATTTCACTGATATTTGCTGTTGTAGCAAACATCATCCATATATGTACGGCGATTTCGTCCTGAATAGAAGTGCTGCAATTGAACAAGATGTGTAGCGCATCATGCAGCTCAAATGCTTGCGTTATTTCTACCGACATTTTGCCTGTCATGTCGCCCTCAGACTCTGCTGTACGCAATTTTTGAATTGCTTCACCCAAAGTCATTGAAGTACCGGAGTCAAAATGCTGATTCATCACAACGCTCTACTTTTATATAGTCTAATAAATATTATAAGCAAGTACTTGCTCATTTATAAGTAGAACTTTTGCACAGACTATGTGAATTTCACTTGCTGAAGTCATCTCCAAAGCCTTGTAGTAGGTTTTGTCTGTGGCGATTGACTTAGAGGAGTCGTGGCGATCGCGTTCTATTGCTGAATAGGGATAAATGAAAATATTGAAGGCATGGGTGCGCTAACATGCAAATTTTAAGTGACTCTTCGGAGTTCGATGCAGTATCTTTCGTTATAAGGTGTGTAGTAATTCCTCACTCCTCACTATAATTGAATGCGCATCCTGCAAATTGTCCCCTCGATTTCCCTGATTTATGGTGGTCCTAGTCAGATGGTACTAGGACTAGCACCCGCATTGGCACGCCAAGGAGTGGAAGTAACAGTTCTCACAACCGACAGTAATGGCGATATAGACCAAAAACCCTTGGATGTTCCTTTAAATTGCCCAGTGGAACAAGACGGCTATCAAATAATTTACTTCCGTTGTGCTCCCTTTCGTCGCTATAAATTCTCTCTCGATTTGCTCAAGTGGTTAAATCGTCACGCTCAGGAGTTTGACTTAGCCCATATTCATGCTTTATTCTCCCCTATAAGTAGTGCCGCTGCGGCTGTGTGTCGTAGGCAAAAGCTACCTTATATTTTGCGTCCATTGGGAACTCTTGATCCAGCTGATTTACGCAAAAAAAGGCAACTCAAACAGCTTTACGCCGCAATTTTGGAACGTCCAAATTTAGCTGGTGCAGCCGCAATTCACTTTACCAGTGCTCAGGAAGCGAAAATATCAGAACGATTTGGTGTATCGACACGAGATTTGGTGATTCCCTTGGGCGTGATACCCCCGAAGGGAGTGGGGGGAGTGGGGGGAGTGGGAAGGAAGCTGGTGATTAGTCGGTTGGGGATACGGTCGGATGTACCGTTGGTGCTATTTATGTCGCGGATTGACCCGAAAAAGGGGTTGAATTTGCTGATTCCAGCGTTAGAAAAGCTTTTAGGTCTGGGGTTAAATTTTCACTTTGTCTTGGCTGGGACGAATCCCCAAGATCCAAATTATGAAGGAAAGATAAAATCTCAGATCCAGAATTCACCACTGCGATCGCACACTACTATTACTGGCTTTGTCACAGGTGAGTTAAAGTCTACTTTATTACAAGCTGCTGACTTATTCGTCTTACCGTCGTATTATGAAAACTTTGGGATTGCCGTAGCCGAGGCGATGGCAGCAGGGATACCAGTAATAATATCAGACCAAGTGCATATTTGTCAAGAGGTAAGTGAGAGCGAATCGGGATGGGTAAGTCAATTAGATATAGCAGAAATCACCGATTTACTTTGCATAGCTTTACAAAATCCTTTAGAACGCCAGCGGCGGGGATTACGTGCCCAAGAATATGCATTGAAACATTACAGTTGGGATGCGATCGCCAATCAAACCATCCATGCATATAATCAAATATTGTCTGGTCGGTGTTAGTTGTTAGGTGTTAGGTGTTAGTTGTTAGGTGTTAGTTGTTTTTTCCAATCAACTTTTCCCCAATCAACAGCCAAAGCCCAATCGACAAACCGGAGTTTATGTGTCGTGGCAAGATAGAATACATAAGATATTTTGACCATAGGGAATCTCATATGGCTCTCCATCTAGGTGATACAGTACCGAACTTTACCCAAGCCTCCACACATGGCGACATCAATTTTTTCGATTGGGCAGGCGACAGCTGGGTAGTGCTGTTCTCCCACCCCGCAGACTTTACACCTGTTTGCACGACTGAACTAGGGCAAGTTGCCAAGCTGAAGCCAGAATTTGACAAGCGTAATGTCAAAGCTATAGCCCTCAGCGTTGATGACGTTAACTCCCATAAAGGATGGGTGGGAGACATCGAGGAAACTCAGAACACCACCCTCAACTACCCGATTTTGGCAGACGCAGATCGTAAAGTTTCTGACCTTTACGACATGATCCACCCCAACGCCAACGCAGCGGTAACAGTGCGCTCAGTCTTCATTATCGACCCTAACAAGAAACTGCGTCTAACCTTAACCTACCCTCCTAGCACTGGACGCAACTTTGATGAAATTCTGCGAGTGATTGATTCGCTGCAATTGACTGACAATTACAGTGTGGCGACACCAGCCGACTGGAAAGATGGTGAAGATTGCGTGATTGTCCCATCGCTGAAAGATCCAGAAGTGCTGAAGGAGAAATTCCCCAAAGGATATCAGGAAGTTAAGCCTTACCTGCGGATGACTCCTCAACCTAACAAGTAAATCCCTAGCAACGGATGTTGTAGCGGATGTAGCGGATGTGGCAACGGATGTTGTAGCGGATGTAGCGGATGTGGCAACGGATGTTGTAGCGGATGTAGCGGATGTGGCAACGGATGTTGTAGCGGATG
>CAXTSI010000445.1:0-7580 GCA_964246695.1 uncultured bacterium
TCATCCTCCTCATCCTCCTCATCCCCCTCATCCTCCTCATCCTCCTCATCCTCCTCATCCCCCTCATCCCCCTCATCCTCCCCAACTCCCATTCGCATCATGCTGCGGTTAACTCCTGGTATAGAATGTCATACGCATGAATACATTCGGACAGGACATCTGGATAGTAAGTTTGGCTTTGATCCCAATCAACTAGATGAGTTGTTTACTTTTGTCAGCAAGCAACCAGTCCTGAACTGTGTGGGGTTACACGCCCATATTGGTTCCCAAATTTTTGAACGCCAACCGCATCAGGATTTAGCTGCTGTGATGGTGCAGTGGTTGAAACTCGCAGCTGGATACGGTATACCAGTGTGTGAGTTAAATGTCGGTGGTGGTTTAGGGATTAAGTATACAGAATCCGACGATCCCCCTAGCATTGAGGAATGGGTAAAACCGATTTGTGAAGTGATTCAATCGGCTTGTACCGCCGAAAAGTTGCCTTTGCCGAAATTACTGAGTGAACCCGGGCGATCGCTCATTGGTACAGCTTGCGTGACTGCTTACACTATCGGCAGCGCGAAAGTTATTCCGGAAATCCGTACTTACGTAACAGTCGATGGCGGAATGTCGGATAATCCACGCCCAATCACTTATCAGTCAGTTTATCGCGCGGTAGTGGGCAACCAAATGTCTGCTCCCCTTACGGAAACAGTGACAATTGCTGGTAAACATTGTGAATCTGGAGATATTCTAATAAAGAATGCCCAGCTGCCAAAAACTAAACCAGGGGATATTCTTGTAGTGATGGCAACTGGTGCCTACAATCACAGTATGGCATCGAACTACAATCGGTTGCCCCGACCGGCAGCAGTTGTAGTAGCGAACGGCGAAGCAAATTTAATTTTGCGGCGGGAAAATTATCAGGACTTGATTAGACAAGATTGCCTACCACAAAGACTGATTCAGAAATCATGAATGATGAATTATGAATGATGAATTTTTCATAATTTATCATTCATAATTCATCATTTCACGGGAGAAGGTTGAATCCAGATGTCATGGGAGATTGGTGGAAGCAAAGGCTGATAAACCTAGGATGGTCTAAGTCCTTGCTGCTTGAGACTCTGGATATTGTGTTAGTACTGGCGCTGACATACATGATCCTTGTTATTATTAGTGAGCGCCGAACACTTTGGATGGTACGGGGATTTATTATTTTGATGTTGGCGTCAGCATTGAGTGGCAGATTGCAGCTACAACTGCTGAATTTTGTACTAGAAAAGTTAGTGATTGGCAGTGCTGTGGCAATGGCGGTTGCTCTCCAGTCAGAGTTTCGCCGATTTTTGGAACAATTGGGACGAGGTGAATTCAGACAGTTGTTTCAACCTTCCAGTCGAGCTGTTCCCAAACCTGATAGTGTGATTGACGAAATTGTCGATGCGGTTAAAGAGCTATCGAAAAACCGCATTGGAGCTTTGCTAATTTTGGAAACTACAGGTCCAATTGACGAGCGAGATTTTTCTGTACCAGGAGTCAAGCTGAATGCGGAGGTTTCTAAGGAACTGATACAGACAATTTTTCAGCCGAAAACTTTATTGCACGATGGGGCAACGTTGATTCGTGGCTCGCGGATTGTGGCGTCGGGAATAATTCTACCGCTTTCAGGACGCACAGCCTCGCGCCAATTAGGAACACGCCACCGGGCGGCGATGGGAATTACTGAGCGCGTCGAAAATTGCATTTGTGTCGTTGTATCAGAAGAAACAGGTTCCATTTCCGTAGCGGAACGAGGAACGCTAAATAGACCACTGACGATCACGAAGCTGAAAGAGTCATTAGAGGATCAATTTTCCCTCTCTACAGATGGGGAAGCGGTTGCTCCTGGTTTGTTAAGTTTGGGTCGTCAGATTCGTGGTAAAGCACTAGCACTGGTTTTACGTTTACTAGGATTACCATCGACTGCTTCGCGAGATAAGAAATGACAGCACAAAAAACTGAACTGCAAGATCTTCCCCTTGACTTAAAGCGAGAACTACTGCCCAAACACGTTGCGGTGATTATGGATGGCAATGGTCGATGGGCATCGCGTCAAGGTCTACCCCGAGTTATGGGTCATAAAGCTGGTGTTGATGCTCTTAAGGATTTGCTCCGTTGTTGTAAGGATTGGGGAATTGAAGCGCTGACAGCTTATGCTTTTTCAACCGAAAACTGGGGAAGACCGCACGAAGAAGTCGATTTTTTGATGACCTTATTTCAAAGGGTTTTACGCCAAGAACTGCGCTTAATGGTTGAGGAGAATGTTCAAATTAAGTTTGTCGGCAACTTGAGTGCCCTACCACGATCCCTACAAGAGGAAATTTCTCGTTCAATGGAACGAACTCGTGAAAATCTCAGTATCCGGTTTACAGTGGCAACAAATTATGGAGGTAGACAAGAGATTTTACATGCTTGCCGTGCGATCGCTCATCAAGTACAGCAAGGTCTACTGCAACCCGATGAAATTGATGAAGTAACCTTTGAACGCCACCTCTACACGGCGGGAATTTGTGACCCAGATTTGTTAATCCGTACTAGTGGGGAAATGCGGATTAGTAACTTCCTTCTCTGGCAAATGGCTTACGCAGAAATTTATATAACCGAGACTCTCTGGCCTGATTTTGACCGCAGTGAGTTTTACCGTGCCTTATACACTTACCAACAACGGGAACGTAGGTTTGGGAAAGTGTAGGACTTGTTAGTGGTTAGTGGTTAGTGGTATTTTTTGACAACTAACCACTAACCACTAACAACTAACAATCCCCTGATTAGGGTCCAGAAAAAACGGCTCTTTCTACATCTTGCCGACTGAGGGAATACTTGAACGAACGTTGGATATGTTGCTGATTTTCCCCAGCTTGGAGATATTTCACTATGATTTGCTCAACATCAAGCCAAAGTTCGGCTTGCCAAGTAGGTCGCAGCACACGCCAACAATGCAGCTGTTGTTCATCTTGTTGACAACCTTGGTCTCTCAACCACTGCTCAATTTGGGGGAGAGGATGATTATATAGGGGAGTTTCAGGGGGAAGAAGAGGCATGGCAAATTGTTGATTGTTAGTTGGTAGTTGTTAGTTGTTAGTTGGTAGTTGGTAGTTGGTAGTTGTTAGTTGGTAGTTGTTAGTTGGTAGTTGTTAGTTGGTAGTTGGTAGTTATTTGGAAATACAAACAACTAACCACTAACTACTAACTACTAACTACTAACTACTAACTACTAACCACTAACCACTAACCACTAACTACTAACTACTCCCCTCGCAGGGGTAGTTGGTTGCTGCGGGTGGGTAATTTGCTGTTGTACAGTGGTGGTAGGTTGCAGCAGATGCGTTTGGAAAGCAGCATCGCCACGGGTTAAGCCAATGGCGATCGCTAACAGCAAGCAAGCTAAAAATGTCAACCCAAGAATAAATAAAGCAAAAATTTCTCCGGATGAGAGAGGGCGATCGGTAGGGTCTAGGTAAGCTGATTTAGATAAGTCTAAGGAAGAGGAAACGGGATGGTTCAAGTCAGGAGGCGGTTGAATTACCCCAAAGTGCGAATAACCGATTTTCAAGTCGTAGGTAAACCGTCGTTCTGGGCTGCTGAGAGTGGCATAAGCTTCGTTAATTTGCTGAAATTTGGCTGTTGCCACAGAGGGATGCAAGTCTGTAGTATCAGGATGATAGTGTTTGCTCAGTTCCCGATAAGCGCGACGGATTTCGATTGCCGATGCAGAGGGATGCAATCCTAGCAGGCAGTAATAAGTAGGTTCGCTGCTTTGTGGCATGGCCCCATTTTGATTCACCGCTGTTTTAGTCACTTAGCGATCAAGTTTTTTCTAATATTGTGACATACTTGGACATTGGTTGCTAATTGCTAATTGCTAATTGCTAATTGCTAATTGCTAATTGCTTTTTTACCATTAGCTATTAGTTATTAGCAGTCTTGTGCTAACGGACACGCTACGCGAACACAAGAATTTATGCTATAATTAGGGGTTGCCAGCGCGGGGTTTAAAGGTTTCAATCTCTCTTAACTTCTCGTAGAGTTCCCGTTCTTGCGGACTAATGTCTTTGGGAGTAACTATCTGGATTTCCACCAATTGATCGCCGCGCTTACCACTCTCGGAGGGGTAGCCTTTATTCGCCAGGCGGAATCGTTGACCAGACCTAACTCCTGGAGGGATAGTCATTTTTACTGGTCCATCTAGGGTTGGTGCTTCTATTTGTCCTCCCAAGACCGCCTCGCTGGGAGTAAGCGGTACTTGGCATAATATATTTGTGGCTTCTAGGTTAAATAAAGGATGAGGTTCAACGGTGATTTTTAAGTACAAATCGCCACCATTGATGCCTTGTTTTCGCAAACGGATGGTTTGACCTGTTACCATACCTGGACGCATTTGTACTTCGAGCGATCGCCCATCTTCCAGACGAATCCTCTCCAATCCACCTTTATAGGCTTTTTCTAATGGCAAGGTTAATCTTGCTTCTATATCCCGACGAGTTGTGCGGGGGTTTATTGTGTATTCAACTTTTCTTGTAGGGGAACGAAACGGATCGCGTTTAGCACCATTGGTAGAGGTTCCATTTCTACTTTCTCTGCCATCGGCTACACCTATAACTTGATTAATAAAGCTTTCAAAATCAGGATAATCGCCAGGATCTACTTCTTCCTTGACATTGCGACTGTTAGAGCGATTATTCCACCAGCTATTATCGCGGGGTTTTGACTTGCCAACAGCAAAACCCTTTTCTTTCCAGAAGCGGCTAAACTGATCGTACTGTGTCCGCTTTGTTGTATCGGAAAGGATTTCATAAGCTTCACCAAGATCCTTAAATTTTTCCTCAGCTTCTTTGTTTCCCGGATTGAGGTCAGGGTGATATTGTCGTGCCAATCGCCGATAATTCTTTTTAATTTCTTCATTGGAAGCATCTTTAGGTACTTCCAAAATTTCGTAGTAATCGCGAAAATTCTGCAAATTCGGCATAGTCAATTTTTTTATTTTAAATTTTAAATTTTGCTAATTGCTAATGGCTATTAGCAATTAGCAATTAGCAATTAGCAGTTAGCCATTAGCAAAATTCTTACAACCAATCATCCTCATCTTCATCATCCCAATTATCCTGGTAGCTAGGACGTGGTTTGCGTGAATAACCACTGTCATTAGAGGAGTTCCGGCTATCCTTGCCGTAATCTTTACCATAGTCCCTGTCTCTGTTGTAGTCTCTGTCTCTGCCGTCTCTGTCTCTGCTGTCTCTGTCTTTGTTGTAGTCTCTGTCTCTGCTATAGTAATCACGTTCACGAAACGTCTCCCTTGGAGATTCGCGATCGCGTTCTCGTTCTTTATCGCCAGTAAAGATGTCACGGATAGCACCAAACAAATCTTCATCTTCGTCGTCAGTAAAAGACTGACGGACTTCCCGATTTAGCTCATACAAAGCATCTTGCAGGTCAGCGTAAGATTGGTCTATACCGCGATCGTCGTCTTGCTGTAAACTAGAGCGTAGTTCCCGGCAAATTTTATCAATCCGCTGACGACGGCTGCGGGCAAACTGCATTCCCAAATCCAGCGCTACTTCTCTAAGTTGTCGTTCTGCTTGTAAAATCAGCGCCTCAGAACGAGTGCGCTTTTCGACTCGTTCTTTCCGTTCCCGATCTACCTCAGCATATTTTTCCGCGTCCTGAATCATCCGTTTGATTTCCGACTCGCTTAAAGTTGAAGCACCTTGGATTGTGATACTCTGCTCTCGACCTGTGGTTCTATCAAGAGCTGTCACCTGTAATATCCCGTTGGCATCGATATCAAATGATACTTGGATTTGGGGAATGCCGCGTGGTGCAGGGGGAATGCCATACAACTTAAACCTTCCTAGCGACTTGTTATCTGTCGCCATTTCCCGTTCTCCTTGGAGTACGTGGATTTCTACGGTGTTCTGATTATTTTCTGAGGTGGAAAAAGTATCAGAGCGACGTACTGGTATAGTAGTGTTGCGGGGAATGAGTTTTTTGGTGACGCCGCTGATGGTTTCTAAGCCCAAGGATAGAGGCGTGACATCCAGTAACAGTACATCCTTGAGTTCTCCGGCGAGAATACCTGCCTGAACTGCTGCACCGACGGCGACAACTTCATCAGCGTTGACGTTTTGGTTGGGTTCTATGCCAATCATCGCTCGCACGAGCTGCTGTACCATTGGCATCCGAGTAGCACCCCCTACCAGCACGACTTCATCAATATCTCTGGGTGTGATATTAGCATCTTTCAGCGCTCGTTTAACTGGAAGACGCAACCGCCCCAACAAATCATCGCACAAACTCTCAAACTCGGAACGAGTCAAACGAGTTTCGAGATGTTTTGGACCTTCAACGCTGGCAGTAATGAAGGGTAAGTTAATGTCAGTGACGCTGACGGCGCTGAGTTCGATTTTGGCTTTTTCTGCAGCTTCCAGCAGGCGTTGTAAAGCTTGGCGATCGCTACGTCTTAAATCTACCGAATGTTCTTCTAAAAATTGCTCTGCCAGCCAATCGACAATTTTCTTATCAAAGTCATTACCACCAAGCTGAGTATCTCCACTTGTGGACTTGACTTCAAACACGCCATCGCCAACTTCGAGAATCGACACATCAAACGTGCCACCACCCAAGTCAAAGACTAAAATGGTTTCACTCTCACCCCGATCCAAGCCATAAGCCAAAGATGCTGCTGTTGGTTCATTCAGAATCCGCAGCACCTCTAAACCCGCAATCCTGCCTGCATCTCGCGTTGCCTGCCGTTGAGAATCATTAAAATAAGCCGGAACGGTAATTACTGCCCCTGTCACTGGTTCACCCAAGTATCGACTGGCGTCGTCTGCCAGTTTCTTGAGTACCATTGCCGAAATTTCTTCTGGGGAGAATTCCTGATCCAGACGGGGACAGACAATTTTAATATTGCCGACTTCGTCTTTGCGAATCGTGTAGGGTACTCGCTTTGATTCCGGGCTGAGTTCGCTATAAGATCGCCCAATAAAGCGTTTGACGGCAAAAAAGGTATTTTGTGGGTTAAGGACAGTTTGCCGCCGCGCCATTTGCCCAACTACTCTTTCGCCTTCTTTGCTGAAACCAACGACGGAGGGAGTGGTTCGCATTCCTTCTGCATTGGCAATCACCACCGGCTTGCCACCCTCCATGACGGCAACTACTGAGTTGGTTGTACCCAAGTCAATGCCGACTACCTTGCCCATGCGTTGCTGTTCTCCTAGTGTGTCTTATACATTTATTATGCTTGGGGACGATTACCTTTTGCTTTGTGCGAAAGAATAAAAGCTCCTCGATGGTATAATAATCAAACAAGAACTAGAGGACACTTGCACTTTTTCCCTTGGAAGAAGCTCCCTTAAAGTTTAGTTGGTTGGTTTCCATGGTCAGCAAAGTGTCCACTTAAATTTATGAAATTTTGTTGCTAGTTGCAAGACTAGGATAACACTGAACATTGGTTGGTATGCCCAAGAAGCTTAGACAGTTGTAGTTATGGTAATTTAGGATTATCCCACTGACGGCATCCGCTACGAATGAAAGAAACACCACCATTCCCCCTCTTCCCCCAC
>CAXTSI010000446.1:0-7580 GCA_964246695.1 uncultured bacterium
TACTTTTATACTCTTTTACCACAAAACGGTTCTATTTTGGAGATGTCTAATGATTAGCGAGTGAGCGCGTATAAGACGCACGAACTTTGCGGAGTAATAGCAGGTGTTAACTTGATTTCCAGTAATTGTGATTAACTGAGAAAAGAGTGCATCTGTTACAAAGCTTAGGGGGAGTGCGATGTTTGGGACTACTCGTTGGTTTTTGGGGATGGTGATGGGAAGTGCGATCGCTTTGTCCACAAATTGCGCTTCTGCCCAAATTACTCCCGATAAAACTCTGCCCAATAATTCCACCATTAGATTAGATGGTAACATCCACATCATTGAAAATGGGACGCAGCGAGGTGGCAATCTATTCCACAGCTTCAAAGAGTTTTCTGTACCAACTGGCGGTAGGGCTTTTTTTAATAATGCTACTGATATTCAGAACATTTTCAGTCGGGTAACGGGTGGGTCAGTTTCAAATATTGATGGAATAATTAAAGCGAACTGGACAGCTAATCTGTTTTTAATTAACCCCAACGGGATTGTATTTGGTAAAAATGCCAGTTTGAATGTCGGCGGTTCGTTTGTGGGAACTACAGCCAATGCAATTCAATTCGGTAATCAAGGGTTTTTCAGTGCTAGTGAACCAAATACAAGCGCGTTGCTTACAGTTAATCCTTCCGCCTTATTTTACAATCAAATAGCTGCTGGTGCATCGATTCAAAACAGTTCAACAGCACCAGCAGGAGTTACACCAACAGGTTTAAATACGTCTGGATTACGTGTTCCAGATGGCAAGAGTTTGCTGTTGGTAGGTGGTGATATAACGATGGATAGCGGAAGATTAAGAGCCTACGGTGGTCTAGTTGAATTAGGAGGATTGGCAGCGACTGGAACAGTAGGACTTGGTGTAGACGGTAATAATATCAGCTTGAGTTTTCCAACTGTTAGTACCAAAGCCTCGGTATCTCTAATCAATGGTGCTAATGTAAATGTCTCTGCTGCAGGTGGCGGCAGCATTACTGTCAATGCTAGTAATCTAAACATTACAGGTGGCAGTAGTTTGATTGCTGGTATTGCACCGAGTTTAGGGTCTGTTGGGGCAAAGGCTGGCGATATTACGCTTAATGCTACTGGAGATATAAAGATTGATGGGATTGGAAGTGTTATCACCAACAATGTTCAACGGCAATCAATAGGTTATGGAGGCAACATTACTTTATCTTCTAATTCCCTTTCTCTTACTAATGGCGCTCAATTACAGGCTATTACCTATGGGCAAGGCGATGCTGGGAATGTAATTATCAATGCGACCAAGAGTGTTTTCTTAGATCATAGTTCTATCTTTAGTACTGTAGGAGATGTTTTTAGTACCCCGGAACAACGTAATGCGATCAAAGGCAATGGGGGCAATATTCAAATTACAACACCTCAACTTTCTCTTACCAATGGTGCTCAATTAGCAGCTAGCACCTCTGGACAAGGGAATGCAGGCACAATTAAAGTTAATGCTGCTGCTAATGTCACCATTTCTGGCAAAAATTCAAACTATAACAGCGGCTTGTACGTTGACTCCCAAAGTAAGACGGGGACTGCAGGAGATATTATCGTCACCTCACCTAGAGTTACCCTAGACAGCAGTGGTACACTCAACGCCCAATCTGCATCAGGTAACGGTGGTAACATCAACTTACAAAGTGATTTACTCATAATCCGTCGTGGTGCTCAAATCTCTACCACCGCAGGCACGGCACAAGCTGGTGGTAATGGTGGCAATATCACCATTAATGCTACTAACGGTTTCATAGTCGCTGTTCCGAATGAAAATAGCGACATCACCGCCAATGCTTTCAATGGCTCTGGTGGTAGAGTTCAAATCAACGATCTCGGTATTGACCCAACTCAAGGCTTAGTTAACTTGCCAGTCATACTAGTTGACACTAAAGTAGCACAGGGCTGTTATGCTGGTGGCTCTCAAGCACAAAGCGAATTTATTATCACTGGTCGCGGCGGCTTACCCCCTAATCCAGGCGACCCCCTCAGCACTGATGCCGTAGATGTAGGTTTGGTAACTCTCAACCCAAACAGTGAAAACCGCGCTATTCAAAATGTTACCAACAAAACACCAAAACCAGCTACACCAAAACCAATCGTAGAAGCTACTGGGTGGGTGATAAATGCCAAAGGTGAGGTGGAACTTATAGCCAATGCACCCACCAGTCCTCACGGTTCCTGGCAGAACCCTGTATCTTGCCGTGCTTCGAGCGTGAAAGAGTCCAGCAATTGAGCAATTGTGATAACTGGGTTAATTGATAGAATTATACGTCCTGCGTTGTTTTTTGTCCGATTACTGTCGCAACGCCTTTAAGTGCTATTGGGGGTAAGCCGGGATACGTGCTTTCTTGGGACACGCTGCAAAGAATTATTACAATGATTGTTTTCTTAGTTTCAAAACTAGCCCATAAATGGTAAAAGAGCAATTGAAATTTACTACGGTAAAATCACGTCTCCGCCCTCTGAGGTTCCTTAAACTTGCCCATAAACAATCATTTTTGGTGAGGTTCAGAACGGTAGGTTGGCGGCGTCTGAATTCGTCGTCCCCCCGACGCGCACCCAGAAGTGATACGGCTTGTCGAAGCTACTGATGTCATAGGTGGCGTATTACCAACAGACAAAATGCCAGTTAATTACAACACAGTGAAAATCTGCGCTTTTTTGGTGGTCAGATGAATTTTCATAGCAATATTGGTTCTTAGTGGTGCGTTACGACGTTCCGTCTAACACACCCTACGCGAGAGTCGAGATTTTTTTAATTGGAAGCCCCTTAGCGCTCTTTTATTACTCTCGCTTCTATTAAATTTGAAACCCTATTTTTAGGTTAGTCCGCGCAGGCGGACTTTGTTTGTGTAGTCGCGACTTCCAGTCGTCGAGGTTTAATGAGATTTTTCTTTCTCCAGAGTCATAGAAGCCCCTTAGGCACTAAGTGGTTGCCTTTCAATAAACTGATCGTTGGACTGATCAAATCTAATAGTGGAAGCAGCCCAGTTTTTCAAGTCAGGTGCTAGCCAGATCAGCTTGCGCAGGATTTCATCATTTACGCATAACACTAGGGGAAAGTGAAACTGTTTCTTCAACTCATCTCGCATCAGATTTGTAGAGATGATCAGTTGATTAATTGCCGTGACAGATTCTAAACCCTTGACTATCAAAGCTTCAGGTTGAGTCTCGCCAAGAATAGTTTTGATAGTTGTATAAAGCGTTTCAGCAGAGGGTGCAAGCAGGATTTCTTTGATTTCTACAGGAGAAAATTCTTTTAACAGACTCAGTATTTGCTGCTGCTTTGGAGTTGAGTTACAACATACCAACAGCAGTGAAAACTGTCCCTGGGAAACCATAATCGCCCTTGCTAACCTTTTAGTGGGCGCTGTCACGTTTACCGTGCTGTGAGGATTATTTAATATACTTATCATTATGAATCCTTAGTTTTGTTTTAATTATATTTAGATGATTTGAGCAAACATACCAAGTTATTTGTCTGCTAAAAGTGATAATTGGATAACTGAGATGACAGATTTTTGGGAAATCGTACCATTATCTTACTCGTAGTGTTTTTATTGGGGGTGTGGTGCCTCACCCCACATTTAGGGATAGGGAATTTAAAATGCATAATCCGCGCACTAATCGAAACAGGGGGTTTTTTGCCCTTTTGATTGCTTTGAGCATGGTAGCTACGGTGATGCTATCGTTTCCCTTATCTGCTCAAAATACTCGTCTTCTCCCCCATCCGCAAACTTCTGAGTTGCGGGGAGTGTGGTTAACCAATATTGATAGCGATGTTTTGTTTGAGCGCGATCGCCTCAAAAGTGCTTTGCAACGCCTCAAAGATTTAAACTTTAACACCGTATATCCGACAATGTGGAACTGGGGCTATACACTATATCCCAGCGAAGTTGCACAAAAAGTCATTGGGCGATCGCTCGATCCAACCCCAGGACTCCAAGGGCGAGATTTGCTCAAAGAAATTGTCAGTTTCGGACATCAAAAAGGCTTAAAAATCATTCCCTGGTTTGAATTTGGCTTCATGGCACCTGCTGACTCAGAACTTGCCAAACGTCATCCGCAATGGCTAACTGTTCACCACGACGGGAAGCCCATCGTCAAAGAAGGTAGACATAATCGGGTTTGGCTGAACCCCTTTCGCCCAGATGTACAACAATTCATCCAAGATTTAATCGTTGAAATAGTCAGAAACTATAATATCGACGGCATTCAATTTGACGACCATTTCGGGTTACCTGCTGAATTAGGGTACGATGCTTACACTGTTAATTTGTATAAAAAAGAACATACTAATCAATCCCCTCCGCAGAATCCTCAAGACCCCGAATGGGTAAAGTGGAGAGCAGACAAAATTACCAGCTTCATGAAGCTGGTATTTAAAGCCATCAAAGCTAGTAAAAAAGATTGCCTAGTTTCCATTGCTCCTAATCCCCAGCGCTTCTCCTACCCCTTCTCTTTAGCGGACTGGGAGAAATGGGAACGGATGGGACTCGTTGAAGAACTGGTTTTGCAAGTGTATCGGGATGATTTGAACACCTTTATCAGTGAATTAGAGTACCCAGAAGTGAAAGCAGCAAAGAGTCATATTCCAGTTAGTATCGGCATTATGGCTGGGTTGAAAGATCAATTTGTCCCCATGCAACAAATCCAGACACAAGTGCAAAAAGTACGCGATCGCAACTTTGCCGGCGTTTCCTTCTTTTTCTACGAAACTCTTTGGAAGATGACCAAGGAAACCCCACAGCAACGCCAGTCTGGCTTCCATAGCCTCTTTCCAACACCGGGGAGATGAGGGAACACAAGAATTAAAAATTAAAAATGCAAAATTAAAAAATTTTTAATTTTTAATTTTTAATTTTTAATTGATTTGTCCTCCTCATCCCCCAATCCCCAAACGCCCAGCCAAACCGGGAGTGAGTGGTAGGAGAGTAGCAATCATTAAGAACAAAGCTAAAAGACCCAAAGCGGCGCGTGCATCATCGGGTTCGCTGATTTCATTTAAGCTGGGGCGTTCTAGATCTCGTTGTAAAAATAGAATCACGACTGCCCAGTACATAGCTAAAGGATTAGCGAGAGATACTAAACCTAGCACAATTAAAGTTGCTAACGTTGTCCGTCCGGCAGTTTTACGTCCATAAATTGCTTGAACAATGCGACCTCCATCTAGTTGTCCGGCAGGCATTAAGTTTAAGGCGGTGATCGCCAACCCTAGCCAACCAATCACTACTAGAGGATGTACGCTGACCATGGAAGAGTGTAAAGCCGAACCGAGAACAACCCGTGCTAAAGTTCCCACCAAAATCGAGCCTTGGAAAAACTCACTTGACAATTGAAATACCGAGTGGTTAAAACCCCAAGCTAAGCCGTCGTGGGAAAGTAGCAACCCAGTCACCAGCATTAACAAAGAAACAATCCCCCCGGCGGCTGGTCCTGCCAAAGCGATATCAAATAATACCTTACGGTTAGGCAAAACAGACTCGAAGCGGGTAATTGCACCAAAAGAGGCGATTTGCACGGCGGGGAGAAAGAAAGGCAAACTGAGGCGGACTTGGTGACGGCGAGCAAACAACCAATGACCGATTTCGTGAGCGACCAAAACTGCGAAGACACCAGCACTGATGGGTAAAGCTTCTTGGAACCGTTCTGGATTTGTAAAGAAATCAAAATTCAGCAGTACCCCTGCAGTTTCCAAACTGGTAGCAATGGTCGCCACCAGCAGGATACCCGCAAAGACTTTTTGGGGTAATGTCATTGGACGCAGGTCATTACGACTTGGCAAGACAATAATTACAGGTCTTTCATCTGTGTTTTGTACTAAGAAGAGGTTGTATTTTTGACCTAATCGTTCTTGTAACTTCGCAGTGAGACGATTGTGAACCGTCTCGGGATCTCCCCGCAAATTGCCTCTGAAAATGGCTCCTTCCTGGTAGGCGATCGTTTCTGTAGCAAAAAACGTATCGATCCCGAAAATACCTTTGATCGCGGTCAGGTCCTCTTCCGGAATCGGTAGTGCCTCAAGTTTTAGCTCTGTGGGTGCTTCTGAACCCTGAGAATTTTTTGTAGGATTTGCTTGTTGTGCGGTTTCAGCAGCAAGCCTTTCGGTTGCTCGTTGCTTGAGTATGGCATCTTGCCCTAGCTTGCGCAACTGTCTTCCCAGCAATATGTAAAACCCAGTCGAAGCCACTAACAAGAAGAGTATACCCACTAAGTTGATGTAAATGCCTGCTGCAAACAAGCCAAAAAACAGCAGCCAGGGAGTCATCAATACCACTGACTGTAACCAGGCGAGGATTCCCAGTTTGCCAAAAGGTCTGGCGCGATAAAAGCCCCAACCCAAGATTCCGGAAGCGACCAGCACAATCGTGGCAATAATAGGAGTTTCTGATGATGAAGTAAACATCTTTAAACCTTTGCTTTAACAACCAAGCCTGAATAAGTCAAGTGTTACGGATATTACTAATTTATAACGTTGCTTGTGGCAGTTGCGTTTGGGAGTTGACAAGCTCGATGCCTTTCAGGTATTATATATTTTATAATGGGAATCTGTGCGTTCATATATATAAGCAATTAATTACAAAAATTTAGTCTCACGCAAAGGCGCAAAGGCGCAAAGTTTTTCAGACTCGTTCCCAGGTTCTACCTGGGAATGCATTATGAGTGGCTCTGCCGCTTTATAGAAAAATAAAGCTACAGCAGTTTTCAATTGAACCCGTGCCACGTTGTCAGGGCGGGGATACCCCGCCCCTACGGTCAAAATTACATTGTATAATTGACTATTTCTGTCAATGCGATCGCTCTATGGGAACAAGTAAAGGCAGGAAGATAAACCAGAGCGTACTGTCCAAAACTAGACATTGAGGGCAGTACGGGGAATCTCTCTTATCGGTTATGTGGGGTGGCGGTGGAGAAGAAGCTCACAACGCTACATCAGACTCAATTAACTTGAAGCCCCAAGGTTTCAGAGCCAAGATCGCTATTTCTTGATCTACACCTTCATAAGCCTCCCATTCGGACGGGTGCTCTTTAGGATGTCCGTCGCCCACATTACCTGCAACTTTGATCACCGGCAAGTCCGCCACGCGATGGAGTTCCATTCCGGGTGGGAGTGCTAGTTGGAGTTTGTGACCGACGAACTTTGATGCACTTGAATTAGCTACAGATTCTCGGATTAAGCAGATATCACCAGCAGTCCCCCAAGTAGTTGGGTAAATGTGGAGGAACGATATATAGTTTTCTGGTTTGATGGCTCTTTTTAGAACTTGCATTGTCTGTAATCCTTACACTATGAGGGAAAAATCATATGAGTATTTTCTATTTTCCCCGGTTTTCGGTGCAATCCCAGAATCAACCTGAATTTTTTCAACTTGGAAAGTTTTAAATTTCACGGCAAGATTGTTAGTTGTTAGTGGTTAGTTGTTAGTTGTTAGTTGTTAGTGGTTAGTTGTTAGTTGTTAGTAGGGTGGGCATTGCCCACCATTATCAGGTTTGGTGGGCAATGCCCACCAAACAACATCATCTATTATTTACGAATGATT
>CAXTSI010000447.1:0-7569 GCA_964246695.1 uncultured bacterium
TTACTTTTGACTTTTGACTTTTGACTTTTGACTTCGCCCCCTTGGGGCGCGTGACCTCTGAACAGTGTTCAACGCCAAAAGGCATCGAAGGGCGGTAACTCACGGTAATGAGTTCGTGAGCATTTAACCATTGTTGCGCTGTAGATGTTGCCAGATCCGCTCGATTTGCGATCTCCACTCCTGGCGATCGGCATTAAGCTCGTTCGTCAATCGCTCAAAATTTTGCTGGTGGATGGTTACGACTTGGAGCAATGCTTCTGCTGTTGTCCTCAACTCAGTTGTAGAAGTTCTCAACTCCGCATTGACTGCTACTTGGTTGTCAAGTTGCTGCAGAGTATTTTCTTGGCGTAGCCTTAATTCATCCAGCGCCGTTTCTATCCGGTCGAGTTTATCCCCTCCTCCATCCTGGGTCATGCTACCTCCTTGCTGAACCTTATTTACTAGACATCATAAGACATCTTTCAACTAGGTAGTACCTTAACGAGAAAACAGGGGTTTCAGTGTCGAAAGACTTTTGTATTATTCATGTAATAGCGCTTATCCCGGTTTTCTGTTCCAATGGTACGAATACCCCAGAATCAGAATTTTTAATTTTTAATTTTTAATTTCAAGGGAGCGGTACTAGTAAGATATAATAACCATCCGATCACCACCCGATAGGCAACCCCAACCCCTCTAAAGTATCAGCATCTTGCAAAAGTGACTGAATATCACTGTCTATAGCAATTTGACCACTAGAAAGTACCAAAGCCCGTTGAGTAACTTTGCCCAACCAATGTAAGTCGTGGGAGGCAATTAACATCACCTGCACTGGCAAAGTTAACAAAACTTCAGCCAAATGACGCCGCCAAGCTGGATCGAGACCGTTAGTTGGCTCATCCAAAATCAGAATTACAGGTTCCAACGCCAAAATCGCTGCTAGTGCCGCAAGGCGTCTTTGTCCACCAGAAAGTTCATGGGCGGAACGGTTGGCGTAAGCTTCTAGACCAAAGTTAGCTAACAGGTGTCTTGCCTTGTCAATTGCCGCTGCTGGTGGTACACCGTAGTTACGTGGTCCAAAGGTAACATCCTCCAAGATAGTCGGCATAAACAGTTGGTCGTTAGCATCTTGGAAGCCAAAGCCTATATAACGGCGCACTTGGGGTAGGGTTTTCGGTTCCACAAACGTGTCATTTATCCAAATTTTCCCTGATTGCGGTTGTTTTAAGCCGATCAAGTTTTCCAGCAAGGTACTTTTACCAGAACCAGTCGCACCCATGAGCGCTACGCGATCGCCTGCATTTAGTGTAAAAGAAATGTCTCGTAACACTGCCTCTTGGTTTGAATAGGCATATACCAGATTTTGAACCACAACGGCTGCTTGTGACATTTTTGTTTGGTTAGTTGGTAGTTGGTAGTTGTTAGTTGGTGGTTGTTAGTTGTTAGTTGGTGGTTGTTAGTTGTTAGTTGTTAGTTGTTAGTTGGTGGTTGTTAGTTGTTAGTTGGTAGTTGTTAGTTGGTGGTTGTTAGTTGTTAGTTGGTAGTTGTTAGTTGGTGGTTGTTTTGTTTGACTGAATAAGAGCGTAATTTGTAATTTGTAATTGAAGGTAGTTGCCCCTAAGTTTAGTTAGGGACTAGAAAAAATGCGTAGTATCTTATTTCAAGGAAGCGAATTTATTCGTGGGGACGCCAATAATGCGCGAAGTCTTCCGAACAGAAGCTTCTGTCCGGAGAGAGCTTCTCGCGTCCGTCACCGCCACACCGCATTTTGGCTCGTAATAATTACGGCATTTTTCGGGGGTTGCTGACCCCGAAAAGATGCCTTACGAATTACCGCGTTCCGGATTATTTTGACAACTAACCACTAACAAACAACCACTAACAAACAACAACTACCAACTAACCACTAACAACTAACTACTAACTAAAATTAGTATAAGAAGCTACAGTCAATGACAGAGCGATCGCACTCATCACAACTACAGCAAAACGCTCTTTTGGTCTTAATGTCGCATCTACTGGCAGGGTTCCAGTGTAGCCACGGGCTACCATTGCGGCGTAGACTCGTTCTGCCCGGTCCAGACTGCGGAGATACAAGGCTCCAATCATGGCAGAACTGGCGTAGCGTAACCACCCAGTTGTGCCACTTAGACCCCTGAGTTGAGCACTGCGTTGCATTCGCGTCACTTCCGCAAGCAGAATTTCTAGGTATTGTCCAGCCAAAAGCAAACTTTCTTTTAACCCGCCTGGTAGAGGTAAGCTTTTGAGAGCAATGCCGAAACTATGAGGCGGCAAAGTTAATAAAAAGCTATTCATTGTTAGCAGACAAATCAGGGAACGAACCAGCAGAAAACTGGCTCGTTCCCATCCCAAAGGTAACGCCAGCAATGAGAAAAAAAGTAACTCTGCACCTAGTAATCCTGTGAGTTGGCGAATTGGTGCACTTAATAAAGCTGCCCATAAAAGTGCGATCGCCCCATACACACCTAGATAACACCAAGCATCATACTTTAATAAAGCTGCCCCAATGACAATTACCAGGGACAACTGCAACTTTAACGGTAGAGAAATTTTAAGCATTCTTCGGTTTCACCACTTGGACAATGCCAAAGGCAATACCAAAGCAAATACCAGACCCCACAAGCCCAGCAATACTGGTGCCGACTTTCTCGTCTAAGCCTTTGACTTTATAATTAGCTAAAGGAGTAGGAATCTCAAATACTTTAGTTTCTCGGTTTTTAAAGCCGTATTTTTCGGCTACCGAGTCCAACCCGTCAGGCCAAGTTGAAGCAAACAGCGACAGCAAACCGGCAATTAGGAAAATTGTCACCACTGGCACTAACCACTTTTGTAATTGCGGTTGCGATCCTGGTAACAGGTCGGGTCGGACTTTAACAAGATAACTTAAAACGCCACCTGTAATCAGTCCTTCGCCAATTCCAATCAAAGTATGGACGCCTACCATTGCTGGTAAAGCTATGTTGAGTGGCATTGTTCCCGATATACCGAGTTCTATAGCACAAGCGATTGACGCCGCCACCACACTGATTGCTGCCGCAATGCCAGCTGCCAAAGGTAAGCGCCTTCTAGACCCTCCCAAGAGTTGTTGTAAGGGTTGGTATAACCACCAACCGACCCAGATCCCAACCAACCCCATGTTAAAAATATTTGCTCCCAGTGCGGTAATACCACCGTCGGCAAATAAGATTGCCTGAATCACAAAAACCGTGGTCATGGCTAAAGTTGCTGCCCACGGGCTACCCAAGATAATCGTCGCTAAGGTTCCGCCCAACAAGTGACCGCTGGTGCCACCTGCTACAGGGAAATTAATCATCTGCGCGGCAAAGATGAAGGCGGTAGTTAAACCCAGAATGGGGGACCGTCGGCTTCCAAAAGCGTCTCGCGATCGCGCTAAAGCTATTGCTACCGCTGCCGCACTTACCAAACCAGTAGCCACAGCTACTGGCACAGAAACAAACCCATCAGGAATATGCATGATCTGCCCCTGTTTTTTAGATGTTTTATGACAAACAGTTGTTAGTATTACTACGGCATTTAATTAACAAAAAAACAAATTCTACACTAATTTGCAATGCCCTACTAGGGGATATTTTCCAATTTGTTAAGTATTATTGACAAATCTATTTGTGTAAATTAATACTATTATCCTAGGGATAGGAGGTGAGTGGCAACAGAAAACTATTGCCATTGAAGCCTGATTTGCCATTAAATATTAGCTATTAAATGTTTATTTATAACTCTATAGCAATCCTAAATGATTCGTGAACGCGGAGAAACCCGGTTTCTTTAAGAAACCGGGTTTCTCAGGCGAGGAATTTTCACAAATCAAATAGGATTGCTATATCTAGTATAACTATTGATTAATATTGTCTATTCTTTTAAAAAATCAATTAATTATGTATTATTCTTACCTTGATTAGATGGCAAATTTCAGCTATTTTATTAACTTAGTCTACCGTTGTATTTACTTGGGTAATCGATCGTAGGGTTAATTATGTAACATTTATTTAAACGCATAAATGTTAAAAAAAACTCTGATTAATTGACATAGGCGTTATTTTTTTGTAGATGTTTATACGCTTAAATCATGCAACAGTCTTATAAGTTGCTTTAACCAGTAGATGTCCTAGTAAAGGTTGAAAGGTAAAATGCAAAACTCAATTTTGAAATCCGACCCCTTGTGGTACAAGAACGCCATTATCTACGAAGTGCCTGTTCGCGCCTTTGCTGACAGCAATGGTGACGGAATTGGTGACTTTCGGGGGTTGACAGAAAAACTAGATTACTTACAAGACTTAGGTGTGACTGCAGTCTGGTTGCTGCCGTTTTTTCCCTCACCCCTGAAGGATGATGGTTACGATATTGCTGACTACACCAGTGTAAATCCCATATATGGCACGTTAGAAGATTTCAAAGAGTTTTTGGCAGCTGCCCATCAGCGGGGTATTCGCGTCATTATCGAGTTAATTGTTAACCACACATCTGACCAGCATCCTTGGTTTCAAAGGGCACGTCGTGCGCCTAAGGGCAGTCAGGAGCGAGATTTTTACGTTTGGAGTGACACCCCAGAAAAATACCAAGAGGCTAGAATTATTTTCCAAGACTTTGAGTCTTCTAACTGGGCTTGGGACCCGATCGCCAAAGCATATTACTGGCATCGCTTCTACGATCATCAGCCGGATCTAAACTATGAAAATCCCCAGATGCGCGAGGCGGTGTTCGAGGTTCTCGATTTTTGGTTAGAGATGGGGGTAGATGGACTGCGCCTAGATGCAGTGCCTTATCTGTATGAACGCGAAGGAACTAACTGCGAAAACCTACCGGAAACCCATGCTTTCCTGAAGGATCTTCGAGCGCGTATAGACGAAAAATTCCCCAACCGCATGCTTCTAGCTGAGGCGAATCAGTGGCCTGAGGATGCTGCACAATATTACGGGAATGGGGATGAGTGCCAAATGAACTTTCATTTCCCCCTCATGCCTCGCTTATTTATGGCACTGCGGATGGAAGACAACTTCCCGATTGTTGATATCTTGCAGCAGACTCCACCAATTCCCGATAACTGCCAGTGGGCACTGTTCCTGCGCAACCACGATGAACTTACCCTGGAAATGGTCACAGATGAAGACCGGGACTACATGTATCGGGTTTATGCACAAGACCCTGTAATGAGAGTTAACTTAGGTATCCGCCGCAGGTTAGCACCCCTGCTGGGGAATGACCGGCGTGAAATTGAGTTGCTCAATAGTTTGCTATTGTCTCTGCCAGGAACTCCCGTGCTTTACTACGGGGATGAAATTGGTATGGGAGATAACGTTTATGTAGGCGATCGCAATGGTGTCCGCACACCGATGCATTGGACTTCCGACCGGAACGCGGGTTTCAGTCGCGCTAACCCCCAAAGGTTGTATTTACCCGTCATCGTTGATTCGGAATATCACTATGAAGCAGTCAACGTAGAAGCACAACGGGCTAACCCCAACTCCCTTTGGTATGCGATGAAACGCCTGATTGCTACCCGTAAGCGTTTCCAAGCATTGGGTCGAGGAAACTTTGAATTACTGCGCCCAAATAACCGCAAAGTTCTTGCCTTTACCCGCACCTACGAAGAAGAACACATTCTGGTAGTAGCAAATTTGTCCCGGTTTGTGCAAACTGTCGAATTAGACCTATCAGCCTTTGATGGGCTAGAACCGGTAGAAGTTTTTGGTCAGACAGAGTTTCCTGCCATTGGAGAGTCACCCTACTTCCTCAGTCTTAGTCCCTACGGGTTCTACTGGTTTACTCTCAAACGTAAACTTACCTTGACCCAACCGCCCAAAACTGAAGCAGATTTACCGACGCTAGTTATCAGCGGTCAGTGGCAGAATGTTTTTTCTCAACCACAGTCTTCAGAGACACGAAATTTTGTGTCTCAACTGGAATCTATTTTGTCTGATTACTTGTATACCTGTACCTGGTTTAGCGGCAAAACCCAGACTATTCAATCGGCAAAAATTATTGAGGCAATTTTGTTGCCTTATACAGTTTTGAGTGGTGAGTTGAGTACTGAGGTAAGGACTCAGGAGTCAGAAATCAGAACAGCCATGATGGTTTGGTTGCAGGTGGATTATATCCGAGGAAACCCCGAAACTTACATGCTGCTACTAGCTTATGCTGAAGGTGAGCAAGCTACGGAACTTTTGACAGAAATGCCTCAATCTGTGGTGGCGAGGCTTGAAGCCGGGATTTTATTTGATGCCGTAGCCGACAAAGACTTTCTTGACTTCCCACTGGATGCCATTGCTCATAATCGTTCATATAAAGGAATGGTAGGAGAACTGGTGGCAACAGCTACTGATTTATTTTCCCAGTTAAGCGGAGATGCTTCGGATCTCGAACCAATTGTGCTGAAGGGGGAACTAATGAATACTTATGTCATATATGGCGATCGCCTGTTCCTGAAATTCTTCCGCAAAGTTGAGGATGGTATGCACCCCGATTTGGAAATTCGGCGTTTCCTCAGTCAGAAAAAAGACTTAAAACACTTTTCCACTATTGCTGGAGCATTAGAGTACCGCCGCTCAAATGGCACAGGGCTAGGGTACGTAACTGTAGGGATATTGCAAGAGTTTATCCCAGATACCCGAAGTGGTTGGGACTATACCCTCGATAGCTTGCAGGACTACTTTGATCTGGTGACAACGCAGCAGGCAGGTCTTACCGAAGTGCCTGTTCCCTCAGGTTCTCTGTTAGATTTACAGGGGGTTGAGATTCCTGAATTAGCTACCCAAACCATCGGTTCCTACTTGGTAAGCGCCCAACTATTAGGTCGATGTACGGCGGAACTCCATATTGCCCTAGCTTCCGCCCAAGATAATCCTGACTTAGTACCAGAACCCTTTTCATCTTTATACCAGCGCTCTATCTACCAATATGCCCGCAACCTAACAGGGCAAGTATTTTTATTGTTGAAAGACCGACTGAACTTTCTACCACCCGACACCCAAACACTGGCAAAGGCTGTTCTTAGCCGCCAAGAGGATATTCTGGTACGCTTCCAGTCAATCATCAACCAAAAAATTACTACCATGCGTACTCGTTATCATGGGGATTACAATTTGGGGCGAGTGCTTTACACGGGGAAAGACTTCATTGTCTTTGACTTTGAAGGTAGAGAGGCTCGCACTTTGAGTGAACGACGAATGAAGCGATCGCCTCTACGAGATGTGGCGGGAATGCTGTTATCGTTCAACTACGCTGTTACTTTGGCGTTACGCAATCAAAGAGAAAGAGGAATGATTCGCAATGAGAATCTTCCTGTGATGGAAGCTTGGAGTAAGTTTTGGTATACCTGGGTAAGTGCTGCTTTCCTAAATAGTTATCTAGAAACTGCTGGCACTAACTCATTTTTACCAACCACAAAAGCTGAGCGGCAACTGCTTCTAGATGCTTTTCTTTTGGAGAAAATCATCAGCGCCTTGGGCAATGAACTTAACCACCACATTGATTGGGTAGAAATTCCACTGCAATTGATTCTAGAGTTGGATTAACGAACTACTGGGGAGTGGGGAGTGGGGAGTGGGGAGT
>CAXTSI010000448.1:0-7563 GCA_964246695.1 uncultured bacterium
GGGGTAAGTCGGGGCCCCAACTATGTGGGGATTGGGGGAATGGGGAGTGGGGAATGGATGCCCATTGCTTGCATAACTTCATCGGCGGATTGAAAGCGATTACTTACATCATGTTGCAGAAGCTTGTCAAGGATTTTACCTAACCTTTCGTTGACTTTTGTTGTTAGGTACTGTTGCCAAACCCAACAATTATTAGGGACATCAAATAAATCAAAAGGAGGAATCTGGGTGAGTAAGTAAATGCAAGTCACTCCCAGGCTATAAAGGTCACTTGCAAAAACGGGTTTTCCCTGTACTTGCTCAGGAGCGGCATATTCTGGACTACCAACGCTCTTGTCATTAGACTTATCTGTAAATTGCTGTAGAATATAGTTTCTTGGGTCAAAATCCTTATTAAAAATTGAAAAATGCCCAAAATTAACCAAGACCATATCCCCGCCTAACCTTCTCTCACTAAGGGGGGATCTGAGGATGATATTTTCGGGTTTAATATCGCAGTGAATGACGTTGCGATCGCCAATAAACTTGAGAACAGGCAACAAATCCTCTAAAATTTGCCAAATCTGAGTTTCACTGAAGGCTCCCACCTCCTCCACTAAGGTAGCCAAGTTACTACCCTCAATGAACTCTTGCACTAAGTAAAAGCGATCGTCCTGCTGAAAATGTGCAAGTATTGCGGGAATTTGTGGATGTTTGCCTAACTCCTCAAGCCGTTGTGCTTTTTGCTCAAAGACGAATGGTGTTTGATTTTGCAGCCATTGTTGAACGACACAAGGAACTTGCGGAGATAAACCCTCATCCACAGCGAGGAAGGTTTTGCAAAATCTGAATTGACCAATCTGTTTGAGTAAGCGATAACGTTCTTGTATTAGCATTTCACCGTTAGAAAAGAGTGCTGGTTGCGATGATATTAACCTTCAACGCCTTTCTCTGCATCCAAAACTTGTGCGGAGGTCAGTTTCAGGTTGAGGAAAGTAGCACTCTTATCGGCGATCGCGCCCTTGAAATATGGCTTCTTCGTATAGTTCAACAGTATACCAATCCAGATGCCAAGCTCACTATTTTTCGCCTTAACGAAACCGGAGCCTGCGGTACAATATGATTTTAAGAAAACGCGCTTTGTGATGGAAGTTTGACCAATGCCCTCACCATTTCCAGGCATGGACCCGTATCTGGAGCAGCCTGCTTTTTGGTCGTCGTTTCATAGCCGACTAATGGTGGCGATCGCCGATACAATTGAGCCGCAACTGAGTCCACAGTATTATGTGGAAGTTGAAACTCGGACTTATCAGAGCGATGACAGTGAGGATGGCTTACTGATTGGCATTCCAGACGCGATTGTGTTCTCCGGTCAATCTGATGTGACACCACAACTACTTGTTGAGGATAGGTCAGTAGCCACTCAGTCTCGTCCTGAGCGAGTTACCGTACCGATGCCTTTTGAAGTCAAAGAGCGATATCTGGAAGTGCGAGAGGTAGTCACGGATGAGGTGATTACCGTAATTGAATTATTATCTCCGAAGAACAAGCGAGCCGGGGAAGGTCGAATGGCTTATGAGAAAAAGCGACGGGCAATTCTGAGCAGTGCTACCCATCTGGTGGAACTGGATTTGTTGCGCGGGAATAAGCCGATGGCAATTTTGGGAATGCGATCAACCGCATATCGAATCTTAGTTAGTCGCTCTCATCAACGCCCATCTGCCGATCTATATAGCATTGTCCTGCAACAGGTGCTACCCAGTTTCCCAGTACCCTTGAAGCTCAACGATCCAGAGCCTTCAGTACCGTTACAGGAGATATTTAATGGCGTGTATGAGCGTGCCCGTTATGCGACACGGATCGATTATCACCAGCCTGTTCCACCTCCTGCACTGTCGGAGGTAAATAAACAGTGGGTTGAGGTGTTGTTAGCTCCTCAAGATACATGATAGCGCGTCCAGATATAGCAGTCGTAATCAGAAGCCCGGTAACTTTTACGAAACCGGGCTTCTTGGGATATGGGCGATCGCCGCTGATAGTTATACGCGCATCCTTGTTAAACCCACAGTTCCTGTAGAGACAGTGATTTTCTCCTCATGGAGGAGCGACTCTTGCTGCTTTTCCCATGCTTCTGTAAGCGATCGGCAACAATTGTCATGATTGTTCCTCCCTATACAGTCAAACAACAGCGCACGTGATATGTGAAAAAAATACAGTTATTAATCTACTATTAATCTACTGGAGGGTGCCAGCTAGCAGATGCCCATCGTCTTCGAGCAGTTACAATTGCTGAATTATTCATTTGCAAAACCATGAGCGTTACCTGATATCTTGCACCATTCTCAACAAGGTAAGAGAAACCGGGTTTCTAAACGATAAATTAAGGGTTTCAGCCTGAATTATTTGCAAGAAACCCGGTTTCTGGTGGTGGTGCAAGATGTAAGTTACGCGACCAATTGCTGTTTTTCCTTCAACCCTTGTACTGTCAGCACTCCAACAAAAGTGGTCATCCCATTTTTGAGTCCGTGGATTGAACAGAGAAACAATTTTCCCTGTAAGTGGATCTTGAGCCTCTGTTATATCAGACTTAAATTCATTGCACGATCGACAAGCAAGACAGACATTTTCAAAGGAGGTTTCACCCCCTTTTGAGCGAGGGTGAATGTGATCAAACGCCATAGAAATCCCGCTGTTTTCCTGAGTGGTCAAGCAATAACAGCAACGGCGGCGATCCGCTTCCTGAATTTGAGTCCGTAAGCTTACTGAGATATAAATGGACACAAGCAAATCAAGAGTGTGGAACGCGATATCCTCGCCAATGAAGTAATACAACAGCCTGAGCCTTACATAACATAAACCGCTCAGATTCCTTTCTCAAAGCAGTTAACTCTAATTTCTCCTTTTCTGTCAACGTTCCATTTTGATTTTGATCAAGCAACTCGTCATGGCGTAACATTTCTTCTGCTGTTTTATGACTACGAGCAATCCGCCACAGTGTATCGTCATCTAACCGATCCAGATCTGCCAAATCAGCCTGGAACTCTTCTGGAACATCATCCCATTCAGGAGGACTACCAACACGAAGCGCATGAAGGATGACTTCTTCTAGCGGACGCTTTGTAGCATGAGCCGTATTAAGCAACCGTTGATAAATTCGGTCTGGGATTTGTAAGGTAACTGTTGCAACCATAGTGCTGACGCTGCGGTAAAATAAGATCAATGTGAATGCTTCTGAAACGGTTTAATACACTTCATCGTGACTACCAATATCAACAAACACAGCTTTACCGTTGTCTGTGAAGTAGAATAACACTCTTTCATCATATTCTACGCTGAAACTCCATAAGTCCTTGAAGCTCTGCCTGACAATTTATGAGTCTTCTAGCTCGGATCAAAAGGGTCAAAAGTAAACTGCTCTACTTTCTGCCAAAACCTTACTTCTAAGTCCGTATCTCCCTAGACTCGCTTGGTGCTATTTATAGATGAAATTGACTCTCTTCAAGATGAAGCCCTGATTTCAATTTTGCGGCAGTTACGGGATGGCTATCCCAACCGCCCCAAAAACTTTCCATTGTCTGTAGGGTTAGTTGGTTTACGAGATGTGCGCGATTATAAAGTAGCCGGCGGAAGCGATCGCATGGATTTGTGTCTGAGATATGGTAATGCTCTGGAAGTTATCGTGTCCGTTAATTATTGGACCTGCGATTTCACCACTGGGAATTGGCATTCCATCTAGGGTTGTGACTATACCTACTTTTTCCGAAGCAACGGTATACACCTGCAACTGTTCAGGACTCATACCGTGGGTACTGGCATTTCCCGCCATAATAATCTTAAATAAGGCGGTGTTGATGCGGTAAGTACCAGCGGTCAGGAAACCCATTTGCCGACCTTTTTCCCCACCTTGGGTCAGGAATTTTCGCGCATCTTGGAAATTGTCGCAATCTACAATTTTGCCCAAGATCCGCTCTGGCGGATTGGATGCGCCATCTGCCGCCACAAGCAGGGCGATTTCACCTTGGGGGACAACAACGACTGTTTCTTTGCGTACCGAGTACTGCCAAGGCCAATGACCCCAGTGCCAACCAGGAGCAAGGGTATCAGCTTGCAAGCCAGCTTCACCGTTGAGAGCAATCAATCTTCCGGCTGGCAGTCCCCGTCCGGAAATGGTAAACTTTTTAACGACAATACCAACTTCACGTTCGCTGATGACCACTAGTCCGCCAAAGAACAGGGGGACAAAAATCACTAGACCGCCGACAATAACTATCGGGACAACTCCCCAAGCACTAGCTTGCTGTGTTGGGATCTGAGCAATTGTTACTGGTTTAGTTTGTTCCACTTGGACTGACGCCAAGGTGATTTGTTTTGCTGTATTGGTTTTGCTGGGAGTAGCACTGGCAGAATGAATACCGCCAGCCAGCGCCAAGGTTGCTAAGACAGATGCTGCGAAATTAAATATTTTATGTGGCTGACGCTGATTACAGGAATCTTGACTTTTCATATCTTTTGCCCATAAGGGCAATATTTATCTAATGTATCACTTCACTAAGAGTTCCCAGGATTTCTGAAACTGGCTGTAATATTTATAAAAATTTATAAATATTTTGTATGGAGTGTTGACTGCACAATAAGAATTTAGGCTATTCTCGGCATAGTTATGTAAAATGATACTATGCCAAAAATTTCTATCAACGAAGCCGCTAAATTACTTGGCGTCTCTGCCGATACCTTGAGACGTTGGGAAGAAGAAGGAAAGATTCAATCAGAACGCACAGAAGGGGGTCATCGTCGTTACGACGTTGCCAAGTTACTCAACAGAAAAGAACCACAAGGTCAGACTATCTGCTACGCCCGTGTTAGTACTCATCGTCAAAAAGCCGACTTAGAGCGTCAAGTTGCGGTATTATCCGCTTATTGTGAGCAACATGGTTGGGATTATGAGGTGATTAAAGACCTTGGCTCTGGAATAAATTATAGTAAGAAAGGCTTATTGAAACTCCTGAATCTGATTGTTTCTGGAGAAATACGCCGTCTGGTTATCACTCATAAAGATCGATTAATGCGCTTTGGTGCAGAGATAATTTTCAGTTTATGTGAAATGTTTCAGACTGAAGTGATCATTATTAATCGTTCCATGGAAACCAGTCCCGAAGAAGATCTTGCTGAAGATGTGTTGGAAGTCATTACTGTTTTCTCTGCCAGACTATACGGCTTACGCAGCGATCAAAACAGGATGCTAATCGATGAATTAGAAAAAACTGCCAAAAGAATTAAAGAAAATTCCGGAATTGACTTGGAAAATTCGGTAGATTAAAGTCGTGTTATACATTGATGGCATGACGGAAGCCAAAGATATTAATGGAGTGCAGAACCTACCATAATGCCACGACCTCTCAATGCTGCATACACTCGGTTGGGCGATCGCATATCGCCTTAGAAGCCAAGGTTCGCCCATCCAGGCACATAAAAGTTAAAATTTTTTTTAATTTATAATTTTTAATTTTGAATTCTCCCTCAGGTGGTTGAGGCGTCCTGATTACAAGCCCCAAACCACTGCGCTACACGATTCATTTATAGGGGTTATTGATTTTAAATTTTGAATTTATAATTTTGATTTCAGCAAAGCGGCTGACTGGTATTTAGCCTCATAAGTTGGGTTTTAGCAACGCCATAATGAGGCTTTGAATTCTTCGCTTTCGCTACTTTTATCCCTACTTATGGTGTGAATTTTCCTAACAAAAAGACAGGAATGAGAACGTCCTAGTTGTATCGTTTATTTAGGGATTTATTTACAAAAAAAAGGGAACAGGGAACAGGGAACAGGGAACAGGGAACAGGGAATATTAAACCAAAAAAACTACATAGGTGGGTTTAAAGCCCACTTTTAAGAAAAATGTTTTTCGAGACGCGTAAGCGCAAGAAAAACTGCGTCCACAGCGTAAATCCCACGGCGCCCATCCGTGGGATACTCTGTTAAGAGTTCCCTGTTAAGAGTTCCCTCTGAATAAATTCCAAAACTTTTAGCAAAGGAAGGGTTAAGCAAAAACGCTCTTCGTTTTTGACCGGAAATTTTGCAGCGCCACTAGAGTAGCACGTGCGGATAAAAGTAGTCAGGCTCTCACCAATCGCCATGTGACTGCTAAAATTCCTATGCAATAAGGGTTTCATAAAAAAACAACTTTGTCAAAGGAACTACAATTTTATGATTTATCCAAAGGTTTTTCTGAACTTAATTCGTAGATTTATTCTGACTGGAACGGCTGTCTCTACTTTCTTAAGTGTAAACATTGCTAATCATTTATCAGTTTTTGCTACAGAAATTCTCAATTTTGATTCTTTACCAGGTGAACCTTGGGAAACTTATAGCTGCAACGGAAATTCTACAGGCACTGTTACCAATGGCATCTTAAAGATTGACTCTCCGTCAGACTGTTACGAATTTAGTTTAAGAAACTCTAACGATACTTGGCATCAATCTGTAGATAACACAAGGGGCTGGGTGATTGAGACTAACTTACGTATTGATCCCAAAAGTAATCCTTCTTGTAATCAAGGTCGAGGTTCTGTACATATCTGGGCAAATGACCATACTAATCTGGTAATTGTCGGTTTTGACCCCAACCAAATTTGTATCGCATATCCAGATTATGTCCCCTTGCAAATGGATACAACTAACGGATTCCATATCTACAGAATTGAATCAAAGTTGAATCAAGTCAAGGTATACGTGGATGGCGAATTGAAGATAGACCATACCCTCACCTGGACTGGTGGCGGCAGCGATGTCTTAGATTTCGGTGACGGTGTGGGCGGAGATACTAGCTTGTCTTATTGGGATTATTTCTCGTATAATGTTTTCCCGAATTTATCCTGGTGAAATCTTTTATTCGGAAGCAGAACCGACCATGATGCCACGACCTATCAATGCTGCATACACGAGGTTAGGCGATCGCATATCGGCTTCTGCGAATGATTGAGGGGAGGTAAAGCGTTGTAGCATTGCCAAAATCGTCGTGTCGTATAGTGCATTAAATTTCGCGGCAGTGCCCTGCCTTGAATTCAGCAATCGCCTCTTGAGCCAATGCCTCTAATCTGCCCTCTGCAATGTCGCGCTCTAGTTGCTCATCCCAACGCTGATAATCCAAGTCAAAAAACCAGTGTCTCAGTTTCTCAAAATCATTCGATGGCAGCGAGAGAATTGCAGCTTCGATTTGCTCAAGAGTTGACATAACCAGTTTCTGCCTCTGTTCTTTAAGCAAATTATAGCTTTGCAGTAAACTAGAAATAGCGAGAATTTTGATGAGTTTTGGGGAAACCCAGCCATGTTAAATGACAACCTACCCAGGTAATTGCCCTCTGCTGAAGAATTACCCGACTCTGACCATACCCGCGTGGTAATGGTGTTGGTTAAGGCGATCGCAGTCAACCCAATATCTCGCCACCATGCTCATCCAAGTTTATACTGATACATATTTTTATAATAAGGCTAAAGAGGTTCTAGATATGGAATTGTTAGTTGCTTGGGGGTATCCGTTCAGGGGGTAAGTGCCGCAACTGGGGAACGCTGCGCACTCCCCAGTT
>CAXTSI010000449.1:0-7526 GCA_964246695.1 uncultured bacterium
CTCCCCCCACTTCCCCCACTCCCTTAATTGATCCCCTCCAACTGGTAGCGGCAGTGGGCGATCCGATGCAAGTAGTAGTAGCTGGGATGGCTCTAGCCGCCACTCGCAGTTGTGGCGTTTTGCTTGCCGGTGGAACGCAAATGCTGGCTGTGTATGCACTTATGAGTGCGATCGCTCAAGCTTACGCCTTATCCTGGCGACCAGAAGAAGTAGTTGTCGGAACAACCCGCTGGGTAGCAGAAGACCCAACGGGGGGCACAGTCAAACTAGCCCAGCTAATTGGTAGGAGTAACAGTACTCCTGACGGGGTTTCCCCACCCCTACTAGCTACTGGGCTGAGTTTTGCTGATTCTCTTTATCCCCAACTCCGGGCTTATGAGCAGGGCTTTGTCAAAGAAGGTATGGGCGCAGGAGGAGCTTGTATTGCTGCCCATCTAATCCAAGATTGGCAGCAACACCATCTCTTAGAAGCAATTGAAGCCCTACTAACCCAATGTGATGCATCGTAATTGCTAATTGCTAATTGCTAATTGCTAATTGCTAATTGTTGATTGGGGAATTGCTTGCCAGTCTTCCATTAGCTATTAGCCATTAGCCATTAGCCATTAGAAGTTACCAATGACACGCCAAGTGCTAGTGAATTCTCTTAAGTAGTAGCTGCTCTTCCAAGGCGGCAATGCGATTATATGCTGCTGTTAATTGCGCTGTTAGTCGTTGGATTTGAATTTCTGGTGTTAATTTTTTGTCTCCCGCTTGAAGATTCATGTCTGGATAAATTCCATCCGCTAACACATCCTTATGTTCAAGTTCTGGATTAAAACTGATATGTCCTTTTAGTTGGTAGCGCCTAGCATCGGTATTTTCTAAAAAATTATTACTAGCCTCGTGTGTTCTCTCTAAGCAGCTTGATGATAAAGCTTGAGACACTTTATTTTCTAGCTGCTCCATCATTTGATAGAGGGCATCCAGTTTATGACTCAAAGTCAAGACCTGCTTTTGTAATGGCTCCATTTAATACCCTCTTGTGCTTATTTCCTCTATGTTATTCAATCTACTAACGACATTTAGCATACTTATGATTTTTTAACTTTTAATGTTTTCTTTGAAAAGACAATTTTTAAAATCATAAATTATAAAGATTTATACATATTTTAAAAAAGTTTTACTAAAGCTGAGTTTTGAGAAAGATTAATGTTTTTAGTTCATTAATGCTTTTTGAAGAGTGCGAAAGTAGTCCTTCCTTCGTCGTACCCTATACTTATGCCTCAGCACTTTTTGGTAATTGGGCAAAAAAATCAGAGCTATCGATGAAGCCAAGAGCTAGGCAAAATTTTCCAGATAAATGTTTAGATTTGCTGACAAATGACAGATTTTAGCTTTTTATTTCCGGTCAGAGGCTTTGGTAGTACCTAGACTGATATCTTGCATCATTCTCAACAAGGTGAGAGAAACCGGTGAGTGAGCGTGCGCATGAGGCGGAGAAAAGTTGCTTGGAGGAGCCAGTGCGCCTATACGGGGGCAAGTGCTGTAATGAGACGTAGATAATGTAGTTGACTGAAAACAATTTTTGTGATGTGTATCAGGCGATAACTGTGGAGAGCGATCGCCTATTTTTTCGCCTCGACTTGTAGGATGGGGTTTTATGCTTATAACTTAATCTCTCTCCATGTTTTGGCAGAGGCAAAACGTTACTAGTTTACCAAAACGACCCTTTCCTGACTCGGTAAACGACTAAGCGCGTTAATGCTTCCTACATTACCTGTTGTTATCAGGTGTAAATCAGGTAGTTGACTGAAAATAATTTTTATGATATGGATCGGGCGATAACTGTGATAGCGATCGCCTATTTTTTGTTTTCGCTGTCTTAGATTGTTTGACACTTGTGTTGAAATGCTATGACCATAACCACCGCTAAACGCTTTACTATAGCTGAATACGATCGGTTAGCTCAACTCGGTTTTTTCGGTGAGGATGAGCGATTTGAGCTAATTAACGGAGAAATCATCCCAATGGTATCAAAAGGTACACCACATTCTGTTTGTGAAACCCGCTTAGAGCGAGAGTTATATAAGCTTGTGGGGGAACGTGCGACACTGCGAGGACAACAACCAATTATTATCCCTGACTTCAGTGAACCTGAACCAGATCGAGTCATTGCACAAAATCGAGATGATGATTATCTAGATGCTCATCCCAGTCCGGCTGATATATTACTTTTAATTGAGATTGCCGATTCCTCTTTAAAGTATGACCAAGAGGTTAAATTACCACTTTATGCTGAAGCAGATATTTCTGATTATTGGATATTTAATTTAGTAGATAATTGTCTGGAATATTACAGCGAACCGTATCAAGATTTGCAAGGTAAATTTGGGTATCGTAGAAAAATTATTTTTTTGCCTAATGAATCAGTTAATCTACCATGTTTTGTTGATTTATCCCTAGATTTATCTAAGGTTTTTCCTAAAATTATGCATCTGGGTTGACTGAGCGAGGAAGGATGTGAAACGATCAACTTACGATAAAATATTGAAAATAGAAGATGAAGCAACCACCGAACCCGACAGTAGAGCAAAAGACTGAGATGTTTATTTAGGATATGCAGGGCTATTTCATTCTAAAATCGCAACCTCACTCGCCTAGGAATAAATTCCAAGGCTAATAGCTGAAGTCGGCTTAAGCCGACTTGAACACCTGTTAAATGAGCGTCCGTTTTAACGGACTTGAGGTTCTCAGCCAAGACTAGATTTAAAGGCTCTGGTTTAGAATGAAATAGCCCTGTTAGGATATGTGCTTCGTTAACAAATATATTTGTATCAATTCACTTGATTTGTGTAGACAAGCGAACTGGAGATTTAATAATTATTGCTGGTGAAGAGATTCAGGCTGCGATTAACAAACAAGGAGAGGTTAATTACAGTGACTAAACCAGATTTTGAGCAAATGACAATAAAGCAATTGCGTGAGTACGTTTTGCAGCATCGTAATGACGATGATGCGCTTCATGCATTAGGTCAGTGTATTCACAAAGAGGGTAAACGGCTTCAGTCTATTGAGGAGCTTGAGCAGATGATCCAACACAAACGCGCTTCTGGCATACAACCATAACCCCCCATGCCACATTGTAGCCAGATAGAAATGCTTGTAAACACAGAATCGAATGTCTTCCCAGATACATGGAAGGAGCTTTCTTAATTTTCCTAATCAGCATGTAAAGATCGGGCAACAAAACGAACTATATTCAAAATTTTACCGCTTGGGAGTTCTACTGGGTTGTTCATGCACACAAAATATCATCGACTTCTGCTTACTAGTTTACCAAAACGACGCTTTCCTGATTCACTAAACGAGATTGGCTCTAGTCCCATGCAACGAATTATTGGCGATTTAGATAATGTGGAAAAAATCCTACAGATGTTAGATGCTCAAGATAATGAGTATTAATTTATTAAAATGTTATGTCCAAACAAATTACGTCACGATACTAGGGTTTTTAATTGCCTGTGGCGCAATTTTTCCCAACGTCCAAGACCAAGTATTTTTATGATAAGTATCAGGCGATAACTGTGGATAGCGATCGCCTATTTTTGTTTTTGCTGCCCTTGCTTGCCTGCCTTATACTCCCTAAATGGTTTAATAGGTCACCAAATTCGATAGCGTATACATGAGAGAAGGTAATTTCATTAGGCTGTTGCTTTTTTGATGCTTGCCATTTCCTCACCCGTGACTGACAAACCAATTCCCTCAATAATCACTTGGTCGAGGGTTTCTTGCCCACCAAATCGCTCTTACTGCATTTAATATCTCAATCCCAGCTAATTGTCCTTCGTTATCATAATCAGCGGCAATTCCTTCAGCTAAGTGCTGCGTTGTCACAGTTGTTTCTAGGAAGGTGATACTGAGAGCATCTACTTCGGCATCGTAACTGATTTTCATTTGAATATCTCCTTTTAAAAGTAGTAAGTGTAGACGGTTATCACGACGATTTCTATATCTTTTTCAATAAAGATCGGGCGAAGCCGTTTTATAGCATAAACCTTACCGTTCCATTCTTTACCAAAGGGAAAGTCTTTGCGGCATTGGAGACGATTATCTTCCACAAGTTCCCAGGAACTACTACGGATAGCTTCTTCTACTTCAGCTATTGTAAAACCGCGTTTCGTAGTGTAACCCAAAGCGTGTTGGGATCTGATGGGCTTCACGTGTGAATTATCTCCTCTGCATCATTCAAAACTCTTTTGATATTTGATTTTTACACTTATATTGTAGCTGTTGGGTTTCGCCATAGTTTAACCCAACCGACTTCGCCTAGCTTTCGTTCTATAATATACCGTCCACAAACAAGCGTTGCCCTGGATTCTACGCTATTCGTCACAGCTGTCGCATACCAAATTAACCATTTACCGATTGGTTCAACCAACCGCTTATCCATCTCTCCTCGACTTGTAGGATGGGCTTCTATTTTCTTTTCTCGCTGTTACCGATTGTTTGACACTTGTGTTTAAATGCAAAAGCGGAAGGATATTGTTTGAGCTTAAATAGAAGACCATGTTTGCTGTAGGCATTGGCGCACTTGTTTCCAGTCACTCGGTTGTAAGATACCTAAGCGTCTCTCTACTAGAAGCTTTTCTAATGTATTGAGTTTATGCAACCTAACTACCGAGGGACGCAGTAATCCTGCTTGCTGCCATTCTACAATTTCAACATCGAAAATAGTCCGAGTTATTTGACTGGTTATACGAGCAACAATGATATCTTTATCTCCTGTATCTAGCAGTACCAGTCCAGGACGACGTTTAGATTGGGTTACTCCTGTAAAAAGGAATTCAACAAGAACAACCTCTCCCGACTGATAATTTTCCATAGGTCAAATTTGATCGTATATAGCATCTGCATCGTTGTAGTCAGTGAAGAATTGTTCTGCTGCAAGGCGACGCCAAGCGGCTTCCTCTTCTTTCTCTTCTTCCTCTTCTGTGGGTTCACTAACCAGAATAATAACTCTTACCTGTTGGTTACTCGGTAAGTGTTGCAACAGTGATTCAGGGAATTCGAGTCTCCCTTCAGGTGTGACTTTAGCTGGAAATTCGTATGCTTTCATATTTATATTTTGCTTTTTGCCTTATAAACTGGGTAACAATCAGGTACTTTCACCTGATAGGAGCCAATTCAGTTTTATAACCTTATGGCACTTAGTTTCAAACTTTATAGATTATAAAGCGACTCCCCTCATATATCACAATTAACAGGTTGTGCTGCGAGGCAGAATAAACATGACATTGCGAATTGAATCGTTGCAGGCAAATATTCTCAGATTAGGACAGATCGGAATTACGAACTGTTAAATGTGCAATTATGCTGGTAATGTAATAAGGTTGATTTTGTGATTGACAAGCGCAAGACGAGGTTTAGCGTGGATTTACAATTAGCAACTCCCGAAATTAACGCTGTGCGGCAGATATTGCAAGATTACGATCCCGCACAGCAAGCACTGGATACTCTGGAAAGGCACAACGGTAGTTTTGACATTTCTTTTGATGAGCTTTGGGTAGAGAAAAATGGTGTGGTGGCAATGCCAGAGGGTAAATCTCTTTGGCAGACAACACTGAAGGTACTGCGTAACGAACTCTGTGGAAAAGATGACAGTTTTCGCACCAAAGTCCAGGAATACACCAGAAATCCAGGGAATACACCGTTACTGACTGGGTTGATTGTCTCGCTTGTCGCTGTCGCAGGGGCACATGGCTTACCCCTTGACCCGGCTATTGCCACTATTATTGTTTTGTATATCCTCAAAATCGGATTAAATATCTTTTGCGAATACAACGAACCACCTACTGATGCTGGGCGATCGTGATATAATTACAACTCTACGCAAAGACACAGAGAAAACTCTGCGTCTTTGCGCCTTTGCGTGAGACTCAAAATTAATTCTCACTCTGGTAGTCTCTCTAACGCCTCCCGTGCATTTGCAGCCCAATAATCATCCTTATACTCAACATATATCTCCAATGCCTTGTGTAAATTAGCCCTCGCTTCAGCGTAGTTTTCCTGTGCTTCAGCAAGCAATCCTAAATTGTGGTATGGTTTCGCACTTCCAAAGCGATCGCCAAATTCGATAGAGATTTCCAAAGCTTGTTGATAATTGCGCCTCGCCTCCTCAAATTCCCGCAATTCTTGCGCTACCCATCCCAACTGGTGGTATGTACTTGCACTTCCAAAGCGATCGCCAAATTCGATAGAGATTTCCAAAGCTTGTTGATAATTGCGCCTCGCCTCCTGATATTGCTTAGTCTTCAAGTAACTGGTAGCAAGTAGATGTAACGCAAACCCTACCTGATAACTTAGTTCACTTTCCAAAAATGTACGTGGATATTTCTCTACAGCTTTCAATTCTAGGACTAGTCCTTTCCTGCTGTGTAAAGAATTTGGAAAATCACGTCCAATTTTCGACATTTGACCTTCTCCCAAGGGGAGAAGAGCACGAAGAAGATCCTTGTCTTTCGACTTGCACCTTGAAAGGGCTAGTCCTAAATTCTTCTTCCGCTCATTTAACAGGTGTTCAAGTCGGCTTAAGCCGACTTCAGCTATTAGCCTAGGAATTTATTCCTAGGCGACTGAGGTTGCGATCTTAGAATGAAATAGCCCTGTATAAAATGGTGCGTTACGCTATCGAAGAGCGCACCCTACATCTGCCCACCAAATCCGGGTTTTGGTGGGCAGTGCCCACCCTACGTATTTAGCTGGTATATAAAAATTAACAGTAACAGCTAAATTATTGGTTGAGATGGACAGCGCCCCTCACCCTCCCTTAACAATCAAACCAGCCATCGCCTGCTGCAAGTCTTTCGTAAGGTCAGCAACCGCTTGTCTTGCCGCTTGACGATTTGCCTGATAAACTGGGTAGCGTTCGGAAACAGATATCGGTTCACCGACAGTTATTTTTATCCGCTTCTTACCAAGAATTGGACGATGACTCAAGGGATTACTACCCTTGATCCGATTTACCATATCCCATATAAGTAAGGTTGTTTCCGCAAATCGTTCGGCTGTGGGTTTTTCTCGGATATACTTGCCTGTGACGGCAACGAAACTTTCTACCAGCCGCATATGCCACATCCGCATAGAAGCTTCTTCAGCAATGCGATCGCCTAAACCCCTTTCTAAAGCAGACAATGCTTTAGTATCCTTAAATTCTTCTCTAAAAATATAATTCCAGCCAGCCTGTTCTACCCGACGACAACGGTCATTAAAATTTCCCTTCGGCTGCAAGTCAAAATACTGCTCTGCTACTTGTAACACTACATTTAACAAACCTTGAAGACGCGCAGCTAAAATTTCATTTATATCGTTTTCTTGCCCTTCTTTTATCTGAACCGCTGGTAGTTTTTGATGATAGAACCGCGTATAAAACTGTTCCATTAACAACAATAAACGTTCTGCCAAACGCAACAACCGTGGGTATAAAGACGTAGGGGCGGGGTTTCCCCGCCCAGGGTTTCCCCGCCCAGGGTTTCCCCGCCCAGGGT
>CAXTSI010000450.1:0-7510 GCA_964246695.1 uncultured bacterium
CCCCATTCCCCACTCCCCACTCTCCCTTGTTAACTTCTAAATAACCTTGTATACAGTGTTTGATGGTTCATACTTGCCAGCGACAAACCCCAGCTACAACAACTTAGCCGATCATCCTCTAAAGTGAGGACTTCTTCCACTGCACCGCTAAGTAATGGTTGTAGCAAAAGTAATAACTGCTGTCCTGCGGTTTGTCCCAAGGGAATGAGTTTGACTCCAGCAGTAATCAAATTAGTTGCCCAACTATGCAAATATCCTAGCATTGCCCCTTTTATATTGATATCCCAATCAGCGACAGCAATGCCAAAAGCGATCGCATAATTACAAGGACTACCAACAGCATCCGTAATAGACTTAATCTGTGGTTGTAATTCCGTCAGCAGTCGGATGAGCGATCGCCCCATTTGCCAGCTTGAGGCGCGTAATTCTTCAGTCTCTCTAGCAGCAGATAACCACCCATTCCAATAAGATAGCGTTTTTAAGTCACCCACCTTTGCAGACTGATAAGCTCTTAGCATCACCGCTGCTTCTAACCGAATTGCACCGTAACGCAGTTCCGCCTCTAACCAGTGCTTTAGGCTTGCCTGATTATTAATTGTGCCATTGTCTACCAGCATTTCTAATCCTTCAGAATAGCTATATGCTCCTACAGGTAAAGCTGGACTAGCCAGTTGTAAAAGACATAAAAGATGACTATCAGTGAGCGTAATGGTGTCCATAAGCACCCGTTTCTGGCTGAAAGGGTAAAATTTCCTCTTTGACTTCTAGCCCAAGTTGTTCTAACATTGTACGTAAAATTGGATCTGTAGATAACCGCAAATAGGTCGGTGTAATTTCTACAGGCACATGACGATTTCCTAAATGGTATGCTGCTCGTAGCAATAAAAGCGGAGTTTGGGCAGTTACAGTTAAAACTGGTTCTGGTTTAGCAGTAATTCTGACTAAACTGCTATGGGCTTCGTCTTGCAGAATATCCCCATCCTGTAACACCGTTCCTCTAGGCAAACGCAAAAACACAACTCCATCTTCCGTTTCAAAGCGATGACGACTGCGGGTGCGTTCTGACGCTGTGAGAGCGAGGGTAAAGCTGACTACTGCATCGGGGTTGGGTGGTTTACGTTGTGTTAAAGTCTGCATGGGCGATGAAAAATTCGCGTAGAGGAAATTGTATCTGGATGAATTGTAAGCGGCTCTCCTTATGTTTGTGACTCTCGATCGTAAACAACTGACACATACTATCAGTACATGCCAGTTGTTGAAGCGTGATTTATACCAGACAAGCAGAGGTAATTGAGGATCGTGGAATGTAGGGGCGCGGTTTCCGCGCCCTTACAATGTTGCTGTAATTAGTCGTGCTACTAGATAGCTAAATCTTGGAGTAATTCGGTATTAATTGGTGTAAACCTATATGCATAACCATCATTACGGTGGATAAATGTAATAGCCGGTTGCTTTACACTGACTCGTTTATCGTTGATTACAACTTCTGCGCCTGTTTTAGTTGGTGTTTTAATCCGACTGCGATAAACACCAGCTTTTACGTTGATATTGTATGTACCATCAGCATTTTTCTTTTTGGACTTACTATCACTAGTTAGCAATATTTTTACGTAATCACCAGCACTGCAATGCTTGTAGTTTTGTTTTGGTTTAATATATGTAACAATTTTTTTGTGTTCTGAGTCAATTTTGCTCGCCACCACTGGAAAGCCACTACTATTTGTTCGCCTTGATTGTCTACTTCCATGTCCTGTTGATTTAACCCTGAGAGGTTGACAAACATTTAGTTTCGCAATTTCATCAGTGCTTACACATGCTGAATCAATCCAATGTTCTTTAGGTAAATTTGATTTGATTCTAGTCATCTTAGTAGAAGCACCATCACCAGCTTTTACTAATAAAGAAAAATTGGTTGCCATTTCAAAAATAGCATTTCTGGTTGAATTGACAGCCGCCGCATCGGATAATGATTTTTTCTGATAATTTTTAATTTTAGCCAATATGTCTGGTTTCTGTGCCAAATACTCTTCAATTGGCTTATTACCTTTAGCCTGATTGCAGTCGTGACAAGATAATGTTAGATTTTAAAATCGGTCACTACCTTTTTTTGATTTGGGTTGGATATGCTCAACTTCTAATGGTTTATTTTTTTCACCACAATAAGCACATTCACGCCCCCAATGTTCAAGTATTGCCTCTCTGATGCTGTATCCGGCTAGAGATCCCTGCTGGTATTCTATGCCCGAAATGTCGGGATTTTCTAATTTCTGCAAGTCAAATTTTACGAGTTCGATTGCAATTGAAGCTATGGGTACATACTTTATAATACGTCCAGAGAACTTGCATCAGCTTTAATTTGTTTAGACGTAACACCACCACACTCTTATGTTCTTCTTTGCGCCTTTGCGACGGGCAGTCGCCTAGGTCGGGAAACACTCGTGTCGGCGCGCTGCCCTCGCCTTTGCGTGAGACAAAAAAAGATGTGGTTCATTTACCTGAAAATAGCTGTAATATCATGTCGGGTAGTTGCGATCGTATACAGTAGTTTTCAATTGAACCGATGCCACATTGTAAGGGCGCGGAGACCGCGCCCCTACGGGTTAATGGTGCTGTAAGACCTCACCTCAACGGATCGGATTTCGGCTTTTGTTACTCTCCAAACGATTTTTGGTAGAAACCGGGTTTCTTTAAACCATAGCTATGCGATCAATCATAGAGGGTGAGTCTGCTGGTTTCATTTCCTTCTGTGTTCTCGTCCAATGGCGATGCTTAGCGATCGCTTGGATGAACTCTTGAGCAACAGTGTTGATGTCGGAAGCATTTCGGCTCATAACAACACCCATTTCAGATTTCAAATGTCCGTTTGACTGCGAGTCAGCTAATGCTGTATCTTTAATCAAAGGAGCCATCAGCAGCAGATCGACAGCATCACCCGTAGCGGCGATCGCCTTATAATGCTTGAAAGCGTCATTGATAAACTCAATCACATCTCCCTCCATCTTCAGCATCTCGACACTTTGCTTTCCACCGGGAATGTAAATGGCGTCAAACATCACTGATGCAGAGGTAAGAAACGTTTTGTCTACCTCTAGTTCTTTACCATCAGCACTCTTAATCATGCCCTTGAACTTCGACACGATCTGCGGCTGTGCTCCAGCATTCTTCAACGCCTGCTTGAGATCCATCAGCTGGGAATCGAACCCGTCAGCGGCAAGAATAGCGATGCGCCGACCCTTAACTGTGTTCTTAGGGTTATTCTCCATACTTAGGGCTGCTGAACTACGCCCATGATTTTGTGTGACTGCTTCTTTAGGAGCAGGAATACCAATGCCCATGGCGACAAGTTTTGCTAGGTCATGATCGACGTGGTTGAACAGTTCAACCATGCGTTCCCGAACCTCTTTGCTCTCCACCTTACCCAACTCAAAGTGAGCGGCTTTCACCACGTGTTCTTTCTCAGGGTTAGATAAGCTGTTCCAGAACAGGGTAGCTTGGCTGAAGTGGTCACTGAAACTCTTGCTGCGTTCGCGGATTTTGTGCCCCTCAACTTTTTCCATGTAGTGCACATATCCACCCATCGACTCTGGAGACATCATTGGACAACCACCTCCCAGGGAGTTCGGGAAGTAGTTAGTCCGACCCTTGTTGATCTTCATTTGCATAATGCCGTCGCGATCGTTATTATGCACTGGGCAGACTGCACGGTTGATCGGCAGTTCCTCAAAGTTCGCGCTACCGAGTCGATGAATCTGTGTGTCGTGATATGAGAGCAGCCGAGATTGAAGGACTGGATCGTTAGTGTAGTCAATACCGGGCACAACATGTGCTGGTTGGAAGGCAATCTGCTCGGTTTCGGCAAAGAAATTGTCTGGGTTGCGGTTCAAGACCATTTTCCCGATTGGTCTGACGGGAACGACTTCTTCTGGGATAATCTTCGTTGGGTCAAGCAAGTCGAAGTCAAACTTGAATTCGTCCTCCTCCTCGACGATTTGTACACCCAGCTCGAACTCTGGATAGTCGCCCATCTCAATTGCTTCCCAAATATCGCGCCGATTGAAGTCAGGGTCTTTACCTGCCAGCTTCTGCGCCTCATCGAACACTAAGGAGTGGACGCCCAGCATCGGCTTCCAGTGGAACTTGACGAAGCGTGCTTTACCTTGCTCGTTGACAAAGCGGAAGGTATGGACACCGAAACCCTCCATCATGCTGTAGCTTCTGGGAAGAGCGCGGTCAGAAAGCACCCACATGATCATATGCATGGATTCTGGCATCAACGAGATGAAGTCCCAGAAGTTGTCGTGTGCAGCAGCGGCTTGCGGCATCTCGTTGTGCGGTTCAGGCTTGATCGCGTGGACGAGATCCGGGAACTTAATCCCGTCTTGGATAAAGAAGACTGGAATGTTATTGCCTACCAAATCATAGTTACCATCTTCGGTGTAGAACTTGACGGCAAAGCCGCGCACATCCCGTACAGTATCCGCTGAACCACGAAACCCGGTTACGGTGGAGAAGCGCACAAACACTGGCGTCTTTACCGATGGGTTCTGAAGGAATTTCGCCTTAGTGTACTCAGCCATCGATTCGTATACCTGGAAGTAGCCGTGCACACCTGTCCCCCGGGCGTGGACGACTCGCTCTGGAATGCGCTCCCGATCAAAGTGCGTCATTTTTTCGCGGAAGTGGAAGTCTTCCATCAAGGTCGGTCCGCGTTCACCTGCCTTCAGCGAATCATTGGTGTTACTGATGCGCACACCTTCGTTCGTCGTCATGTACTCGCCAGGATCTTGACGAAACTGTTCTAAGCTTTGGTCTTTGGTTTGCTCGTTGATTTTATTAGGTTCGTTCATATTCTTCTCCAGTATGATTAGTAAAAATCAATCTTCATCCCGTCCGTGAACTTGGGCAGGAGGACTAGTTGCCTCAACGGCGGTGAATGGTTCTAAGATTTTGTAGGTGTGGGAGGCGCCTTTTGGTACTACCCAAGAATTCCCAGACTCTAGCAAAACCATTTGACCTTCTATGTGCAACTCGGCGCGACCACTAATCACGTAGCCAACAGTTTCATATTCCCGCGCTACTGGTTCTTTGGGTTCACTGGGTTGCTCGTTTTCCCAAAGGCGCATGGATACTGTTTTGCCAGATGCGAGATACTTCTGACCGAGTTGACCTTTAGGGGAGTAGGCGGAGTCTATTTTATTAACAGTTTTGTCAGACATTTTTGGTTCCTCATATTAGGTTTTTGAAAAAACGAACCGCAGAGGCGCACCAGATCACAGAGGACTTAGAATTTCCTCGTTCCCAGACTCTGTCTGGGAATGCTTTTTAGGAGGTGCCTCCTCTTAAACTAGACTTGATATCATGTCCGTGTAGCGGTTATTATATGAACCCTCACCCCGCCCTCGCTCGCTCCCCTCTCCCAAGCATGGGAGAGGGGACGGGGGCATCGGTCGGTATATCGTAACTGTTTATACGGACATGATATGAGGCAGAGCCTCGCAAAGAAAGAGAAAATGCCTTATGGTTTAAGGACAACTTTAATGCAGTTGTCTTTCTTGTGCTTGAAGATTTCGTAGGCGTGAGGTGCTTGATCTAGGGGTAGGCGATGGGTGATGACGAATCTTGGATCGATATCACCGTTTTGAATGTGTTCAAGCAAGGGGCGCAAGTACCTGTGGACGTGGGTCTGTCCCATCTTGAAGGTTAAGCCTTTGTTCATAGCAGCACCCATTGGCACTTTGTCGATAAAGCCACCGTAAGCGCCTGCAACTGATACGTGACCGCCTTTACCGCAAGCCACAATGAGTTGCCGTAAGGCTGTGGGTCGGTCTGGTTCGAGACGTACCGCTTGCTTTACCCGGTCGTGAAGCGCCATGCCATCCGTACCGTGGGCTTCCAGTCCTACTGCATCAATGACCGAGTCAGGACCACGACCGCCGGTCATTTCTTTAATAGCTTCGCCGACATCAAGTTCTTCATAGTTGAGGACTTCGGCTTTGCATTGATCTGAAGCCATTTGCAGGCGTTCAGGTATGCGGTCAACGGCAATGACGCGTTCTGCACCAAGCATATAAGCGCTTTTGATAGCGAATTGTCCAACGGGTCCGCAACCCCAAACAGCGACAATATCACCAGGTTTGATGTTGCAGTTCTCCGCTGCCATGTATCCAGTTGGAAAAATATCTGTTAAAAATAATACTTGCTCATCCGTTAATCCATCGGGAATTTTGAACAAGCCTACATCGGCAAAGGGAACTCTAGCATACTCTGCTTGACCGCCTGCGTAACCCCCGAATATGTGAGAGTAACCAAATAGACCTGCTGGCGAATGTCCCATAAACTTTTCTGCCATCCAAGCGTTGGGGTTGGAGTTGTCGCACAGCGACCATAAATCCCGTTGGCAGAAAAAGCAGCTACCGCATGATATTGTGAAGGGAACAACAACGCGATCGCCCACTTTCACATTCTTCACAGCACTGCCAAGATCTACGACTTCCCCCATAAATTCATGACCAAGGATGTCACCCTTTTCCATCGTAGGGATGAAGCCGTTGTAAAGATGCAAATCCGACCCGCAAATCGCCGTTGAGGTAATTTTTATAATGGCATCACGCGGGTTAATAATTTTTGGATCTGGCACCGTATCGACTTGTACTTTATTAGCACCATGCCAGCAAACTGCTTTCATATTTATTATTCCTTATTCATAGTTGATTAGGGAGTGGGGAATAATTAAAAATGTAAAATTAAAAATTAAAAATGAATAATTTCTATTTTTAATTTTTAATTTTTAATTCCCTACTCCCGTACAGACGTTCCGGCGGAACGTCTCTACTCCCTATTTCTAGGGTGCTTGGTAGTATCCTTTTTTACTGCCTGTTACAGGCTCAACTGTCTCTTCAACTCTTTCTTCTGTTGACTTCAAAAATTCCTTAGTAGGCTCAGGAATTGGTTCATCAAGATTGAGCTTTTCTTTGACAGTTTCAGCAGTTTCTTTCAGGTTCTCTTTGACTTGTTCAAAGATGTTGGTGTCTTTCTTGATATTGTCCTGATGTTCAGGTACTGCTTTGTAATGACGACTTTCTGGTGTTTTCAGCAATTGATCAGAATTGAGTTTTTCGCGGACATCATCAGCAGTTTCTTTCAGGTTCTTTCCGGCTTTTTCAACTAGTGAGTTGCCGTTGTTAGTGTGGATATTGGAATCAGGTGTTCCTTTGTAATAAATACCCTGAGAGGATTCTACAGTGTCAGCTTGCGCTTGCAGTGAATTGCCATTGCCAAAAGCCTGCATTACGAAAACTGTCAATCCTACCATAAAAACTGTCAGAATCTGACGCAAAGGTAAATTTTTTACCCAAGAAATTACTTTGTTCACAAAGCTCCTCCGATTGCATTATTTGTGTTTTGACCATAGGGAGTAGGGAGTAGGGAGTAGGGAATTAAAAATAATCATTCCCTATTCCCCATGCCCCTAATCCCCACTTCGTGGGGGCCCCGAGTTCCCCATTCCCCA
>CAXTSI010000451.1:0-7503 GCA_964246695.1 uncultured bacterium
ACCCTGTCAGCTTTTTGTTGATGTGTGACAGTTAGGGTGCGGAAGGTGGGATTTATTGCTTTTTGTACTTGTTGGATCAGTTTGGCGTTCATCACAGTCCTGACTCCGTTTAATACTTGTATTCACGCTCTTATTCTCAGAAGACCCATAAGACTTTGCTACTGAATGTAGCAGTCTTAGAAAGACCTCTCCCCTTACCCCTCCCCTACGAGGGGAGGGGAATTTGGCTCCCCCTTCCCTAGGAGGGAAGGGGGCTGGGGGGTTAGGTTTTTAATTACTGAATCGATGCTATAGATGAAATGACAAATTCTCGTTAAAACTGCTAATAGCTAATGGAAAACTTACAAAGAACAATCAACAATTAGCAATTAGCAATTAGCAAACTGTTGCCTTGCATTGGAGGAGGTGGTTCGTTCCCCATCTGTTCGGGAGGTAATTCTGTCTTCTCCTGGTTTTTGGCACGGTTAAGATCTTCAGTTATACCTGCATCTTGATTAACATCAAACTGATTAGGCTTTTGATAATTCTCTTTACGTTTGAAGATTTGTGTGTACTTAAACACTTGTGAAATTGTATTCATAATATCCTCGTACTTCTTGATGTTGTATTTCTATTTGATAGATGTCCAGCAACCTTTACATTAGGTTTGGACATGATTTTTATGTCCCGATTAAATTAATCGGATATTTAGCGATCGCTATTTACTAACAATGTTCAAGTATTGAAAGCTTTTGGTGATGATTGCCAGGAATGTTCCCGGTTAAGGTAACGAACTATATTGGTAACAGGACAGCCTAATTACCAACATTGGACAAGAATCACTGTTGCTTTAATTAGTAAGATATAAATAATCACAAGTTAGTGAAAGGAAGTTTTCTGCTCAGGTTTTTGCCTGGTATAGATCCATCAAATGCATAAATATACCATCAGCATTGCTGAAAAGTGCAATTGAACCAATGACCGTCGCTGATGTTTGCCTTCTGCTTCACTGCTCATTTCACCCCGTGGAAAAAACCTGCACCCACTCGAGCAACCTTTCCATGCATGTTGACGTAAGAAAAAGGGGGGAACCTTAATCCAAACACTTAAATGTTCGGTCTACTACATCCAAACCAAGAAGATTCCCCCCTTTTTCTAAAGACAAGCGTCCTCGATCCCATTAACCGGTGTAGCATTCCACTCCTAGTCGGTTCAGGTTAAAACGCGCCGTTTTTCGGGTCTTTATTGATAATGGAGTCATTAAGGCGGCGCGTGAGACCCAAGGTTACTCGTTTTATGTAGATAAATGCGTTCCCTCAGACTTCTGTTTTAGCAAGGCTGAAAATTTTGTTTTTAAGTATATTTCCGTAAGTTTGCGATTTAGTGATAATATAAAAACCGTATTTTTTGGATGACAGGAAACGGAAACCAAGTTAGGAAATCATTTATACAAACAATTGCATATACTACTGAACAGTATGAGAGAGTTTTCCAATATCAGTTCGCACTCAGAGAAGTACAGACCAGAAATTGACGGATTACGGGCACTTGCTGTTATTGCCGTCATAATCAACCATTTCAACAAAAACATACTGCCTAGTGGCTTTCTTGGTGTAGATATTTTCTTTGTGATCTCAGGCTATGTCATAACATCATCACTCGCAAGTAAAGAGCATAAGTCTGTTGGAAACTTTCTCCTTGGTTTTTACGCCAGAAGGATCAAGCGCATAATGCCTGCGCTTATTGTTTGTATTGCGTTCACTTCCATAATTGGATTTCTATTTATACCAGTTTCAATGGATTTTCTTGAGATATGGCATACAGGAATCGCTGCTTTATTTGGTCTTTCAAACATTCATCTCTTTAGAATAGGGACTGATTACTTCGTTGCTTCAAGCGAGTTGAATCTGTTTACCCAGACTTGGTCTCTTGGAGTCGAAGAGCAGTTTTATTTAATTTTTCCACTCATTTTTTGGTTCAGTGGTTTTGCAAGAAAGATTTCCAATGGCAAAAGGAACTTTCTATTTTTCATGATACTACTTTCAGTACTGTCATTATGTATCTACGTTTGGTTGAGCAAAGTCAATCCATCAGCAGCATATTTTCTCATACCTGCTCGATTTTGGGAACTTGGTATTGGATGTATAACTTTTCTTGTCTTGTCATCGAAAAAACAACTTCCACATATCTTTAAATTTGTCAGTCCATTGTTAATCACTGCGTTACTCATTATCTTCTTTTTTATTCCACAGGTTGCTAGATGTGAATCTACGATTGGGGTAGTATTACTAACATCTTTGCTAATTACTGCGCTCAATTCTAACTCAATAATTTTCAGAGTATTCACCTGGCGTCCGGTCGTCTTTATCGGACTGATCTCATATTCTCTTTATTTGTGGCATTGGAGTATTTTAGTTCTCAGTAGGTGGACTACAGGGATTTACTGGTGGACACTCCCAATTCAAATAGGACTTATTCTCTTAATTGCATGGCTTTCTTATCGGTATATCGAGAAAAATCTTCGCCATATAACTTGGTCGGTATCTCAATTCGCAACCATCAGTTATGGCATCGGAGCATCACTTGTCGTATCAGTTATCCTATTTTTGCTAGGAAATCCATTTAAAGGGATGCTCTATGTTGGGTATCCCGCAGATTTTTTGCAATATACATGGGCGCAAGATGCCAATGGAAACTACATTGAATATTGTCATGTACGGAAGAAGTACAGTGAGAAGATTTTCAAGGACTGCATAATCGATAAAATTAAAACCGCGAAAAAACGAAATATCTATATATTTGGAGACTCTCATGCTCGTAACTATCTTAATGGTGTTAAGAAGGCATTTCCTGAATACAATGTCACATATATAACAATGGGTTCCAGTTGTGCCTACATGCCTGAGAATCAAATAAGTACTTACGTAGAATCTCTTTCAAACTGTAGAGAATATGTTAGGCGTGTCAAAGACTTTGTTCAAAATGAGGTAAAAGTCAATGATGTTGTGTTCATCGGTCAACGTAGAGAGCATCAATCTGATATAGGATACCAAGAGAACATCCTTGAATTGGCAACCTATTCACAGCATAGGGGAGCTAAGTTTGTGTTGCTTGCGGATGTTCCTGGACTTTCTGTAGATCCTGCATATTGCATGAAGGAACCTTGGAGACATGAGCAACCAAAACAATGTTTTAAAACTATTCATGATGTCATGTCAGAGCAGGATAGGTTGGACAAAATTGGATTGCTACTGCAAACAAAAATGAGTAATTTTCGCTATTTAGATGTCAGATCTCACTTGTGCGTCGATCAGCTTTGCTCTCTTTATAAAGGGGATTCTGCTCTCTATTACGATCAAGATCATATTACAGACGCGACAGGTGCGATGTTAGCACCATATATCAGGGCGCAACTTCTAAGTTTTCTTCTCCCATAATATAAAAATTGAAAAGTATTTAGCGTAGGCGCAGTCCGCTGCCGGCATCGCGCTTTGGGGAAAAACTTTTTGGTTTACTGATGATCGTACTCATACTTTTGTGGTTAAAAAAGTTTCTTATATAGCGATCCTAAATGATTCGTGAAAGCCGAGAAACCCGGTAAATAAGTGCGAAAAAAAACCTCAATGGAAACTCCAATCCGCACTTCATGCCGTTATGCTAGAGCCAGGAATGTTTGCCTTAGCATATCGGGGAGCGATCGCAATTAAAAAGACCGGAATTAAAGTTCCGGGCTTTTTAGAGACGCGTTCATGAATGCGTCTCTAAAACTCAGTCCTTTGACTATGAGGTGTAGAAATTGATTTTCTAGTGGATAGCGGGTAATCTCCGATGACAAGCCGCTTGGTGTCTGTGCATACCAATAGTTGTGTTTGATTGTGTTACCTTAACTGCTGGGATTACTGATTAACTCAAGTTGCTCAACTTGAACAATTTCATTGGTATACCCTAACCTAGGTATACAAAACTGTGCCGTAGGAATGAGCATGGATTGGATTAGCTTATTAAAAGCTCAACAAGCTGATTTTCTTCAACGACTGAAAAAACCTAAGACCTATGACCTCTCTTTACTGGAAAGTCAAGTTAAAGGTTGCCACGCTGAAATTATGGCATTTTGGGGCGAAACACTGACAAAACTGTTGGAAGTTGCTCGTCAACAAGCAGAAATTGTCGCTAAAAATCCGCCACCTACACCGCCTGAATATCCGGAACCTCCTGATTGGGCAATACCCTTTCCCAAATACTTTCAACAGCAAGCAGAAGACTATATTTTTCGAGAGAAAATAGTTGAGCGCGTGATCGGTGAACGCTGGGGATCTCATGTAAAAAAAGTGTCACAAGACACCTTAAAAAACATGGTTTTAGATGATGAGGGAAACTTACGCGGTGAAAGCAAATTTTCTTACTTACTGACAAATAACCCTAAAGTTAGTATTCAAGTTTACGCTGTTGATGGAGAAAGTTTTAACAGTATCAAGAAAGACAAAATCAAGTGGTCAGTTACTCAGTCAGATTTAAAAAATCATCAGGTATTAATTTTTCTGTGTTTGTTTTATCCATTCTCTGGTACAAGAGGATACGAAAAACAAGCAGTCATTACAGGTTTTTTACCAACAAATCAAATTGAATTCAGTGAGCCAAAACTTTATATGACCCCAAGTAACTTGTTATACGCGGGAGGATTAAGTTGGTATTTAGAATCACTAATTGCTAAAAAAGATACATCATTAGTATTTGATCGGATTCTCATGACAGAGACAACTCACACTCTGTCACCAGATCATCCACTAAAGAGTATAATAGGGGACTGGGAATGCTGGCAGACTCTACTCGGTCACACCAGAGGAATTAATTGCCTTGCCTTCAGTGCAGGGGTGAACAACGGCTTCACATCGCCGCTTGTGGCTAGTGGTAGTCGTGGAGAGACAAAGCTATGGGATTTGACCAAGGGTGAGTTAATCGGTACGTTATCAGAGTATCCTTGGAGTTTATCTGGGCTGGTGGATGAAGTGAATTCTCTGACTTTTAGTCCAGATGGGCAGACTTTGGTGAGTGGAGGTGCAGACTCCACAATTAAGATTTGGCACGTAGGCGCACTAGACTTGATAGATATATTGCACAAGCATAATGGAATGGTACGGTGCGTTGCCTTCACTCCAGATGGGCGGATGTTAGCAACTGGCGGTGATGACAGAAAAATTATGTTTTGGGATTTGATGCAGCGTCAAGTAGCGATCGCCCTATCCTTAGATGATACCGCTGCTCATGCCTTAGCTTTTAGTCCAGATGGACAAACTCTCGTAACAGGCAGTTACCGTAAAGTCAAAGTGTGGCGTGTCTCTGGGCTGGGATTGACAACTTTCGAGCCGCAGTTGCTACACTCGTTTACAGGTCATTCTCACATTGTTCGTTCCTTGGCTGTCAGTGCAGATGGGATTCTTGTCAGTGGTAGTCGGGATAAAACGATTAAAATTTGGGACTTAGAGACTGGAGAATTAATGCATACCCTCAAGGGACATACGGATGGAGTGTATGCGATCGCCCTAAGTCCAGACGGGCAGATTCTCGCCAGTGGCAGTGTAGATAAAACTATTAAATTGTGGCATTTAAAAACAGGCGAACTGCTTGGTACCTTTATCGGTCATACCAATACAGTAACAGCATTAGCTTTTACTGCTTCAGGGGAGATTTTAGTAAGTGGGAGTTTGGATAAAACAATTAAAATTTGGCAAAAGAATTAAGGCAGCGGATGTGGCAACGGATGTAACGGATAAGTAATCTTTCATCCTCACAGGTAAACTATCCGTTATATCCGCTACAACATCCGTTGCCGTACAAACAAATGGAAAATAAACTTGGATTTGTTCTAAAAGTATTTATGCTCTCGGCTGGAATCTCGTTCTTAATTAAGTACGCAGCTCCTAGTCTATCCATTCAGGCGACGGCGCCGAACGCTTTGATTATGGTTTTGTTGCCACCAGTACTCATGGCGATCGCTTTACTGTGGCGATTCCAAAGACAGTAACAAGGTACATAAAGTATAAGAGCAGAAGTTGCCAAAATCAGCTAACCTAGCTGCAATGAGAGGAACAGGAGAACGGTAAGTGTGAACCTAGGTCAATGGATCGGCTTAATAGCCATACTTCTTTCTATATATATTCTGTGGCAGATTCGGGAAGTACTCTTGCTGATGTTTGCCGCAGTTGTCTTAGCCACTACCTTAAATCGGCTGGCTAGAAGGTTCCAACGCTCAGGTTTAAAGCGTGGATTAGCCGTACTCCTGTCAGTAAGCTTGTTTATCATCGTCATCGTGGGTTTTTTCTGGCTGATTGTGCCGCCTTTTACCGCTCAGTTTCAAGAACTAACAAGAAAGGTTCCTCAAGGTTTACAACGCTTGAATAGTTGGCTGGATCAGCTAGAAGCTCGCGTCCCCCCCCAACTAAGTCAGTATATACCCGATCTCAACAGCTTGGGTGAACAAGCACAACCCTTAATAAATCGTGCCTTAGGAAGCTCTTTTGCCTTTGTATCTGGCTCTTTGGAAGTTTTCCTCAAAATTCTGCTGGTGCTAGTTTGGATGGGGATGTTATTAGTTAACCCCCAGGCTTACCGCAAGGTATTTGTCCGCCTGTTTCCCTCGTTTTATCGGCGGCGGGTGGATGGAATTTTGGATCAATGCGAGGTCTCATTAGAGGGGTGGGTAATAGGCGCTCTCATTGCTATGAGTGCCGTAGGACTGATGAGTGTAATTGGCTTATCAGTTTTGCGTATTCCCTCAGCGTTAGCTTTAGGGGTTTTGGCGGGATTTATGAACTTGATTCCCAATCTAGGTCCGACGATTAGTGTGATCCCAGCAATGGCGATCGCCCTTCTAGATAGTCCCTGGAAAGCCCTCGCCGTGTTGGCTCTTTACTTTGTCATTCAGCAGACTGAGGGCAATCTCATTACGCCGTTCGTCATGGCGCATCAAGTGTCACTGCTACCAGCTATCACCTTAATCTCCCAGCTATTTTTCTTCACATTCTTTGGGTTTCTGGGATTGTTATTGGCGCTACCCCTAACTGTTGTGGCTAAGATTTGGTTGCAAGAAGTATTGATTAAAGATGTTTTGGATCAATGGGGTAGTCAGTCTAAAACAGAGACTGAGTTAATCATTGTTGCTGACGAGCCACAACAAGACAAATCAGGAAAAAATCCGTCAAGCGATGAGGAGCAAATTAGTAAATAGTTGGGTGTTGGGTGTTGGTTGTTGGTGCTCAGACCAAATACTAATCCCTCACTTACCTGTTGTATCCATCGTTTACCATCCTTGTGTCCGACCAGTTTCGTATACCTGACGAGCTTCGTGTTCCCGCTCAGTTTTATCATCGGAGTTATTAGCGTCCAATGCAGCCGCTTCATTTAAGTAATGATCCGGTTGCTCTGGAAGTTCGCAGTTACTGGGTGCTTGCGGGTTGGCATCCTGCAGTGGACTAAGCTCGACTTTATCCATTTAAGCAGCGTAGCCTAGGGTATCGGTCAACCGTT
>CAXTSI010000452.1:0-7465 GCA_964246695.1 uncultured bacterium
CCCCCTACTCCCCCTACTTCCCCTGTCACAGATGTGTAACCACCAGCCAGAAGGGCGCGATATAAGGGTAGTTCAAATAGCTGCTGCATTACGCTTTTTGAACGTTGCAAATCTTCCACCGTTTCAAATAGAGGAACTACTTGGATAGTGCCAACAGCAGTACCTGGGTCATAAAGACCTGCTTCCTTTGCCAACAGCAACACTTCCAATACGTCGCTGACTTCACGACACATACTAATAACGTAAGTTTGGCAAATATTTGGACCAAACTCTTGTTGCAGCGATCGCACCACCCGGAAGGTTTCAATCACATTGTTAGTTTCAGCGGAAAATGGCAGTTGGGCAGGAATTAATGGACGGCGGGTTTGCAGTTCTCCTACAAGCCAAGCCACTCGCTCTGTTTCAGATAATTTGTTGTAAGGTCGGGTTAAAATTTCCAGGTATTCCGAAATCTCATTTAGAGTCTCTGAATGGCGGGATGATTCTTGGCGGATATCCAACTGCGTCAGGTTAAAGCCAAAAATTTCTACTTGACAGATGAGATTTTCTAGTTCTCTACAGCTTAAACCTGTTTCTGTCAAGTTGTGTTCAATCAACCGCAGTTCTGCTAAAAACTCGGCTCCCGAGCGATAAATTGGGGTGTTGTCGCTTTTGAGTATTTCCCGATGATACAAAGTCAGATTGCGATCCCGTGTATTTTCCAGCCGCTTGAGTACATAAGAAAGCTTGAGCCGATACGGTTCTTGCCGATAACGCAGAGCCAGATCGTCGTACACTTGACTTAACTGAGACTGCTCCAGTTCTAAAGATTCCAGCAAATCTGGCAGAATATCACTCCAGTGCAGTGACAGACTCAACAAATTAATCAGCCGTTTCACCGACAAAATATACTTAGACAACACCATATTGCGTTGATAGCATGCTGTCTCCCAAGTAATTTCTGGTGTAACCGATGGGTTACCATCCCTATCTGCACCTACCCAAGAGCCAAATTTACAGAAGTTTTTGCTTGGTGGTTCTAGCCAGGGAAAGGTGCTAGATAAACTGTGCTTGAAGCGTTTGTACAAATAGGGAATAGCATCAAACAAGACTTCTTGGAAATAGTGCAGAGCATAGTCAACCTCATCTAACACCGAGGGTTTGAACTGGTGCAGTTCGTCGGTGCGCCACCACAAGCGGATATCTTCTAGCAATTGTTCGCGGATTTCTTCTGCTTCCCAGGATTTTCCACCTTGGACGCGCTTTTCCACAACCTCAAGTTGTTGTAAGAGTTGAACTACTTGTCGCTGTTTATCGCGGATAGTGTGGCGAACAATTTCCGTGGGGTGAGCTGTGAACACTAACTGCACATCTAACTGTGTAATTAGGCGTTGAATTTGTTGGGGTGGTACATTTAGTTTATATAACTCAGGAAACAAAGCAGCAAAAGTACCTTGTTGTTTTCCGTTCGAGTTTGCCTGCCAACTCTTTACCAGCAATTCTGCTCCTAGTCCGCTGTTTAGAGGGGCAACGTCGGAGTCTTCTTGGTATGATGATGTAATTGTTGCTAAATCCCCAGATCCTGATTCTGTTGCTGCTCCATAGCGAGTCAATTGCTGCCGTTGCTCGTAGTCCTGTTCTATGATGTTTATCAACTGGAAATACAGAGCGAAAGCACGAGCCGCTCGTATTGCTTCATTGATATTAAGTTGTTCAATTAACTTGAATACTGAGGAGGCGTGGTCATTAATTGCTTGACCTTCTGGTGAACATAAATCCTGTAGTTGTCGCAGGAGATCCACCATTTTTTGACCGCATTCTTGCCGGAGAACTGACTCCCACAATTCCTCTACGATCTCTAAGCGATGGCGCAAAAATAAATCGGATGCAGGGTAGATATTCACAGCCTGAGCAAAAGAGTATAAAAGGAAACTCATATCCTCTGTTTTAGTAAAGCTGATTACTGTTGACAATTTTAGATTTTGTCTTTAGCTATTATGGAGATGCCACTAAATTATGCAATTGAGAAAGTATATTTCCTAACTTCTGTTTAATTCGTTGTTTTCAGGAAAGTTAAGGATGGGTAAGCGATCGCCCCGAAACAATTCTTCACTTGCTTGCCCGAACACTTGTAGAGTTTCTTGGGTCGCTTTTTCGGCGATGAGCAGCAGTAGGATAGACGCTGTACCAGCTTGTAAGAGGAAAAATTGAGGAATGGTAAACAAAACCAGATTTAATCCGGCGTTGGATGAAGGTTGTGTTGTGGCAGCTTGCATAAGTAATTATTGGTAGTTGTTGGATGATGAGAAAGAGCGCAAAACAACGGCAAACCAGAAGCTGGCAACTGTACAAAACTATCTTTGCTGATTTTGCCAGCTTACAAGATAACAAAAGTGTTAAAAAAATTTCTTTGTGATGAGTGTATGCTTCTAGTTTACAAGCTATTAGGGCATGAGGTATGGGGAAATCGGTATCACCACTTCGTGGTGATTAAGGGCATAGGGAATTTTGAGGGTAAGGTTAATAGGGTAAAACTTACTTACCCTTACCCACTCCCCTACTCCCCACGGACTTACAGACGTTCCGGCAGAACGTCTCTTCCCTACTCCCCATTCCCAGCTTCCTGTAAAGTCAACGGACCATGAAAACAGTATTACCAAATAGCCACCAATCCTTCGTGCAGTGGGTAAGTCAAGCAACAGGAATTAGCACTTTCGGGGTGAAAGTCCGGTTGCAGGGAAACGACTTACATATTCTTTGTGAAGATTCAGAATGTCCTCAAAAATGGCGGATTCTGTCTGACTTGCTGCAAGCACTACAGCAAACAAATTTGGATATTTTAACAAGCAGTGAGCAAACCTCAATATATCAAGTATTTGTCTACGGTCGCAAAAAAGGTGAAAAGCAACCTGAGTGGTGTCATCGGGTTTACTTGAATCAACTGGAACGACACCTAGAGGAGGTGCATCAAGCTCTAGAAGACGCTGAAAAATCTCAACAATCTGGTGGTGGGGCGCTGATTGTCTCTAACATCAGTTTGGCACGTCAGGGGCATCCAGAGGCGATCGCTCGCTATCTCAGTGAAACGCTCAGTACTTTGGGTGTGTCGGTAGAGGTAAAGGTCAGGAAGCACTCGCCAACTTTAAACACTCAAAATCTTGAAAATCGCCTGTGGATTTTTTGTCAGTCTAGTTATAGCCCCGACCCCTCAATAATTGCCGAATCTGTAGCCGAGAAACTGCGCTTCCTTAAGCTTAAGGGCTATCAGGATGCGGTGATTGCTGCTCAAGTTAGTGGCGAGATTACACCTGATTGGTTACTGCGGATAGATTTAACCCCACCAGAGGTGATGCTGCGCGAATGGGCGCGTTGGGGAGATGTGCAAGCGATCGCACGGTTGTTAACTGAAGCATTGTCAGACTTTAAAGTGGCAGTAGGGTCAACTCTCAAAGAATCAACGCTACATATATTTTGTACTCCTGCTGAGGATCCATTCAGAACAGCCCCAGTGCCAGATAAGGCAATGTGCTTGGATGTTATTATGGCACAATTGCAATCGCTCGCCCCTCAAGGCATTCTTTCTGCCACTATATACGGACAAAAAACCGTCGATGACCAACCAGGTTGGATTGATTGGTTGTCTTTACCTGCTACTGAACATCCAGCTTTGGCAACATTACCGCTTGAGTTAGCGACGAATGGCGACGAACCCGCGATCGTGTTTTTGCTTGAACGGTTACTCAATCCTGACTTAGATTCGCGTCTGGCGACAGGAGGTATGCGCGTACTTCTACTGCGCAAAGACGATTTGTTACACATTATGTGTGATGCTCCTATCTGTCCAGGACGCAAACAATTTGCCCCCAAAGTCACTAATTTTGTACAGCAATTAAAAATTCCAGAGATTGCGGGGGTGCGTGTCTATGGTCGTCGTGCTGGTAATAAGCAACCGAACTGGCACTACGGCGTCGATTTTGAGCATCGCCAACGTTTGGTCCCAGAAGCTACTCCGGAATTTGCCGCCACTTCTGCTCACGTTCGATCGCTTCTGCCCTCTGCTACTGAACCTGTACTGCGTTCCGATTTAACTACTGAGGAAATTCATAGTTTTGTCACAGGAGTTGCTCACAATTGGATCGCAGCAGCAAAGAAGTTTGTTTTGAGAACGCAGCTGTTTGTCGAAAGCGAACAGTCACGGACACTAACAGATGTTAGTCAAAGTCATTTGGTTGCTTTAGTTTGGGGTACGCTGGGGTTATTACTCACTTTTCAAATAGATTTTGTATTGGGTCAAATTATTGCTCGTAATCCGCGATCGGTGTCAAATTCAATCAGTGTTTCTGACAAATCATCTGCTGGTGGAACATCGTTGACTAACAAAGGAAGTCAGGATGAGAAAACTGCAATTGTTGGCAGTAATTCTTTGGAAAAATCCTCTGGTCGTGACAGTTTTGTATTTAATGCTTCTGGTTTTACACAAACAGACGATCCTCAGACAAGAAGTTTGGCAGCCGCACCAATAAAGCAAAAGGCAACCTCAACTGCTATTCTTTTAGCAGCGCGAGCGCAGATACCAAGTTTTAATTCAAGGCAGCTAGAGGAGCAACTTGCACTTTATAGACAGCATCAGTTACAAACTGGTAGACCCCCAGATATATTAATTATTGGCTCTTCCCGCGCCCTTAGAGGAGTAGATCCGGTAGCACTTTCTCAAGCTTTGGCAACTCAGGGTTATTTAAAAATCGACGTATTTAACTTTGGCATTAACGGTGCTACAGCCCAAGTTGTAGATTTTATTATGCGCACGGTTCTTCAGCCATCGGAGCTACCGAAACTCATTGTTTGGGCAGATGGTTCTCGCGCCTTCAACAGTGGTCGAGAAGATATTACCTTTAAAGCGATCGCCGCCTCACCTGGATATAAACAGGCTGAGCAAAAATCACTATTGACAACAAGTGATAGTTCTGTTATCCGAAGTTCAACGCCAACAACTAAAGAGTCAAAGACAAAAAACAGTTACCAAACTTTGAATCAATCGTTGAATCAAGCACTAGCTAGTGTTTCTTTTACATATAAAAAGCGTGACGATCTCAATCATCTCTTGAACCAACAACTGAAATCTTTACCAATTATTGGCGATCGTGCCCCATTAGTCACCACAAAAGCAAATCAAACAAATCCAGAAGAGGATGCTTCACTACAAGCAGTTGACTTTGATGGATTCCTACCTTTATCTATCCGCTTCCAACCAGATATATATTATCAAAAACATCCTAAAGTTTCTGGAGATTACGATAATGACTACAAATCTTTCCAACTAGAAGGTGAGCAAGACGTAGCTTTGCAAGCAATGCTTGAGTTCACCCAATCTCACAAGATTCCGCTAGTGTTTGTCAACATGCCCCTTACCGCAGACTATCTAGATCCAGTCCGCTTAAAATATGAGCAAGAATTTCAGCAATATATGTTGCGTCTGACTAATCGCTCAAACTTTATTTACCGGGATCTAAATCAAATGTGGTCCCAAAACAACGACTACTTTTCCGATCCCAGCCATCTCAACCGTTACGGCGCATACGAAGTCTCAAAAAAGTTGGCTAATGACCCGATGATTCCTTGGGCTAGCAAATAGGTAATCGGTAATGGGTAATCGGTAATGGATAATGAGGAGTATGAAGAAAATTTCCTCACAAATGACGAATAACCAATTACCAATTACCAATTACCAATTACCAATTATTAATAATTAACAAATGAACTTTATATCAATTGTATACGGGCTGTTCTTACTAAGTGTGCTGGGAATTTATTGGTCAATTGTACAACCGAGGCTGCAGCTATGGACACTGCTGATAGCAAGTTTAGTGTTTTATGCATCTTTACAATTTCAGTATATTCCACTACTATTAGTATTGGTTTTTATAAATTTTCGTTTAGGGCTGGAGATTGGGGAAAACACCTCACCGATTTCTAACGAAGAGTGGCAGTTTACTCAAGCTGATTGGAACCGTCGCAGATTGAAGCTTTTGTGGCTAGGTGTGATTTTAAATGTTTTGCTGCTTTTAGGTTTTAAGTATCTGCCAGCTTTATTAAAGTTTATTTTTCCCACGGACTCCACAAACTCAGCTACCGAATCTTTTAAATTAATTGCACCTTTGGGGATTTCATTTTTCACTTTTGAGTGCATTGCCTATTTAATTGATGTCTATCGCGGTGCGCCAGCAGCCAAGGAACTCCTGAAATTTGCAGCGTACAAATTTTTCTTTGCCAAACTGATTTCAGGTCCGATTACTCGTTACCACAACCTAGCAACTCAATTTAACAATCTGCGCTTGCCCACTGCTGATACTGTGGCAGAGGGACTGTGGTTGATTGCTAGAGGTGCAGTCAAAAAAGGTATTTTGGCTGACCATCTGGGAATTTTTGTCGATTTGTGTTTTGGCAACCTACAGCGGGCAGGTAGTGTGGATCTCTGGTTAGCAACCTTTGCCTACGGCTTACAGTTGTATTTAGATTTCAACGGTTACGTAGACATCGCTCGTGGCAGTGCAATGCTCTTCGGCTTGATTTTACCAGAAAATTTTGATTATCCCTATTTCAGCACTAGTATTGCTGACTTTTGGCGACGCTGGCACATGACTCTGGGAGATTGGTTGCGTAACTACTTATACTTTCCCTTGGGTGGTTCCCGTCAAGGCTTGGATCGCACCTGCCTTAATTTAATGATTGTGATGCTGATTGCCGGTATTTGGCACGGAGCAGCATTAGGTTTTTTAGTCTGGGGCGGATTACACGGTCTAGCCTTGGTGGTGCATCGGCTCACTCAAGCTATGGGCGATCGCTTTAAATATCTGGAAAACTTCTGGCAAAATCCCTTCGGCATAGTTTTAGCGTGGCTGCTGACGCAACTCATGGTTTTTACCTCTTGGATTTGGTTCCGCCTACCCAACCTTCAAGACTCTTCTGCTGTCATTCAGCATCTTTGGGGTCATGCTGCCGATGTCCAGTTTGCTCAAAAAGTTTATGTCGAAGCCTTGAATATCAGTCAATATCAAATGGCAATGCGCCTAGGTGCTTTAGCTATCTTTATGGCTGTGTTCTACGCCTTGAGCCGTACCCTGAAGCTAGAGTTTAACTGGCACGTGAAGCTTGTGTTCGTATCCCTGTGCTTATACAGTGTTTGGTTACTAGCTCCTGAAGGCAGTTTGCCCTACATCTACTTTGATTTCTAAGGAGTTAGGAGTTAGGAGTCTCCTCCTGACTCCTATAACTAAAGTTAATTAATTTGATAAAAAAAATAAATAGGAGTAATTGCTCATTTTAAATCAACCTATGTTAATTTTATAAATACAGGCAGATGATTCAGCCTGATTTATTTCAAAAAAGTTTACCGCAATTATAAAACAATGACCACAACCCTACAGCAACGCGGCAGCGCCAATGTATGGGAGCGGTTCTGTGACTGGATTACCAGCACCGAAAACCG
>CAXTSI010000453.1:0-7454 GCA_964246695.1 uncultured bacterium
CCCTACATCCCCTACTCCCCCTCTCCCACTGTCACTCATCGCCTTTTGATAAATAAATCCTTCATCTACCAACTGGTCATTTTGAAAGGGACGCAAGAGGCAAACGTCCACCTCCAGCATCATCCCGACGGTATCTACTATTGTTTGGAGAATTAGCCGATAGTCCAAGGCGCTGCGAATCGTATTTGTGACGGTGTTCAGGAGCGATTCCTGACGGAGTGTGCGGGTTAGTTCGCGGGTGCGGGCTTTTAGGACATTGTGGGTATCCAGGGCTTGGCGTACCACTGTTTTGAGTTCCTCTGCTTCCCACGGTTTGGTCACATATTTAAATACCTTACCAGCGTTGATTGCTTCCACCAGGTCTTCGACATCAGTGTAGCCAGTTAAGATAATCCGGATGATATCTGGATATTGAGCCGCTGTTAGGCTCAAAAATTCTGTACCGCTCATCATCGGCATTCGCTGATCGGAGATGATGACTGATACATCTCCTTCGAGTGCCAGCAAATCCAGTGCAGCTGGACCTGAACTTGCCCTTAGCACCTTGTAGTCGCGATAAAAGGTGCGGTAAAGCAAGTCAAGGTTGTCAGGTTCGTCATCGACAACCAAAATTTTAGGCTTACTGTTTGCTTGGGATTTCATGCACCGCTTTCCTGCTGCAATGGCAGTCGGATAAAGAATAATCTGATCGGGTAAAGATTTTTCTGAGTCAGTTGATAGCAGAGCATTTCGAGCGATAAGGCTGTTTGCCTACATAAGTGCTGAATAGAGGAGTAAAAGTATGTACTCACAGCCCTTTGCCTCAATAATTTGAGCCGACTACCATTTGTTCTGGTGCACCCCAATTCAGTTGATGATCGGTTGTACTCTTAGAGAAAAGATGTTTAGTTGCCAAATCTTGCCTCACCTCCGGCGAGAACTGTGTATTAACGTTTACAGCAAGCTCTGCTGGCTGAATGATCCAGCTGTAGCCGCATATTAAGTTTTCCCGTTCCAGCACTGGCGCTAACACTTTTAGATAAATTTTATTTATGTTAGTCATGGTAAAGTCAGCAATATTACAACTATAAGATTTATGGGCAAAGTATACTATTAGACAAAGAACTCTTTCCAATTTAGCAATTAGGACAATCAGTCCGCTATAGGTCAATACCGTAGTCGATTGCCGTCATCCCAGAAAGTTTTCTTACAGGTTTAATGATGTTTTAGGATATTTGAGAAGATTTTCGTCGCATAAAATCAACCAATAGCTAGCCTTGATACCCTGGTTTTTTCAATCATCTCACCAAGAACCAGTCACAGATGCCCTCGCTGGGGCTTCGTGCCAATTCCAAATCCGTCCGGCTACATCTGCTGATTTGACTGGTGTTGCCCAAATCATTACTGAAAGCTTTCACAAACAAAATGGTATATGGGGATGGGCTTTCCCGTTAATACGTTTAGGTATTTACGAAGACCTAAGACACCGTTTAGCAACAGCATCGCCCCACCAAGTCTGTTTGGTTGCCGTTGACACTACTACTAATGCGGCAAATAATTTAGTTGGAACTGTAGAACTTGGTCTGCGTTTCACTGATGCTTGGACACAGGTTAATAAGAGTTTTCCTTACCTGTCTAATTTAGCTGTCCACCCAAAATACCGTCAGCAGGGTGCTGCTTCAAAGTTGCTTGCAGCTTGTGAAAAAGTCGTTATGAGTTGGGGATTTGAGGACTTATACCTCCATGTTTTGGAAGATAACCGTCAGGCACGGCAGCTGTATGTCAAGTTGGGATATCAGGTACATAATGTCGAATCTCATTGGAATACATTTCTTCTAGGACGTTCGCGCCAGATATTCTTACATAAGCAAATTAGCGCTGACTCAACTATTTGAATTTTCTAAATGTAGCCATCTTTGCTCCTTCATTTCTCATAAGTATTGGCTTCATAAAAAGTAAAGTATTCTGAGCTAATATCAAGCTAATATCAAGCTAATATAGTGATTTAGCTGACATCATGAAATATTTCTGCCGATCGCTTTAGATTAATAGGACTTACGCACTATACAAATTAAGCATCATATGTATGACGGAATTAGGTCGTTTCAGACGGACGAGCGATGCGACATAGAAAGCTCTGCTCCTATTGGGCATCGCTCTGAAACAGAACCCGTGCCACATTGACCAGAAGCGGAAACTGCGCCCCTACGGTGAGTCCAGCCCTTGCAGCTTGTTTCCCGCGCCCAGGGGACTGGCGTAAGCGTTGCGATCTACTCACTCGGGGAGACGCCAAGGGCGAACGAGGCACGAGCGTCACCCGAAGGGTCAAATTTTGGTCTAAGAATTGCCGGACTCATACTTAACTATTTCTGTCAATGCGTAAGTCCTAATTAAGTTTTTTTAAGTTTTTAAACTTTTTATCATCCAACTATAGGAATCCGTGCGCCTATAGCGTGAAAAATATATACGTAGTGTAGGGTGGGCATTGCCCACCAAAACCAGGATATGGTGGTTCAAAAATAAAATAGGAATTTTATATATACCACGGGTTGCTACAAAGAGCAGTTCTTATGAGTGTTTCCCTGGTGTCGGCAAGGAGCGCTGGCTCCTCTTGTTTATAAATCAAATAGGATTGCTATAGGAGTCCTCTACTTATTTTCTCTTCTCACCAAGAAATCTTTTAAACGAGTTTTTCTACAAAGCTACTTACTTATTATTAGAATAATAGGATATGTATTTTCTGCTAATTTTGTTAATTTGAAGGATACATTTTTGAAACTAATTTATTATTTAAATCACAGATATGGAAGATAAAATATTTTTTTTAAGTGATCTCAGTACATTTACGCTAACTAATTACTGAATTCCTTACAATAACTTTGTATTATATTTCTTCTTCTTTATAAAAACTTTAAATAAATAATTGGGCATTTTGAAGACAAATCGAATTAAATCCCATAGAATATGATTACTTAATTACTGACCCAATGCGTATTTATTTTTATGTGAAGTTGAGTAGAGCAAGGAATTGTTGACTTGATAATGCAGAAAAAATCCCAAATTTAAGTTAACAGCAAGTCATCTATTGCAGTGCAGACAAATACCAAATTCATCCAGAGTTTCAGAAAACATGGATAGCGAAAAGAGCCGACGCTATCAAACTGCTATGGTATCAACTTATTACCCTGACACCAGTTTCCTTGACTATTTTGTCATGCCAGATGTAACTGAGCGATTCTATGGCTCGGATCTCTTGACAACGCTGCTCAGTGGAAAGGTTTTCATAGTCAACAGTCGTAGGCGGAATGGATTAATATTGTTTAAACGCTATCATGCAGAGTTTGCTGGACCAGGGGCAGCAGTGGGTGGTGATTACGATCGCAATTGCCAAGGAGTGCTGCCTATTGGAAATCTGTCTTTATTGACTCCCGAATCTCATGAGGAGCGTCAGAAGGCTTATTTAATCAGGCGACAGTGGATTAGGTTGATCAAACAAATTACAGAAAATCCAGTACCCGGGCAGCGAGTCCAGAAGATTCTCGATCAATTTGAGCAGTACTTTCCACCAGAAATAGTAGCTCAGCTACCGGATGTTGCCTTTGCTCTTCTGGTGGGTGTGCTGCCACAAACAGTGGGGATAGTACGTCGTTTAGGCAGCGACGTGAACGGCAGGTTTGATTACTAAGTTATAATGGCTAATACCAAAGAGTACAATTAGCAATTAGCAATTAGCAATTATCGATCTTCGTGATTCTGTATTAATCCCTATCAGGGATTGAAATGAAACTGAACTAAACGGTTCAGAGTACGGACGTTTTCCTCGGTCGTCCCGACAGTAATTCGTAATCCTCCGCTTATTTCCCGCACAAGAGTGCCAGAAGCTTTGAGATAAGAGTGAAGATTTTTTAAAGCAGCGTCTTGTGAGTCACGAAGATTTGGTTTGAGACGCAGGAAAATAAAGTTAGCAGCGCTTTGGGTGACGTGGAATTCTGGGTTTTGGGATAAAGCGTTGATGAGTTTGGCTCGTTCAGTGAGTGTTTGGGGAATTGACTCTAGTAATAGTTGGCGGTTTTGCAGAGCAATTAATGCTGCAGCAATTGAGAAGCTAGGGAGATTGTAGGGTAAGCGAACTTTTTCTAGGATGTTGATTAACTCAGGATGGGCGACGCAGTAGCCAACCCGCAATGCAGCCAACCGGAAAGCTTTAGAAAATGTGCGTAGCACCACCCAGTTTGGGCGCTGTGGTAATTCACCAACCAGGGTATTCTGGCTAAATTCAAAGTAAGCTTCATCAATCACTACTAAAATCTGTTCACTTAGACTTCTTAACCATGCTAACTCTGCTACAGTCAAGGGATTGGCAGTGGGGGAATTGGGATGAACTACAAAAACAGCTTTAATAGGAGGATTTTGAGTTTTTTCTATAGCTAATTGAGCGCGATTTAAGTCAATTTCAAAATGAGTTTCATTTCTACCTACCGCCACCACTGGGATACCGAGAGTTTGGGCTAAAATGGCGTACATAGAGAAAGTGGGTTGAGCTATTAGAATAGAGCCGACTCCCAAACAGCTAGCAATTAATAACGAGCGGATGATCTCATCGGAACCATTACCCACGGAAATATTGGCAGCAGTGATTCTCGTTCGCGACTCAAAAGCTGACTCATTGACGTACTGGGCGATCGCATCCTTAAGTGTCTCATGTCCACCATCAGGATAACGATTCGTCTCAATCATTTGCTGATAAGTCCAAGCCAGCTTTTGTTTTAACTCAGGCGGTAAATCTAATGGGCTTTCATTCGTATCTAGGCGATCTAGCTGGTTTGACGCGCCATCGTTTGTATCACTACTAGGGTGGGGTTTGTAAGCCGTAAACTGGGCTAAGTCTGAGCGGATAAATGGTAACATAAGTTGTTAGTTGTTAGTTGTTAGTTGTTAGTTGTTAGTTGTTAGTTGTTAGTTGTTAGTTGTTAGTTGTTAGTTGTTATTAATAATCAACAGCATAATTTGTTAGTGGTTATTGGTTAGTTGTTAGTGGTCAGTTGCTATTAATAATCAACAGCATAATTTGTTAGTGGTTATTGGTTAGTTGTTAGTGGTCAGTTGCAACTAACGACTAACAACTAACAACTAACAACTAACAAATAACAATAACTGTATATTATACAACTTCAAAGTATCTGGCAGAACAAGCGAATTGCTTGCCAAATTTCTGACATGACATTTCCCAAAGCGTGATCGCTATTTAGTTCCACTAACTCCACCCAAGGACGTAATTTGGCAAAGTCCCGACTGGCAGAGATCGGAATCACTTCATCGTCTTGTCCATGCAGGATCAGGGTAGGGATGGGGCGCTGCAAGATCTCCTCTTTGTATTGAGCAGCGTCTGTGATGAAATCATAACTTAACGGCAGCGATCGCCCCTCTCCATAATGGTTAACCATGAGATATTTTTCCTGTTGCCAATGGTTTATCTGTTCATCTGCTAACTTAGGCAACCAATGAGATAAAAACTGAAAAGCAGGTGCAAGCAGGACGAGGCGTTGCACCTGCGGGTGTTGCTGTCCTAAGTAGGCAGATGTCAAACCACCCAAGCTCGACCCAATGAGCGTTACTGGTGTAGAATCGTGACTGATTTCTGACACAGTCTGATTTAACTGGCGGGTGATTGTCAGGTGGAAAAAATCCCCAGCATTGAGATCGGGAATTTTCAGGTTTATATTAACTTCTGCAAAGCGATCGCTTATATACCGGGCTTTAGCAGAATTAGGACTGGATGCAAAGCCATGAAGGTAGATGTACTGCAAAGTAAAGCTAATGGCTAATGGCTAATGGTGAGACAGCCCTGAAGGCGGGTTTCCCGCCGTAGGGGACTGCGAACCCGAAGGGCTAATAGTAACAATTGACAATTAGCAATTAGCAATTAGCAATTAGCAATTAACAACTCTTATTACCGCATTGTCACGAATTCTTCTGCTGCTGAGGGATGAACACCGACAGTGGCGTCAAAGTCTTTTTTGGTTGCGCCCATCTTCACAGCGATCGCCACGCCTTGAATGATCTCACCTGCGCTTTCTCCCACCATATGGGCACCCAGCACTTTGTCGGTGTTGCCATCTACCACCAATTTCATCATTGTTCTTTCTTGGGCACCGGTCAAACTATGGAACAAAGGGCGGAAGCGAGTGCGATAGACTTTCACCGCGTCGTCTCCCAGTTGAATTCTTGCTTCGGCTTCGGTCAAACCCACCGTAGCGGCTTCGGGTGTGGAAAATACGGCTGTGGGGATAGTTTCGTGATTGAATACACGGCGGGTGTCGCCGAATTCACTATCTGCAAAAGCACGACCTTCACCTATTGCTACAGGAGTTAAATTCATGCGATCGGTGACATCACCTACGGCAAAGATATTATCCTGAGAAGTTTGACTGTATTCGTTAACGGCGATCGCATTCATGGTGCTGTATCCTGGTCCTTCGATGGAACTGGGGACCACATTCACTCCGGCATTTTCCAAACCCAGTCCTTGTAAGTTGGGAACGCGACCGGTCGCCACCAAAAACACATCGGCAATTACTGGTTCTTCATGTTCTCCGGATAACATCAACTTCAAACCTTCAGGTCCGCGCTCAACTGCTTTCACCACTGTATTCTGGATGAAACGAATACCGTGATTTACCATACCCTCCTGAATCCCGGTGCGGACATCTTCATCAAACCCCTTCAAAATGAGGTCTTTGCGGATAATTTGTGTCACTTCACAACCTAAACCGCGCATAATACAGGCAAACTCCGTGCCGATATAACCAGAACCAATAATGGCGATATGCTTCGGTTGTGCTTTCAAGTGAAACATTTCGTTGGAGGTAATGCTATATTCCATCCCTGGGATATCTGGTTTGATGGGACGCCCTCCGACAGCAATCAAAATTTTGTCAGTTGTCACTTTGCGTCCGTCAACTTCTACAGTGTGTGGATCTAACAATGTGGCACGACCTTTAACGAGTTCCACCCCTGCTTTTTCGAGGAAGTTAATATGCATTTGCGACAGTCGCCGGACTTCCTTATCTATAGATGTAATCAAATGTTCCCAGTCCAACTCAGCTTCACCCACCTTCCAACCATAGCCTGCCGCATCGTGAAACAATGCCGGAAAGTGAGATCCGTAGACCAGGAGTTTTTTGGGAACGCAGCCCCGAATCACACAAGTGCCACCGACTAAGTCGTCTTCGGCGATCGCTACTTTTGCCCCGTAGCTAGCGGCGCGTTTGGAAGCTGCCAAACCTCCAGAACCAGCACCAATGACAAACAGGTCGTAATCATAGGTCATAAACTGAGGTATCCCTTTCAAAATAAAAAGAATTCAGGAGTTAGGAATCAGGAGTCAGGATTATAGCTGACGAATGACGAATGACGAATGATATCAAATCCGGTTGATTGCACATGGTATTTGTAGGGGCACAGCAGTGCTCATT
>CAXTSI010000454.1:0-7429 GCA_964246695.1 uncultured bacterium
ATTGCTAATTGCTAATTGTTCATTGCTAATTGTTGATTGTTCATTGCTATTAGCTATTAGCTATTAGCTATTAGCTATTAGCTATTAGCCATTAGCTATTACCAGCCCTCACTCTACAATTAGCAACGTTATTATTTGTTATAGCGCTTCCAGGTAAAAAACTGCATCCATCTATTTACTAGAAATAATAACTAAAACTTATATCTTAAGGTGGAAAGCTATTGATAAAGCCAAACGCGCAAGAGGGAGAGCAACTGCTCAGTATCTACAGGTTTGGTGATATAGTCGGATGCACCAGCTTCGATACATTTGTCGCGATCGCCTTGCATTGCTTTGGCGGTAAGGGCAATAATTGGCAAAGATTTAAATTGATCTGAGGTGCGAATGAGGCGTGTGGTTTCGTAACCATCCATTTCGGGCATCATCACATCCATCAAAACCACATTTAGGTCTGAATTATGTTGTAAAACGTCAATACCATCTCTACCGTTTTCAGCATACAAAACCTGCATTTGATAACGTTCCAAGAGACTTGTCAGGGCGAAGATGTTACGCACATCATCATCAACGATCAGCACTTTCTTATCTCTAAGGATCGGGTCAGAAGAATGCAACTGTTCCAACATTTGTCGTTTGGGAGCAGGTAATGTTGCTTGAACGCGGTGCAAGAATAAGGCGGTTTCCTCGAAAAGGCGTTCGGGCGAACGTACATCCTTGACAATAATTGTCTCTGTGATGCGTCTCAGTTGTGTCTCTTCGGTCCGAGTTAGTTCTCGTGCTGTATAGACGATAATTGGGAGTGCTGCGCCTCCTGATTGAAGCTTGAGCTGTTCAATCAGTTCAAATCCGCTCAGATCCGGTAGTCCTAAATCAAGAACTACGCAATCAAATTGCCCTTCACGTATTGCTTCTAGCGCTGCTGCACCAGTACCAACAGCAGTAGTAGCAACATCGCTGTTGCCAATTAATTCCACAATACTTAGCCGTTGAGTAGCATTGTCTTCCACTACCAGGAGATTCTTCACAGGACGTTCAACAAAACCTTTGATTTTGGTTAATGCTTGGTGCAACGCTTCACTGCTAACAGGTTTTTGCAGATAGGCTAGAGCTCCTTGTTGCAATCCGCGCTGTCGTCCTTCCTCAACTGACATGATATGCACTGGGATATGACGGGTATTTGGGTCATGCTTGAGGCGATCTAGCACCGTCCAACCATCCATCCCAGGCAGATGGATGTCGAGAATAATTGCTGTCGGCTGAAATTCCTGTGCTAGCGCCAAACCCGTACTACCGTTATGAGCGACAATGCCCTTAAATTCTTGTTCTTGCGCCATGTCTAACAAGATACGCGCAAACTTCATGTCATCTTCCACGATTAAAAGTGTGCGCGATCCCTGTTGAATATTATCCCTATCGTCAATTAGAGGAGTGAGGAAGAGACGTTCCGCTGTCCCGTCTGTACGTGGTCCGTGGGCAGATGAGGCAGCGGATGTTATAACAGATGTAGCGGATAGTTGATCTATCAGTCCCACACTTAACTTATCCGTTACATCCGTTAGAACATCCGTTGCCACTCCTGTTCCCTGCGGTAAGTAAAGGGTAAACGTACTCCCGTGACCAAGGCGACTGACGAGTTTAATTTCGCCACCCAACAGACGGCTAATTTCACGGCTAATTGATAAGCCCAAACCTGTACCGCCATATTTGCGACTGGTCGTGCCATCTGCCTGTTGAAACGCCTCGAAAATTATCTTTTGCTTGTCAGGGGAAATACCAATGCCTGTATCACTGACTGTGAAAGCGAACACACTAGTAGCGCGATTCAATGAAACATAGTCATTGCTCCACCCTTGCTTTGCTTCCTCGACTCGCAAACTGACCTTTCCACGTTCTGTAAATTTAAATGCGTTTGAGAGCAGATTTTTCAAGACTTGTTGTAAGCGTTTCCCATCACTATAAATCGACCTTGGTAATTCAGGAGCAAATTCAATTGTGAATTCAAGTCCTTTGTCAGTTGCGAATTGCCGAAACGTGCTATCTAGGTGGTAGCGCAAGTCGGAAAACAGCACCTGATTCATGTTAATTGACATGGTTCCAGATTCGATTTTTGCCAGGTCCAAAATGTCATTGATTAACACCAATAAATCACTACCTGAAGAATAAACTGTGTGGCTGTATTCCACTTGTTTCGCTGTGAGATTACCCTCAGGGTTATCTGCTAGCAATTTGGCTAAAATCAACAAGCTGTTCAAAGGTGTCCGCAATTCGTGGGACATGTTGGCAAGAAACTCGGACTTGTATTTTGATGATAGAGCTATTTGCGCGGCTTTCTCTTCCAAAGACTGTCTTGCCAGTTCTATTTCCTGATTCTTGCGTTCGACTTCTTTGTTTTGTATGGCTAACAACTCTGCCTTTTCTTCCAGTTCGGCGTTGAGTTGCTGCAATTCTTCGTTAGACTGCTGCAACTCTTGCTGCTGTAGCTTCAAAAGTTCTTCCGATGCTTGTACTGTCTGCAGCAGTTCTTGAGTGCGCCTATCAGATGCGATCGTGTTCAGCACTACGCTAAAAGTTTCAGTGACTTGATCTAGGAACGCTAGAAAAATATCGCTAAAGCGTTGAAAAGAGGCTAACTCAATAACTCCTATTACCTGGTTTTCAAATAGCAAAGGCAAAACGATAATATTTAGAGGTTTGGCTTCACCCAAACCAGAACTGATCCGGATATAGTCATTAGGGACATCCGTCAGTATGATTTTTTGTTTTTCTACAGCGCACTGTCCCACTAATCCTTCCCCTAATCGGAATTGGTTAGACAGATTCTTCCGCTGTTGATAAGCATAGCTACTCAGAAGCTTCAGCGCTGGCTTGTCGTCAACAGAGTCCATTATGTAGAACACGCCCTGTTGTGCACTAACTAATGGGGCAAGTTCTCTTAAAATCATACTAGCAACTGTTTCCAAACTTCTTTGACCTTGCAGCATCTGGCTAAACTTAGCCAGGTTGGACTTTAGCCAGTTTTGTTGATTATTTGTGAGAGTTGTCTCGCGCAAATTGACAATCATCTCGTTAAACGCCTGCGCTAACACGCCAATTTCGTCTTGGCGGTTGTCAACAGGCATACTCACTGATAAGTCTCCCTTTGCCAGCTTTTCGGTTACACCAGAAATTTCTTTGAGAGGTTTAGAAATGTTTCTGGTTAGATAAATGCCAATTAAAGTTAAGAGCAAAAAAGCTAGAGGAACACCATACGTGATAGTATTAATTGATTGCTGGGTAGCTGCTTGAGTCTTCTGCGATCGCTGTTGCAATAGTGTGCGCTCTTCACTTTGCATCTCGGCGATTAGACGCCGGATATCATTCATCAAATTTTTGTTATTATCTGTCAGCAGTAATTGCCTTGACGCTTCAATTCCTTGATTTCCTATCAAAGAAATTGTGTTTTTTAAGACAGCTATTTTTTCCTCAATTTTTGGCTCTAAAATATCAATTATACGCTGTTGATTGGAGTTATCGGCTGTCAATTTACGTAAGTTTTTGACCTTCTGTCCTATGACTGGAATCGCAGTTTTATAGGTTTCTAAATAACGCTTTTCTCCCGTAGACACATAACTACTTTGTGCTGTTTCAGCGTCTTTTAGTTGAGACGTTAAATCATCCAAATTTCCTAGCACTTCATATGTATGGGTTTGCCAGCGAGAATTGTCAATTAAGCTGCTCGTCGCGCGATATGAGACTACTCCAAGAGCACCAAGAATCGTTAAACCTAATGCAAAGCCTGCGCCTATTTTAGTGCCAATTTTAAAATTATTTAACATTGCTATTATGAATTATAATTTATAATTTATAGTTTATAAATTATAGCAATCCGTGCAGGAGTTGTGAATACCTCTCCCTTGTCTCCCTTGTTCATAAATTAAATAGGACTGCTATAGGAATCCTAAATTATTGATGAAAAATTTTAAGTAGGGTGGGCACTGCCCACCATATCCGGGTTTTGGTGGGCAGTGCACCGACTACGTATAATTTCAAAATCAAATATGATTTCTATAGATAAATTCTATCGATAAAGCCAAACGCGCAACAGGGAAAGCAACTGTTCAATATCGACAGGTTTGGTGATATAGTCGGATGCACCAGCTTCGATACATTTGTCGCGATCGCCTTGCATTGCCTTAGCGGTAAGGGCAATAATTGGCAAAGATTTAAATTGATCTGATGTGCGAATGAGGCGTGTAGTTTCGTAACCATCCATTTCGGGCATCATCACATCCATCAAAACCACATTCAGGTCTGGATGATTTTGTAAAACGTCAATACCATCCCTACCGTTTTCAGCATACAAAACCTGCATTTGGTAACGTTCTAACAGACTCGTCAGGGCAAAAATGTTACGCACATCGTCATCGACAATCAGTACTTTCTTGCCTACAAGTACGGGATCGGAGGAATGCAACTGTTCTAGCATTTGTCGTTTGGGAGCAGGTAATGTTGCTTGAACGCGGTGCAGAAACAAGGCGGTTTCGTCGAAAAGACGTTCGGGCGAACTTACATCCTTGACAATAATTGTCTGTGCTATGCGCCTCAGTTGCATCTCTTGGTCCCGAGTCAGTTCCCGCCCTGTATAAACGATAATTGGGAGTGCTTCGCCTCCTGATTGAAGCTTGATCTGTTCAATCAGTTCAAATCCGCTCATATCCGGTAGTCCTAAATCGAGAACTACACAATCATATTGCTGCTTTGCAATGGCAGCTAGCGCTGCTTCACCAGTACCAACAGCAGTAGTAGCAACATCGTTGTTGCCAATTAATTCCACAATACTCAGCCGTTGAGTCTCATTGTCTTCCACTACCAGCAAATTCTTGACAGAGCGATCGACAAAATCTTTGATTTTGGTCAATGCTTGGTGCAACGCCTCACTGCTAACAGGTTTTTGCAAATAGGCTAGAGCTCCTTGTTGCAATCCGCGTTGTCGTCCTTCCTCAACTGACATGAAATACACTGGAATATGACGGGTATTTGGGTCATGCTTGAGGCGATCTAGCACCGTCCAACCGTCCATCCCCGGCAGATGGATGTCAAGAAGAATCGCTGTCGGCTGAAATTCCTGTGCTAGCGCCAAACCCGTACTACCGTTATCAGCAACGACGCCCTTAAATTCTTCTTCTTGCGCCATGTCTAACAAGATCCGCGCAAACTTCATGTCATCTTCCACGATTAAAAGTGTGCGCGATCCCTGCTGGATGTTGTTTCTGTCGTCAATTAGGGGAGTGGGGGGAGATGAGGAGGATGAGGCAACGGATGTTGTAGCGGATGTAGCGGATGGTTGATCTATCAGTCCCACACTTAACTTATCCGTTACATCCGTTAGAACATCCGTTGCCACTCCTGTTCCCTGCGGTAAGTAAAGGGTAAACGTACTCCCGTGACCAAGGCGACTGACGAGTTTAATTTCGCCACCCAACAGACGGCTAATTTCACGGCTAATTGATAAGCCCAAACCTGTACCGCCATATTTGCGACTGGTCGTGCCATCTGCCTGTTGAAACGCCTCGAAAATTATCTTTTGCTTGTCAGGGGAAATACCAATGCCTGTATCACTGACTGTGAAAGCGAACACACTAGTAGCGCGATTCAATGAAACATAGTCATTGCTCCACCCTTGCTTTGCCACTTCGACTCGCAAACTGACCTCTCCACGTTCTGTAAATTTAAACGCATTTGAAAGCAGATTTTTCAAGACTTGTTGTAAGCGTTTTACGTCAGTGTGGATGCTTGTTGGTAGTTCGGGCGCGAAGTCAATGGTGAAGTTGAGGCTTTTGTCAACCGCTACTTGCTGAAAGATGCCATGTAGGTGGTAGCGCAACTCGGAAAACTGCATCTGACTGATGTCAATTGACATGGTTCCAGATTCGATTTTTGCCAAGTCCAAAATGTCATTGATTAACGCCAACAAATCATTACCTGCGGCATAAACCGTGTGGCTGTATTCCACTTGTTTGGCTGTGAGATTACCCTCAACGTTATCTGCTAGCAATTTTGCTAAAATCAACAAGCTGTTCAAAGGTGTCCGCAATTCATGAGACATGTTGGCAAGAAACTCAGATTTGTATTTTGACGATAAAGCTAGTTGCGCGGCTTTCTCTTCCAATGACCGCCTTGCCAGTTCTATTTCCTGATTCTTGCGTTCGACTTCTTTTTTTTGTATGGCTAACAACTCTGCCTTTTCTTCTAGTGCGGCGTTGGTTTGTTGTAACTCTTCTTGCTGTTTCCTCAGTAAATCCTCGGATGATTTAAGTGTTTGAGCTTGTTGTTCTAGACGTGTGTTGGTTTCCCTGAGTTCGTTTTGCTGACTTTGCAACTCCTCTGTTAAAGACTGCGACTGTTTGAGTAACTTTTCAGTCCGCATACTGGCGGCGATGGTGTTCAAGACGATCGCGATACTTTCAGTTAGTTGATCTAAGAACGTCAGATGAATCTCGCCAAAGCGCCGGAATGAAGCCAGTTCAATTACTGCCGTTACCTGTCCTTCAAATAGTACGGGTAACACCACAGCGTTCAGTGGGGTGGCTTCGCCTAAGCCAGAACTAATTTTGATATAGTCTGGCGGTATCTCTGAAAGCAGAATGCGTTCTTTTTCCAAAGCACATTGTCCTACCAAGCCTTCACCCAAGTAGAAGCGGTTAGCAAGATGCTTGCGTTCCCGATAAGCGTAACTGCTGATCAGCTTCAAATATGGTACTTCTTCCGCTTCCATGATATAGAACACGCCACAATTGGCTCCTACCAATGGCGCTAACTCTGAAAGAATAAGTTTAGATACGGCTTCTAGGTCGCGTTGACCCTGAAGCATCCGGGTAAACTTCGCCAAGTTAGTTTTCAACCAGTCTTGTTCGGTGTTCTTCTGCGTTGTCTCCCGCAGGTTAGCAATCATCTGGTTGATGTTGTCTTTGAGGATGGCGACCTCACCTTGCGCTTCGACGGCAATCGATCGCGTTAAGTCACCCTTAGTAACGGCTGTTGCTACTTCGGCGATCGCCCGCAACTGGGTAGTGAGAGTGGCAGCAAGTTCGTTGACGTTGTCAGTCAAATCTTTCCAAGTACCAGCAGCCCCAGGCACAGAAGCTTGTCCGCCTAACTGACCTTCAATGCCCACCTCCCGCGCCACGGTGGTAACTTGGTTGGCAAAAGTCGCTAGGGTGTCAATCATCTCATTAATCGTCTCTGCCAAAGTTTCAATTTCTTCCTTGGCATCCAGCATCAGTTTCCGCTTCAAATCACCATTAGCAACTGCCGTCACTACCCTAGCAATGCCTCGCACTTGTGCCGTCAAGTTACCCGCCATTGAGTTCACATTGTCGGTTAAATCTTTCCAAGTGCCAGCTACGCCCTTAACTTGCGCTTGACCACCCAGCTTACCTTCAGTTCCCAC
>CAXTSI010000455.1:0-7424 GCA_964246695.1 uncultured bacterium
AATTTTGCATAGTTCCGAATCGTAATGATAATTATTCTCATAATGAGAATTGCTGCGAATACAGTTGGATCGTTGTTAGTTGCGATCGCCACAACGCGCTTAACCAAAGCAGGCTTAAATATCCCAAAAAGTTGTTTAGCCCCAGAGCCTGAACTGACCTTGTATGCCCGTCTTCTTCTGGAACGGGATGATGCCTACTCTTACTACAATGCTTTGCTTTCTAGTCTCAATAGCTTTTGCAATGCACTTGAACTCAGTTATAAATATAGGCCGCTTAACAATCCCAATACTCATGGAAATTAAGTATTTTGGTCACTGGACAGTGAGAAGGTTAACCTTTGATGGTATTGGCTGTATTGTTTGAAACGGGTAGCGATTTTGACGTTACCTTTCTTGGAAGTAGGTAGGGTGTTGACTTTGAGGGGGTTAAAGTGGTATTTTTTCATGCAGAAACTATGTCGCCTGTAGGGAGCAGGGGGAAAAGTTAATGCAGGAGTTTAAAAGTCCAATTAGCCGATTAGCACGCTTGTTTCGTAATGGTCGAGACAGCTGGAAAGAAAAAGCCGTTTTAAAAACAGAAAAAGCTGAGGGCGTTAGAAATAAAAGTCAGAGATTTATCAGCCTCACGAGAGAATTGGAAAAACCGTGCGCTGATTGCTGAATCAAATACGAATTACGTTGCGATCGTAGATACTGGTATCTCTGGAACTATGCCCGAGTTCCCTGCCTGGAAACAATCTCCTCATGAATGGTCTTATCACGACGAGTCAGCTTGGACTGATGTCGAAGGGCATGGCTCCATGACCGCCTGTATTGCTGCTGCAACCAGTGAAGCAGGAGGGCGATACGATGGCGTTGCTCCTAAAGCCAAATTGATTAGCTGTAAGACCTCATTCAAGGATACGCAGCTCTTTCAAATCTACGAATTTCTGATCGATCTAGTTATAACTAAAAAAGTGTCACGGCTGGTGGTGAATAATTCATATGGTAGTTATCAGTGCAATCCCCCAACTCCTAACCCTGACTTTATCGACATTATTAAAGATGCAGTTGCACAAGGAATTGTGGTTGTGTTTGCGGCAGGTAATAATCACGTCAATGTTTGTGGAAACGACCCCTTGAATTCCTACCCCAACACTATTTGGGCTGCCAACTCCCTTGATGACGTGCTCTCAGTTGGAACAGTGGATGAGAATAACCGCATGGATCAGCCCCCGAACGTAAGAAATGGATTCTGTCATTGCGATAGTAGCCGTGGCCCTGGACAGTTGGCACAAAGAACAACTAAACCAGATTGTGTCGCTCCCACGTATGGCGAAGTCATGTGGGGCAGTGGTTATCAGCCGATGAAATGGTGGGGGACAAGTGGAGCAGCCCCGCAAGTTGCAGGGCTGGGGGCATTGTTGCTGTCAAGCTATCCAGGTTTTACACCTGAGCAGATTTATAATGTGGTGCGCGATAGTTGTACCCGACTGCCTCTCGACTCTAAGTGTTGTGGGTTTGGGCTGATTAACTGCCATTGTGCCATGAGCCTAGCCCAAGCCCTCATGAGGTGAATTGAGTATAACCTTAATCCCTTCTAACTCAGAATTTATAGGTCTGTTTGACAAGCACCAAGTCATTGAGGATACGTGTGAATCCTTAGATTCACGCACGGTTTTGTAGCCGAGTCAGGAGGGCGACTTCCTCGCTTAGGCATCCATCTAGGCTAGAGGAGCATACTGTTGAGACTCACGAACCACAGATCCTAACTTCAAAGCCAACGCCTTAGCTTGCTCTCCGTCGTACCCCTGGCTATTCCTCTCGTCTTCATAGGTAACTACAGGCTTACGACGAGACAGGTAAACCTTACCCACATTACGAGAAATTTGCTCAAAGAAGGACTCAGCATCTTTGCGATTAGGGAATTGTGCGATAAAATTCATAATCTCACCTACCTTGTACCGTACTAGAGAGAGTCGATAGAATCTTCAACACAGATCTTCTGCTACCACCATTTGTCTAAGGTATTCTGGAACTTTTCTAAGTGAATTAGACCCGATACCTATGACTTTGTAGTACTTCCGCTGCGATCCACCTGTTTGGTGTTTTTCATCACCCCATTGCCAAGACATCAATCCTTTTTTTAAAGTCTCTTTAGGTTGGGGTATAAGCTGCCAAACTAAATCGGGATTGGTCTGCTTTTTTTATCCACTCGCTGTCACTTTTGACTTGAGGTTACTACACCTATTTACTTATTAACTGTTACCTTATTTAGAATATCAAAATTATACCTTGTCGTATAATTGTCGTAGAATTGTTGTATCATTGACTTATCATTGACTTATCCCAAGCGCTTATCCTCCAAAACTAGGGGCTTGAGTAGCAGGCGAACAAAAATGTACGCTTAGATTAACTTTGCCTAAAACAGGAGCAAGTTAGTATCTTTTGAACAAGCTGAAACCCTGATTCTTCTGGAAAAGAACTTTCTGACTTTGCCTAAAAGAGATCAAACTAGGCAAAGTTTAACGACAGTCAGAATGCTTTCTCTATTGTCGTTATACCGATGCGGAAGGGTCCGCGCCTGGAACCATTATCTTGCCACCTGTTGGGCTGTAATGCTTATTCTTCCGTTAAGCGATGCCCCAAGGGGGCTGTTTCTAAAAGTCAAGCTAGCAGCATCAGAACAAGTTGATGATTTGAAACGCGCTTTTGCAGAAGTAATGGTGGCGATCGCTAAAGATATTCCTCAATCCCCAACTCAGGACTTCATTAAGTCAGTTAAAGATGCTATCCCCCATTTAGCAGAAGTGGCACAGAATTTGACTGATGCAGTCAGTGATGGAGCTTTAGGTTTCGTTTTTATTGGCTTGGAGAAATTTTATGAAGGACAGGGTTTATATGCTATGGCAGAACCTTGGACGATTAAATGGTTAGAGTTTTTACGAGAACAATACGGAGAGAAGAACCCGCTTTTTGCCGTTAGCCTCAACCACCTGGCTCATCTCTACCATAAGCAAGGGCGATACGCGAAAGCCGAACTTTTAACTCAGCAAGCACTGGAACTTGATAGACGCCTGCTGGGAGAAGAGCACGAGAATTTTGCTAGTAGCCTCCGTAACCTGGCATATATCTACACAGACCAAGGAAGGTACGCGGAAGCAGAACCTTTGTTTCAGAAAGTACTGAAACTTTTTAAACGCCGACTGGGAGAGGAACACCCGCATTTTGCCATTAGCCTCCACAACCTAGCTAGACTCTACTATTCCCAAGGGCGCTACAGTGAAGCTGAACCACTGTATATTCAAGCATTAGAACTAAGGCAATGTCTACTGGGAGAAGAGCATCCCGATGTTGCCCAAAGTTACAACGACTTGGCTTTACTCTACTATTCCCAAGGAAGGTACAGCGAAGCGGAACCACTGTATATTCAAGCATTAGAACTAAGGCAATGTCTACTGGGAGAAGAGCATCCCGATGTTGCCCAAAGTTACAACGACTTGGCTTTACTCTACTATTCCCAAGGAAGGTACAGCGAAGCGGAACCACTCTACATTAAAGCATTGGGAATTGCTGAACTTAGCTTAGGGGTAGATCATCCCAGCACAACCACTATCCGTGAAAATCTGAAATCCTTGCGCAATAATTACGCTTAACACCAGTGTAGTTAAAGATCGTAAATTATCTGGTAGTGGAGCAGGGCACGAAGGAGCCATTAGGTGGAATACATGCCTCAATGTAAAGAAGCATTAAAAGAATTCAACAGTCATAAAGCAGCATTAAAAATTTGTTGTGCAGTCAGGTTTAGTTCTGGGAATGCAGTAGAAATAATGCGATCTTCCCTCCTAAATTGAGAAACCTGGTATTCGTCATCAACTAAGTTATAAATTGATAAAGTCGGTTGTTTTGGGCTACCTAGATATTTAATACCACCCAATCCAAGATAATCTACAATCCAATACTCAGGTATTTTTATTTCTTCATACTCACCCATCTTTTTATAATAGTCATCGCGCCAATTTGTACTCACTACTTCAACCACTAAGGGGATAGAAGCGCCACTCTGAACAGTAGAATATTTCGCCCAAAGTTCTTCTGATTTTAAAGCAGATTTATTAAGTACTAATACATCTGGAGAGTAAGCAGAATCACTAGTAGCAGATTGCACTAGTGCAGTTTTGGGAACTGAGTAAGGTAATTTTAAGCGTTTGATTTCCGAAGAAATTTCAATATTTAAAAATCCTGTAACATCTTCATGCTCTCCTATTGGCTGTGACATCTCAACTATTGCGCCATTATGTAGTTCATAACGTTTATCTGAATTTTCTGGCATCCATTCCAAAAATTCTTGAACTGTTATTGGTTTGAATAATGCTTGAGTCATATTACTCCTTTGTATATTCACGCCGTCTTACTCATAAACGCAGATTGGGAAATAGGGAGTGGGGAGTGGGGAGTAGGGAGTGGGGAAGAGACGGGACAGCTATGACATAAGTATTACATGGTACAAGCTTTAGAAGATCCAGAATCATGTTTTTTCCTTGGACAGTAAAGCATTAATTCCTCTCACCCTTCAATCAGGAGCGAACGTACAGTAATAAGACATAACCGAAGGGAGGTGTGTGGAGTTGTCACCTGTTATATGGTAAACTTGTAGATTAGTTTTCGTAATTATAGCGGTTCTCGTTTGAGTCACATACAGCCCTCACCCCGCCCACTTGGGGCACCCCTCTCCCAAACTTGGGAGAGGGGCAGGGGAGAGGGCCGATAGTGTATGGGATACAACTGAGAACCGCTATAGTCGGTGTCGGCGAGAGCTAGAATAATTTCGCCTAGTGCCTTTCGGTTATTCCAGTTGGCAATAATTTCTTGGGAAAAAATTTGTTTTTATCCATCAATAAATCGCGTAGCTGCCTCGCGAAGCGAGTTCGTCTATTCGCAAGTACCCTTAATTTATTAATTACGAATTACGAATTACGAATTATTCGGTCATTGACGCTCATTCTATCCAAAGGGGGAGGCGGAGCCTCTCAGATTACGTTCCCAGGCAGTAGCCCAGGAACGTGAACAAGTCGGATGGGGAGAAGGTATAGAAAATCACTAGATTAGTTTACAATTTCATTGTCCATCATCCTCCTAACATCCTCCTTAAGGTAGGCTCGAAAAAAAGTCTTTGTGACAAATAATTAACAAAGCTGCGCCTCAACCTGTTTTAACAACTAGAGTTTTATTCCATGACTGATCTATGTTCTTAGCGCTATGGCCCGGTAACGTCTATCCCTTAGGAGCAACCTGGGATGGCAAAGGTACAAACTTCGCTTTGTTCTCTGAAAACGCAACAGGCGTGGAGCTTTGTTTTTTTGACAGAGACGATAAAGAAACTCGCCTAAGCTTGACTGAACTCAACAACTTTGTCTGGCACGGCTATGTGCCAGGAGTTGGACCAGGTCAAAGGTATGGATTTCGAGTGCATGGTCCCTATGCACCTAGTGAGGGTCATCGCTTCAACCCCAATAAACTACTCATTGACCCATACGGCAAGGCGATTGATGGTGAAATTGGCAATGGTCCAGAACTCTTTGGTTACTCTTGGGACGCTGCTGAAGAAGATTTATCTTTCTCAGAACAAGATAGCGCCCATCTGATCCCAAAGTCTGTTGTCGTCGATCAGTCCTTTGATTGGGATTCCGATCAACTGCTGCGAACTCCGTGGCACGAAACTGTGATTTATGAAACCCACGTCAAGGGTTTTACCAAGCTGCATCCAGATCTGCCAGAAGAATTGCGCGGTACTTATGCAGGATTGGCACATCCAGCAGTAATAGAACATCTCCAAAGGCTCGGAATCACAGCAGTTGAGCTCATGCCCGTGCATCATTTTCTGTCCGTTCCCGGACATCTGGTTGACAAGGGGCTAAGGAATTATTGGGGCTACGACTCCATCAACTATTTTGCTCCCTACTCTGGTTACAGCTCCAGTGGCGCGTTAGGGCAGCAGGTCACCGAGTTCAAGGAGATGGTCAAAGCGCTGCATCGTGCCGGAATTGAAGTGATTCTGGATGTGGTCTACAACCACACGGGAGAAGGCAATCACCTAGGTCCAACTCTGTCGTTACGAGGCATTGACAATACAATTTATTACCGTTTGGTAGAAAGCGATCCCCGTTACTACATGGACTATACAGGCTGCGGTAATTCTCTGTACGTCCGCCAGCCGCAAGTTCTGAAGTTAATTATGGATAGCCTGCGGTATTGGGTTTTGGAGATGCACGTAGATGGCTTTCGCTTCGATCTAGCCTCGGCGTTAGCGCGAGAGCTATATGAAGTTAATAGTCTGGCAGCTTTCTTTGACATTATTCACCAAGACCCGGTGCTGGCTGATGTGAAACTGATTGCCGAACCTTGGGATCTTGGAGATGGTGGCTATCAAGTCGGTCAATTCCCAGTTCTCTGGTCTGAGTGGAATGGCAGGTATCGCGATACTGTGCGGGATTTCTGGCGTGGTGAAAATAGTACATTAGGGCAATTTGCTTACTGTTTCACAGGCAGCCCAGACTTGTACGCGCTAAATGGACGGCGACCGAATGCGAGTGTCAACTTCATCACCGCCCACGATGGCTTCACGCTGAACGATTTGGTCAGCTACAACGAGAAACACAACGAAGCTAACGGGGAAGAAAACCGGGATGGGGAAAGCCACAACCGTTCTTGGAATTGTGGGGCGGAAGGTGAAACGGACGACCCAGCAGTACTGCAATTGCGGGAACAACAGCGGCGGAACTTTTTAACAACTCTGATGCTGTCCCAAGGCATCCCCATGTTGCTAGCAGGAGATGAAATCGGGTTTACGCAAAAGGGTAACAATAATGCCTACTGCCAAGACAATGAAATCTCCTGGCGCACATGGGACTTGGATGAGGGAAATGAAGATCTGGTGAATTTTGCCCGCGAGATCATCTACTTCCGCCAGATGCATCCGGTATTTCGGCGTCGCAAGTGGTTTCAAGGCAGACCAATCTACGGAAAAGGCATCAGTGATATCGCTTGGTTCAACCCCGATGGTACTGAGATGACTCCTGAGCAGTGGGATGCTGGTTATGCCAAGGCGATTGGGGTTTTCTTAGATGGAAACCAGATTCCCAGCGTTGGTCCTAAAGGTGAACGCATCAGTGATGATAGTTTTCTCTTGTTCTTTAACGCTCACTATGAAACTATTGAGTTTACCCTACCAACTGGACTAGCTGAACTAGAAAATCGGGAGTGGCAGGTTGTAATTGACACCAAGGAGCCTCGCTTCATTCAAGAACAGAGACTTTACACCGGCAACCAAGCCGTGCCAGTTGTAGGGCGATCGCTGGTGGTGCTACGTCGTCTAGGTTAGAAATTGTTGGTTGTTAGTGGTTAGTGGTTAGTGGTTAGTGGTTAGTGGTTAGTGGTTAGTGGTT
>CAXTSI010000456.1:0-7397 GCA_964246695.1 uncultured bacterium
TTGTTCCCTCATAATAAAGTCCTTAAGTAAACTATAAAGTCCTTTCCTGAACAATAAAGTCCTTTACTGAGCAATCAAATCATGCGCGTAACTGGCACATTCGGGATGAGCCAGATAAGTTGTAAGCGGACAAGTTCATTTGCTGTCAAAGTTGCCTGTCAGCAGAGGCATTATCAAGTAGTTTGCTCCACTCCGCGCATTAGTTATACCAAAACCTCGCTCATGGAAAGGTCTTGAGCAGCACCAAGGGATTTAAATTTTAGCTTCAGTTCTTTCGGGATGTAGCCGTTGAGTTCGGACATCCCTGGGTCTTTTTTGCTCATCTCCTAATTGTCGCATAGATACTTAACAATTCTCCGTAATTCGCGAATTCCCTTTTAAGCGCTAGACTAAAAAGTATCAGAATATTAGCCATCAATTATGACAAAACTTGAGACACTTAATGGCTAAACGTAAAAGGGTCTCTACCTTGAAAGCCATTGAGAGGCGTATTCAAAATGGGCACGGTCAAGGATGGGGGAAAGATTACTTGCCTTGGCTGACAGTTCAAGACGTCCCTTCTCAAGGGATAAGTACGCGCATACTAGGTATAAAAACCGGAAGAAAGCACGAACTGTTCAGCCTGCATGAAATTCGTTATTTTTACATTCTAGAATGGTCGCTGCTGGTAAGTGATATTCGCGAGCAGTATCCCCTATTACCATTGTCAGAAACCATAGAAATTGCCCAGCAATGTGGTGTGAAACATCCCACCGACCCCCGTACCTTTGAACCGATTGTAATGACAACTGACTTCTGTATTAGTGTCCGCTCCGAGGTGGGAGTAATACAGCAGGCTCGTACAGTTAAACCGTCACAGGAGTTACAAAAAAAGAGAGTTATAGAAAAATTGGAGATTGAACGTTGCTACTGGGAAAACAGAAACATTACCTGGAAGATTGTGACCGAACGTAATATTCCATCCATACTTGCTAAAAATGTGGCCTGGTTGCATCCGCGCTTTCATAGTCGTAATCTTTCTCTCCTAGAAAGTGAAATTCACCCAATTAAAACTGTACTCACTTCTTGGGTACTTTCAAGTGATGACTCTCTAGCTAAAATCACAGCGAAGTGTGATGCCCAGTTTGGTTTACGTCGGGGTACCAGTCTCTCAATTGCACGTCATTTGCTGGCTACGCGCCAATGGCTAGTGGACATGAATCAACCGCTCAGTCCCAGCCGAAAATTGGTGCTTCTGTAAACACAGGCGATTGGGAGCCTGATTCGGTGACTCAGGAGACAGCAAATGAAGCTTTTAGTTAACCAGCTGTTTGAGTGGCACAGCAATGAAAGAGCAGATACTCAAATTGACCGTGTGTTGTGGATTGATCCGACCGGTACTGATGTCGTAACTATTGATATCAATGACTACAAAGCCCAACCAATCTGGCACAAATTGCAGCATCTTTTAGCCGCATTAGCTTCTTTTGATGCCAGCATATTACAAACCGACCCCTACACGGTACTGCGATTGCCAGAGTCGGAAATTCCAGCAGAGCAACGCCAGAAAAGAGATCAGGCATGGTCTGCAATAGCTCCCATCATTGCCAGTGGAGAATTGGTATTTTTTCCCTCTACACGGGGTCAGCTTATAGCTCAAGCAATGCAGCGCACTGGTCGTAGTCAGCCAACAATTCGTAAGGACTTACGACGTTATTGGCAGGGGGGACAAATTTTGAATGCTCTACTGCCTCGGTTTGACTTGTGCGGCGGCAAAGGTAAGGAACGGCTTCATAGTGGACAGAAAAGGGGTCGCCCTAGTTTGTTATCACTAGCTAATGGTGAACCGATGGGCATTAATGTTGATGCCGACATTCGAGAGAAACTCCTGAAGGGAAGTCGATTATTTTACGAAAATGGGGCAAAAAGAACTCTGAAACAGGCTTATCAACTAACCCTAGAAAAGTTCTTCCATAAAGGTTACAAACTGGAACAAGGCATTTTAGTGCCAATATTACCACCAGCAGAAGAACTGCCCAGCTTTACACAGTTTCAGTATTGGTATAACAAAAGTCGAGATATCAGTCGAGAACTGAGATCGCGCCACGGAGAACGTCAATTTAATTTGCGTCATCGAGGTATTGGTGGAGACTCAACTCTGATGGCATTTGGACCGGGGTCGCTGTATCAAATCGATGCCACAATTGCCGATGTGTACTTAGTGAGTTCACTCAACCGCAATTGGATTATTGGTAGACCCACACTTTACCTGGTGATTGACGTATTTAGCCGATTAATTACGGGGTTTGCTGTCACCTTGGAAAATCCCTCATGGTTGGGAGCAATGCTAGCCCTAGAAAACGCTTGTGCTGATAAAGTCGAATATTGCGCTCGATATGGCATTGAAATTACAGAAGCTGAGTGGCCTAGCCATCACCTCCCGGAAGCCATTTTGGCAGACCGAGGTGAACTTGAGGGATATAACGCTAATAATTTAGTGGAATCACTGGGGGTTGTGGTGTGTAATACACCCCCTTATCGAGCCGATTTCAAAGGCATTATCGAGAGAAGTTTTCGCACTTTGAACGACGAAATCATTCATTGGCTACCAGGTGCAGTTGCTGACCATAGGGAGCGCGGTGAGCGAGATTATCGCCTGGATGGGGTGCTTACTTTGCTTGAATTCCGCTCCTTAATGATTCTTTTCATCAATGACCATAACAACGAAAAACGTCTAGGTGAATACCGTCTAGAAGAATTTATGATTCAGTCGGAGGTTGCTCTCTACCCAGTTAACATTTGGCATTGGGGAGTGGACAATCGGGTGGGTTGTTTGCGTTGGCAGTCACCGCAAACTATTCGCTATGCCCTCCTACCGTCTGACACTGCTAGAGTGACCCGTGATGGAATTCGCTTTAAAAAACTGCTCTACAAGTCTGAATTAGCACAAAGGGAACAATGGTTGATCAAAGCAAGAAATAATGGTGGTTGGAAGATAACTGTCGCCTATGACCCTCGGCGAGTAGACAATATTTACCTTCGCCTGGATAAAGATTACCCGTTGTCCGTTTGTTGCTTGCATGAAAATGAGCAAAGATTTTTGGGACTGGACTTTTTAACAGTGGCTGACTATTTCAGACGGCAGTCAGAAGACAAACAAGCAGCTAGAACACGCTTTCAGCAATCGAGGGCATCTCTCAATGCTAAAGCTAACCAACTTATTGCGGATGCTACTGAAAAAACGCAAAAGCAGCAATCAGGTCAAACTCAACAATCTCGCCTGAAAAATATCCGGCAGAACAAATCGTCTGAACGCGCTAGAGAGCGACTTCAGGATGCTTGGGAATTAGGGTCAGATACTGTTGAACCACTTTCAACAGCCAACCCAGAAGAGGAGGTAACTTCTGAGTATGTGCCGCCTCACAGACCAATTGACAAATTGCGCAACTCGCGTGAAAGGAAATTTAACAATGACTTACGCTCAAGTTGACACTGTGCCGTCACTTTTAGTATTCAAAGGGCAAAAGGTACAAGCTTCTTACCATGAGGAAATATCTATTTATCAGGGCAACCCCCTGATTGAAGCTTTACCAGCAATCCTCACTGAGGATGAAGTGATTGACAAATTGCAGTTTTACCCAGAGTACAACTTGAGTGAACGGTTGTTGCCCAACCATATCCGGTTGCATCTGATTCAAAATGTCCTGCAATTGTTTACACCTCTGCCAATTCACATTGACTTAGAACAACGATTTTCGCGCCTGGTCAGGGCTGGGTATATTGCGCGAAATCCAGTCAACCTCGGTTTCTGGAAAGATCTGGACTCACGTATTGAGAGTTTGTGTATGCAAAGAAGCGTTGCCAAGCGTCTGCGTTCAACCCCCACAGGTTTCACGATTCTTGGGATCAGCGGAGTAGGCAAATCTACTGCGGTAGAACAAATTTTATCGCTGTATCCTCAAGTTATTTATCATTCTCATTACCACGACCGGAATACCACCACCACACAGCTAGTTTGGCTGAAGCTAGATTGTCCTTTTGATGCTTCGGTCAAAGGTTTATGCCTCAACTTTTTTCAAGCGGTTGATGACATTTTGGGAACATCATATTACTTAAACTACGCAGCTAGGGGGCGTCGTACAATTAACGAACTGATGCCGGATGTAGCCCGAGTTGCTTCATTAGTCCATTTGGGAGTACTTGTAATTGACGAAATTCAAGTCCTAAGCAAGCTCAGAAGTGGTGGTCACGAAAAAATGCTCGACTTTTTCGTGCAACTGATTAACATGATTGGACTACCTGTAGTGCTAGTGGGAACTTACAAAGCTTGGTCAGTTCTCAGTAGTGAATTTCGTCAAATTCGTCGCGGCACAGGACAGGGAGATTTGATTTGGGAGCGGATGCTCCCTGAGGAGGACTGGCAGTTATTCGTCGAGTCGCTTTGGCAGTATCAATACGTCCAGTTAGAAACAGAACTAACTACTGAGTTGAGCCACACTTTATATTATGAAAGTCAAGGCATTACCGACTTGGCTGTAAAATTGTTCATGCTGGCGCAGGCTAGAGCCATAACTACCGGTAATGAAAAATTGACCACAGGAATTATTCGGTCAGTGGCATCCGATTGTCTACGTACAGCAAAAGAGGTGTTAAATGCTTTGAAGTCAGGTTCAATAGAAAGATTGAGAAACTGTGAAGATGTTCGCCCCATTGATATTGAACCATTTATTGCACAGGAACACAAGCGCCAGAAAGTCCCCAACTCTGTGGACGTTGCAACCACATCCCAAGTAGCAAGCGCTTTCGAGCAATTTTCGGGTTTCAACCCGGAGCAAACAGCCCAGCTGCAAACACAACAACCTCAACCAGAACCAGAACCAGAGACACACCAAGTACATAAACGTACTTGCACTGCTCCCGCTCCCAAGCAGTACAAGAAACGGCATCAAAAAGCGTCCGACTCCAGGGAACTACCAGAAATTATCACAACAGGAGCAGAAAACGGCATGGCTGCCTACGAGTCTCTACAACAGGCAGGTTACATCGCCACCGCCGCAGAATTCATCGACAATGGAGATCAAAAGCGTGATTAGTTTTTTTCCCGACCCCTATCCAGATGAGCTGCTCTACAGTGTCTGTGCGCGATTTGCTGACCGCGTGCAGTTCAAAGGCAATAGTTCTGTCATCCGAGAACTGTTTGGGAATAGGAATAACGTTGCCGTTGTTGACCTGCCAAATCACCTTGAGTACCTAGTAGCAGCCTTACCCACGGGACATCTTTATACAGAAGACCAACTAATTGACAAGCATACATTGCTACCTTTTTATAGCCCATTTTGTCCGCCGGAACGCATTGCTTTGGTACGACAAGATATGAAATGTGGCAACTCTTCGCAAATTCATGGGCGCTTAGGAATTTTAATTCGCCCAAAACCGCAATGGCTGCAATTCTGTCCTCTTTGTGTACAAAGTGATATTGAACAGTTTGGTGAGCCTTACTGGCATCGTCTACATCAGGTACCTGGGGTAAAAGTTTGTCCTGTTCATAATGTTTTTCTGGAACAAAGTACTGCATCAGTACGCCTAGAGCGTCAGTCTTGGGAGTTTATCAGTGCTAACAGCGCAGTAATAGCGGCAAAGCCGCGCCCACTTACGCAGAAAGAACCGTATCATCATACATTAATAAAAATTGCTCGTGATATAGCTTATTTGTTGTCGCAATGGAATTTAAGATCTTCTCCTGACGAATTACGAAATCGTTACCTTTACTTGTTAGCAAAGCAAGGATTGGCAACTTATAGAGGACATATTTATGCCAAAGCGCTGATGTCAGCTTTTCAAAATTTTTATCCGACTCACATATTACAGTCACTCGACTGTTCTTTAGATTCAAATAGCTATCAAAACTGGCTTTTTTGCATTATTCGTTCGCCTTTGAGCAAGGCACAAAATACTTTACATCATTTATTACTTATACATTTTTTGGGCTATACGGCTCCTGATTTTTTTCAATTACCAATTGAGTTTCATCTCTTTGGAGAAAGTCCCTGGCCGTGTTTAAATCGTGCGAGCGACCACTTTCAGCAACCTACAATTAGAGAATGTCTAATAAAATACTATAATGGCAGAAAACCTGTAGGTACTTTTGTTTGCCCGTGTGGTTTTGTCTACGCTCGAAAGGGTCCAGATGAGAGTGAGTCAGATAGATATAAAATTGGTCGCCTCATCTCTTATGGACATGTTTGGTCAGAACGCCTCAAAGAATTATGGCTAGATTCTACAGTTAGTATCCCTGAAATTGCACGGAAGTTAGGGGTAACTTATCAGACTGTAAAGTTTCATGCTGTAGCTAATGGTTTACCATTGACTCGGTCTCAATTGAATCTAATGCTGCACTCGGAATCAATGCAATTAAATGCTGAAAATAACGATAAAAAGATAAAGTCGCCCACAACTTTAGATACCCATCGTCAAAAGTGGTTAGAAGCAAGACATCTGTATCCTGAAGCTAGCCGGACTATGTTACAAGATAAATTTCCCGTTTCATATCGCTGGCTGAAGGAGAATGATTATGAATGGTTTAACGCTCATCTACCAGCCCCACTTCGTGTTGTTAACCTTGAGGTTCGGCAGCAAGTTGATTGGTCTAACCGTGACAAAGAGCTAGCTCTTGCAGTTAGAAAATCAGCCGAAAATTTAAAAAATGCTCCAGGTAGACCCATATGGCTTACAAAAACAGTAATTACCAAAAAAATCGGGATCAGAAAGCTTGTTAGTGACAGTAAAGACAAGTTACCGTTAACAATAAAGGTCTTGGATGAAGTAGTAGAAACTCAACAAGAGTATGCTATACGTCGTCTAAGGTGGGCAACGGAGCGTTTTCAAGAAGAAGGTGTGTGTCCTCCACGATGGCTCTTGTTGTTACGTGCTTCTTTGAAGCCAAAAACTGTGGCTTTGCCAAGAGTAGAATCCGCGATTGAGGTAGCTTTGAAGACATTAGAGTGTTTCAAAACTTAGTGTCGTGACAATATTTACCTCACCCGGATTTCTCACCACAATCCTCAAAGCCTGATAAAATCTAGATTCCGGTTTTTCACATTGCATCAAAAAGTAAGTAAAGCAAAAATGCCCGAAACATATTCTGGGTAAGGATTATGAGGAGTGCAATCTCAGGGCTTGTGAGAAATGCAGGTAACAGTCTCTCACTATTGTCGCATGGGTTTGATGCAGGTCATCACCCTCATCACCCGATGATTCCAAGTATTTATACTCTGTGACAGTAAAGAACTTTATTGTTTGTGACTTGGCGAGGCTAAGAGAAAAATCATTCGACCGTAAAGAACTTGATAAAAATATTGGGAGCGACATAATGAGGGTTTCAGCCTTTACCAGTAAAGAACTTTATTGTCTGCGTACAA
>CAXTSI010000457.1:0-7388 GCA_964246695.1 uncultured bacterium
CTCCCCCTACGGACTCATCTCCCCCTACTCCCTACTCCCTACTCCCCACTCCCTACTCCCTAAAATTGTAAAGCGCCAATCCCTCTATAAGTGAAGGCTGACGCTTTACAGATTTATATATACTTACTATTGCTAGGGTCTTTATTTGGCTGATCCCCATGTGATTCATACTTATAATCTCAGATTTACAAATCAAACACAGGTTTCTTAATTATTTTTTTAGATTTACTTTCCTGACGGTTTGTCAAGGTTTGTCAATCTTCGTTTTTTGGGAGTAATAGAGGCTCCCAAAATTTCAGATGCCCAAACTTCAAAGTTGCGTATCGGATGGGAGCGAAGTGCGGCATCTGGATGGATAATTGGTTCGACCAAAATGGTAAACATCCCTAGACGATTACCGACTAATACATCGGTAAACAAGCGATCGCCCACCATACCAACTTGGTGTGCCGGCAGGTTCATTGCGAGTAGTGCAAGAGATATCTTGCGACGTGAGGGCTTGGCTGCACCCAGAAAGTAAGGTAGGTTGAGAGAGCGAGCAATTCTACCTATCCGGGCTTCACTCAAGTTATTACTGACCAGCCATAGGACAGTACAAGAGCGGATTTGCTCGATCCACTGTTGCAGTTCTTTTGAAGCTTCGGCTACTGTTATCGGTACCAAAGTTTCATCCACATCTAACACCAGCCCCTTGAGATCGTATTTTCTAATCGTGTCTGGTGTGAGGTTCAACACTGAACCTTCCAAAATTAAGTCAGGCTGTAAAAAATTGTGCCAATGCATAGTGAATAGTAAATAGTCAATAGTCAATAGTCCCTACTAATGACTATTGACTAAACATGAATTTGATTGGTTGGGTGGGTGTCGCCCAACTTCACCATGACCAACCTAGATATGCCCAAACCCCAAAAATTTAGGGCAGCAGACCCAACATAAATGGCTGCTGACAAATTCTTTGGTAAAGCTATTGCAATAATAATTAAAAATTTCTAATTAAAAATCAAAATTTTAATTTTGAATCTTTAATTTTTAATTTTTAATCTTATTCCACTTCATTAAACAGATGTTCTTCTAACAGCGGTTGGACTTGGCGAAACTCTTCTGGAGATAGTAATTCAGGGTTACCTGATTTCGCTATCCGTGCAAAGAACAGCAGTGGATCGAGGGGAGTGTAAATTGCATACTCCTGATCTTCTTGATAGAAGCTAGCTAGGAGCTGTAATTGCTCAGGCTCTAAGTCAGCTCCTTCATCTTCGATTTCTAAAGTGAAGAGTTCTGATTCCTCAACTGGTGGTAATTCACCAGCAACGGTGAGAGCATAGGCAGTATTCTTAAGAATCAGGTTTTGCTCAGATAAGACAGCCTGGGCAATGCTAAAAATTTGGTCAATTATGGCATCATCTTCTACCAGAATAGCTTCTTCTTCCTCGCCGTCACCTTGCCAAGCAAAAATTTCTACAGGTGAGTCAACAGGAAGAAGCAAAACGTACTCTTGCTCATCCACAGAGAGTGAATGCTCAATATAACATTCCAGCGCTCGCCCTTTTTCATCGCTTAAAGTGATGGAACCAGCATGAGCATTATCATTTTCTTCAGGAAATTCAGAGGAAAACATAGCCGTGGTGTGGGACATTATAATTACCAGTAACTGTGGAATTGTATTAACTGTTTTTTTGACAGCTAATGTCAATCAAATCTCAGTATATCTGGCTTAATCAGTTTCAGAATATCATGCTCCTCGATAGCATTACTCAGTAGATTGAATAGGCTTTTTATACCTGACTCGCCTGGTGTCTAACCATTGTTGTAAAATCAAACATGCTGCCTTACGGTCAATTAATTCTTTATGGCGTGATGGCGATCGCTTCTCGGCTATTAGGAGTTGCTCTGCCTGAAATGAAGTTAATCGCTCATCTACATATTCCACCGGTAGTAAAAGCGCCTTGGCAACTCTGGTCGCAAACTTTTGTACTTTTATCGCTTGAAAACCCAAAGAGCCATCCATTGAATAGGGTAACCCAACAACTAGTAATTGCACTTTGCGCTCATTAACCAGCTGCTTTATTTTCTCCACATCCTTCTCAAAAGATGTGCGCTCAATCGTGGTGATCCCAGTAGCAATCAAACCTGTGCCATCGCAGCCTGCTACTCCAACACGCTTACTACCAACATCTAATCCTAAAGCGGAGATAAATTGCTGGGGAGTAGGGGGAGCAGTGGAGGTGGCAACGGATGACCTAACAGATGAAACGGATAATTGATCTGTGAGTCCCACAGTTAAATCATCCGTTACATCATCTTTTGTACCAGGTCTAACGGATAATTGATCTGTGAGTCCCACAGTTAAATCATCCGTTACATCCGTTACATCATCCGTTGCCGCAGATGTTGCCTCTTGTCCCTTTTCACTCTTCAAGTAACTACTCCTGCGGTGCATCAGTTGAATCAGGCTTGCCAGCGGCTTCTCGACTACAGTTATGCAAAGGAAATGCAATAGTTTCTTTGGATGAATTGGGTTGTACGGCTCTATCTGACGACACCTGCTGTCTTTGTTGCGCCCATGACATGCCACCCGGTATGGGTTTACGTGCTGGTTGCAAACCTTGTAAAACCTCAGGCAGTTGAATTCCTTCTAAGGAAACAAATTTAGATTCCCGTACCTTGTGCCATACTGAGCGAGACATGATTAAGATGTGCTCTATACGACTTGCCCCTATTTGCTCCAAATATTCTTCTCCCTCAGGCTGATAGTCTGCCGAAGTTAATTGCAAAGCTTGCTTGGGAAAATCTTGAGCGATGCGAGCCAGTTGGGACAGCAATTCTGGATACAGCCAAGTGTAGGCAGGGTGAACTGTCAGCATTGCTACATGTGGTTCTTGACCTTTACGGTCTAGTGTGATCTGAAAATAGCCGATCGCTGCTTTGCGTTGTGGTTCAAACACATAGCCACTGACTACTTCTATTTTGCTTACCCACTGCCTGATGGCATCAGTTAAAGCGCCGAACAAACTGGTTTTAAAGTCTTGAGTTTGGCGGTCAAATACCTGTCGCACTAAAGGTGGCATTGATGCGGTATCCAATTGATACAGCAACTGAGCGTCAGCATTACTTACTGGTAGTAGATTTGGCAAGTCTGGCTCTGATCCCGCCAATTCCGCCAGCAAATCTGCTGTTATTTCCCAGTGAGTCATTTCTGCTAGGCGCTGGAATCCATTTTGCCGATAAAGTGCCAGCGCCTCTGTGTCATTGATATTTACGAACAATATCCAAGTGCGAGCTTCTAAAATCGACTCAAAGCAGTAACGCAAAAGTTGCGAACCAATCACTTGCTTATCGGCGGCACGATCTAGCATCACACGCTCAACTCGCCAAGTGGTACGCGTACTGTTAAAGGGCGATACTTTGATCATCCCTAGAAGTGTACGCCCTTGTTCTGCTACATAGGCACAAAAACGATACTTTAGCGGGTTGGGGAACCAACTAAAAAAATTAAGTAACCCATACCATCGGCTTAGCCAATGCATTTGCCGTGTAGCAGCACTAGCTCCCTTGGAGGTGTGGGCTGCGAATGACTCTTGGGTTAAGCGTTCGATTCCGTCTAAGTCCCGATGTTGGACTGGTCGGATGATCACGCTGAGATTTCGGGGAAGTAATGAAGTCATTTTCGTTCGAGCCGCCATTCAGCCTTAAGTAACGGAGTCAGAAGAACTGCTGCAATGATCTTAACGGCTTTGTACACTTTACCATCAAGTCAAAAGGGTGATTTTCATAACTAAACATTTAAAAAACTTAAAAAGCAGACTGGCTGACATACACTGTCTTTGTTGACCCAACACAATCTGCTTTCTTTTTATTTATTTTTATGTAACATTATTTAACATTTCTTAAAGATTATAGGGCTTGTCGAGAAACCAGCTTTTCAAAATGAGCTTGGGTTTGATGGAGTAGTTGCTCCCGACTATCCGACATAGTTTGCTTCAGGGGTGGAACCAGATTGCGAGCTTGCAGAGTCATATGAAGCTGTAAATGGGCGACGTATTCACTAAAGTCTTCACGCACCGCACCTGCACTCATGAATAAATTTGATTCCCTTGCCACTTTGTTCTCCTTAATACAGACTAAATTTGCGCGCTTTGCTTTACATGACCAAAACTTATCACGTTGTTTTGCTTATCTTCTAACTTCGCAATGAAGTTTAACGATTTGTTAGTAGTTAGTAGTTAGTGGTTAGTAGTACTGCTTGACAACTAACTACTAACTACTAACTACTAACAACTAACCTCTACTGGTGTTTTCCCCGTCACATATGGCTTTTCTGTACCTTGTGCTAAATATTCAGCTAGCTGAGACTCTATTTCCTCGCGGACAATTTGGCGATACTCCATGAAATGCTCAATGTGGGCGCAGGTATCGAGATAAAGATCAAAAGCTTTAGGGTTATGCTTGATGATGCTGAACAAGTGATGCCAGAACTTCCAGCGAGTTTCTCGTTTGATCCCTTGTCGCCAGATAATGATCAGGAAAGCTTTCAGAATTACCCATTCTGGCATTTTGAACGGCGCAGTCCAACTCGGACTACCCATCATCAGGAAACAGCGGTAGGTGCGATCTAAGTACCGTGTTGGGTCATATAAAGCACAAAAAGCCTCAATGTATTCCCTGGCAATGTCTTCTAGGGGACGGGTGGGGATGAAGTTCATCAAAGTCGTTTGGTTGATGTTACCGTCTTTATTTTCCCGAAGGCGTCCTTCTTTATTGAGGCGATGCCACAGAGCAGTATTTGGTAGTGCTTGCAACATGGCGAAGGTCGTAGACGGAATTGCTGCAAGTTCTGCAAAGTGGACAATGCGATCGCCTGCGCCTTTTTTTTCCCCATCAAACCCAATAATAAACCCAGCCATCGGCCGCAACCCTGCTTTGATAATGCTTTCCACCGCCTCAGTCAGGGAGTTGCGAGTATTTTGAAACTTCTTCGTTAGTTGCAAACTTTCCTCATCTGGTGTTTCAATTCCCAAAAACACCGCTTTAAAACCGCACTCAACCATTAATTCCATCAATTCTGAGTCTTGTGCCAGGTCAATGGAAGCTTCCGTGTCAAAATGGAAGGGATACTTGTGTTCTGCCATCCAGCCTTTTAACTCTTGCAGCAACAATTTGACATTACGCTTGTTGCCAATAAAGTTGTCATCTACCATGAAAACACCACGTCGCCAACCCAACTTGTAGAGGTAATCTAACTCTGCTAACAGTTGTGCAGGTGCTTTGGTACGCGGCTTACGACCGTAGAGAACAATAATATCGCAAAATTCGCACTGGAAAGGACAACCCCGCGAAAACTGAATCGACATCATGCTGTAAGCATCAAGTTCTAGCAAATCAAAGCGGGGTATTGGAGTGGTTGTCACATCTGGTTTTTCTGTAGTGCGGAAAATACCAGATGTCTCACCCCGTTCAATTGCGGCGACAAACATTGGTAGTGTGATTTCCCCTTCATCCAGAATCAGAAAATCGGCACAGCAGGACTGAACTTCGTCAGGTACTGAGGTGGGGTAAGGACCACCTACAGCAACTAACTTACCACGTCGCTTTGCTTCTTTAATTTGCTCCAGTAAATCTTGTTTTTGGACTATCATGGCGGATAAAATTACCACATCTGCCCATGCCCATTCTTCCTCTGTTGCTGGTCGGATATTGCGATCGACTAGTTTAAATTCCCATTCTTGAGGTAGAATAGCGGCTACAGTCACCAAACCCAAGGGTGGTAGCAAAACTTTGCGATTAACTAATGCCAAGATTTTTTCGTAGGACCAAAAGGTTTTGGGAAAAATAGGATAAACCAATAAAACTCGCACTCTTCTTCAAACCTCACATTTGGACAACAACTCGGATTTTGAGTTAAGCAGCTGGGAGATGGAACTACCACTGACAGCCCAAAACAATTAGTTAGTTATAAATAAGACAGGCTAAAGTCCTATTTTTGTTCCTATAGCAGTCCTATTTTTTGAGCAACGGATAGCAACGGATGTAACGGATTCCTCCAATGGTGTAACTAGGCAAACCGCCAAGATCAGCAACGGATAGGAACGGATGTAACGGATGAATTAACGGTGGAACGACGATATCTAGCATCCGCGATAGGCGAACTGCCAAGATCGGCAACGGATAGGAACGGATGTAACGGATTCCTCCAATGGTGGAACGACGAGATCGAGCATCCGCTATATCCGCTACAACATCCGTTGCTCAAGACGCCCCTGTTCGCCAAGTAAAAATCTGTAGGGTGCGCTCTTCTCCCAAGGGGAGACGCTTCGCGAACGTAGTGTAACGCACCTAATGTAGAGTGTAACTTGTTTTAACAGATGCGGTTTTCACCCTGCTATGTTCTACACCACTAATTTTTAAAACGTCACTCATGGTGACACAGTAATTTGGCAAACCGAAACTAGCGGGATTGATGACAGTTTGATAGGTAAAATGTCGATAGTTCATACAGAACTTATCCCAATCAGCCATTTGAATGCGGAACAAAAAGATCATCAAATTGGCTAACGATAAAGATAGGGGGATGCGAAAGTAAATCTTTTTGCCAAGATAGGTGCAAACTTCTTCAATTGCTTGGTTGGCTGTTAACTGTGCTTGACCTAAAACTAAGTAGCGCGGTTCATCTTTTTTGGGAGGGTTATCAATCAAATGTCGCACGACAGTAGCAATGTCTCGCCCGTGGATGAAGTGGAAACTGCCGTCTGCTTTAAAAAAGCGAATCAAATTTATATATTTGGCGATTTCTGGAATGCCAGATGTCACCGGGGAATAGGGTTTATGGCGATCGCCACCCAAGGTTAAAGTCGGAAAAACAGTGGTAATTTTAGGTGCGATGGCTAATTTCGCTAAACGATGCAAGCAATCGTATTTGGAACGGATGTAATCATGACCAAGTTCCCCTGCTTCCTTTAATGGTTGATTATGATAATTCAAAACACTAGCAGTGGAAAAATAGATCACCTGTTCGCATTTGTTTGGATCTAATAGTTCTACCAACTCTAGTGTCTTAACGACATTAATATCAAATGTCTCTGTGCCGCCCCAAGCCGTTGCCGTTAACACAGCAGTATCTATGGTTTTCAGCAAGTCGGCAAAACGATTAATTTCTTGCAGATCACCCGGCAAAACGGTGATCCCTGAACGTGCCTGAGTATCAACTTGCAGTTTACTTGGGTTTCTGACCAGCAGATACAGTTCGTAACTGGTTTCCTGAATTAAAGCTTCACTTAAGTAGTGACCAATACAGCCACTTGCACCAGTCACTAAAATCCGTTTCTGGGTCATAATTTTTGTTGTTAGTTGATAGTTGTTAGTTGATAGTTGTTAGTTGTTAGTTGTTAGTTGTT
>CAXTSI010000458.1:0-7384 GCA_964246695.1 uncultured bacterium
GGTGGCCACTGCCCACCTTTTTTGTAATTTGGTGGGATGTGCCCACCCTACTAATGTATTATTTTCGCTTAATTTAATATTAATTAAACTGCTCTTAATTTTAGATTAACTATAAAATAGTAAATTTTTGCTAAGCGGAGTTTCTTAGTAGATAGTTAAAGTTTTTATTAGATCTAAAAGAAATATCGGTTTGTTGGTAGAACTGGCAACGGTGAAGGTACGGGATGTAGCGGATACTTTATGTGTTAGTCCCAATACGGTTCGGATAAGATAATTTCAGTGAACCAAAAAGTTTTCTCCGTGCATGCGATCGCCTCTTGGGTCCAATCAGTTGCGATGCTGGCAGACTTGGGTTAGTTTTCACGGGACTGACATCACTTGCTTGACCGCTCACCACAAGCGTGAAGATGCTGATAGTGTAGCAAGGAATACGAGGAGCGCACACCGAACACCGCCCAAGTTGGCACGAAAATAATGCGGAACCAATCCAGTTTACCCAAACCATCTGCGCGATCGCAGCGCACACCCACGATCCTCGCTGCAGGACTGACAGTGTTTCCTGCAACAGAAATTCTGCAGCCACTGTGCACTTCTTTAATTTCATTTTGATACCTATTAGACAATAACCCTTGCGTGTGAAGCGATTGCGCAGCGGCAAAGCCGATCGCGAATTCTCAAGTCACTCTTTCAGTTATACTTTTTAAGCGTTATAACTCGTTAAACTCACGTAATTTTACTGAGTTGCGCGATTGTCCCTACGGAAAAACGGAAACATGGCAAATTTCACTTTGGGTAATCATGCAGTAGTGATTGGGGGAAGTATTGCGGGGCTGCTCACGGCTCGGATTCTGACCGATTATTTTGAGCAGGTGACAGTCGTTGAACGAGATCGCTTTCCAGATCAAGCCCAACCGCGCAAGGGAATTCCTCAATGCACTCAATTGCACATTCTGTTGACCCGTGGTCGTCAAATCATTGAGGAGTTATTTCCTGGTTTACAAGCAGAACTCATCGCTCTTGGCGCGGTGACAGTAGATATGGGAGCCGATGTGGAATGGCTCAATCCGTTTGGCTGGACTACTCGTTTCCCCTCTGGTTTTACCACACTGTCTTTTAGCCGCTACATCTTGGATTGGTTAATTTATCGTCGATTAGCACAAGTCAGTCAACTTCATTTCCTAGAGCAAAGCTATGTCACTCAACTTATTTTAACTGAGGACGGAAAGAGTATTGCAGGAGTGAAAGCTCGGCAAAGACAGAAAACCGGAGAGGTTCAAGAGCAGATTCTGGCTGCTGATTTTGTAGTTGATGCGAGTGGATACAGTTCTCTTGCCCCGAAATGGTTGAAAGCATTGGGCTATGATGCGCCAGAGGAGACAGTGATTACCACGGGAATGGGATATGCCAGCCGCCTCTATGAGATTCCTACGGGATTACAATCCGATTGGAAAGGCGTGTTTCTGCAAGCTGCTCCACCCGAACGAACGTCAATGGGTGCTCTGTACCCGATTGAAAATAACCGTTGGATTGTGCTGGTCAGTGCCACTGCACCCCACCGTCCTTCAAAAGACGAAACTGCCTTTTTGGATGCACTTCAGCAGTTGCCCAGTTCTATTATTTATAACGCGATTCAGTCTGCAAAACCTGCTACGCCGATTGGAATTTACTATCCTCCAGGCAATCGACTACGTCATTACGAAACGCTCAAGCGACAACCCGAAGGGTTTGTGGTTGTAGGAGATGCGGTTTGTTCGTTCACACCCATTTATGGTCAAGGCATGACAGTCGCTGCGTTGGGCGCAATAACCTTAGAGGAATGCTTACAAAAGCTGGTTCAAAGATCCACACCTAGTCTAACTGGATTGTCAAAAATCTTCCAGAAACGACTGGCAGCGATCAACGCTGAACCTTGGATTGCGGCTACAAGTCAAGATGCTAAATATCCAAGTGTAAAAAAGAGCATTATAAAGTCTCCTAGTGTCTCGGAAAAGCTCGTCGGATGGTACATGAACCAGGTCATTCAATTAACCATTCACGATCCTCAAACGTTACTCGTCTTGCTTGAAGTGATTCACATGCTGAAGTCTGCGGGCGCACTGTTTCAACCTCGCATTCTGTTGCAGGTCTTAAAGCAAAGGCTGGCGGTTCAAAAAAAATCAAGTCAAGCCAAGAAATTATTGACTCCAGTGTAAGACCAAAGAGTGCATCGCGCTCTTGAATGATTTTTGGAATAATTTTTGGAATTATGCCAAGTTTCTTGACTATTGCACCGATCGCTTATTTTTGCAACGAGTTGGTGGCAGCTATCGCTTTATGCATGACCTGCTACGCCAGCACTTTGCTGATTCCTAGCTTACAATTGGTTGGCTCAATCCGGGTGCAACTGAGAGTGGTCACTTGGGCAAATATTGCGATTGCAGAACCTGTCGCCACAAACATACCTCCAAAACAATCTGGATTTTCAATAAAGCCAACTCTAATCTAAAATGGTTTAGCTCGTTTTATTGTAAGTGTCTTTACTATCCCATGATAGTCTAGTTGAATGCTTTCTTTGACGATTTCTTCAACTAAGCATGTAGCAGCACCAGGAACTGTTTCAGGTTGATTTTTGATCGCATTCCACGGAGCATTGCTGAGAGTGTCTAGATACAAATAGTCGTGATATTCTGCTGACTGATACAGATAGCCGCCATCTTCTAGGACTATTGCCCCTGCTTGTAGTCTGCCGATGCGATCTGCGCTTCGCAGCAGCGCTTCGCTATCGCGCACTCCCCGCGCATTTCTGTGGCTCTGCAATAGTCCTTTGAGCTAAATATCCTCCGCAAGGCAATACAATCTCCAAATTGCGTGCCGATGGTTCTATTAATTTCACCTTCATAAAACAAGTTTACATATTCTTCTATTTTTCTGTCCCATCCTAATAACTGTGTAATAATGACGCTATCTGCACACTTGACCGAAGAAGGGAACAGGGAATAGGGAACTCTTAACAGGGAAAGAAAAAAAGTACAGGTTCCCCTAACTTTAGTTATGGAAAAAGAAAGAAATATGTATTTCACGTCGAGTAGGCGCAAGAAATACTACGTCCTTATTAAATCCCCTGACTTTAGTTATGGGGATTCCCTGTTAAGAGTTCCCTGTTCCCTATTCCCTCTTAAGTATGTAAAAGTATTCATTTTTGATCTTACTAAGTTAAACGCACTTAAATTTTAAGGATTGCTACTTACAGCTCCATCAAGAAAGCATCCAATCTCGAAGAACTGACGTCTTTCCAAAAAACACTACCTTGAAGTTGAACTTGGTAGACATCGGGGCGCACTTCCCTAAAATCAACAATCTTCCCAGATTTTTTGGCTTCGTTCAGTTTTTTGATTTCAGGTGGTGTTATTGCCATTACCCGCCTTCTTTCTAACGGCGTGAGCGCATCCCATGCTGCGCGCGAGTATTCACCGTGGAGTTTCAAAACTTCGGAAATTTCTGACCAATTCGCAGCTGTTTGAAAGGTGTGAATAAGTAACTCGATGGGCTCAAGCTCAGTTGATACGTTCTCTTCTTGGGGCGAGAATGCTTGCGCGTAATCACCGTAGCTTACCGTGTCGTCGTCTTTTTCGGGTTCTGGCTCAAAAGTCCAATAATCAGCGCGATCGCCTTCATAGTGCTTTCCCTTGTCAAATTCCTCTACTTCGTATGGTGACCGTGCTGTTTCTTGTTCTTCAATCGCCTCCAACCAAGGCTCAGTTAATAAATCTTCATGTTCAACGACTGACTCCACGAATGTTGGCATTTCCGAGACAAGTGCGGCTGCCTCAGAAACTGCCACCAATCGCCCTTCTTTAAATGCCTGCCGTAGGGAAATCGCCTCTGCTACGATGCGCTGTGCCGTCAATCCCTCCTCATCCATCATCCTTTGCAGGGTGATGCCAGTCTGTTGATTTTCTTCGTGAATGGGTGGGATTTGACAGTAGCGCCTACCATCCCTTGTTTGCCTCCAAATGGTGGGATTTTCAGATTTTGGTTCTTTGGGCTGACGTTGCTGCTCAATTAGCTCTCGTACTGCAGCTTGGGTAATTTCTGGTAAATCCAGCATAGAGCCAATCACAGCAGAGTACTTCTTGGGGTTGTTTGCCAGCAGGAAGATAGTAGCAGGCTCGATTTGAGATAAGTCCTGGGGCGAGAAGCTTTCAAATGCCGCTGCCACCTTAAGATACCTTTTCTCCTCCCCTTTCCAACCGAGGTCGTTGAGCAGCTGTTTAAACTCAGTTTTGTCGCGGGTTTTCTTTGTTGCCATGAAGTTGGCATAACTCAGAATATCTTGAGTGGCGACTTCTAAAGAGAATCCGTTGCCCTCTTCGGGTGCTAAGTAGTTGGCTTGTTGGGTAATGTACTGTTCGAGTTCGGCTTGAGCAATTGTCTGCTCGTCGCGTGCAACTGCGCTTATTTGTGGCATCATAGAGTCATCTCCCATTTTTGGGTAACTATTGAAGGCGATCGCGGATTCTTGGCGGAATGTGGGCGATCGCCTTTATTATTTGCAAATTTTGTTTGCTCTTTTCTCTATAATTGTAAGCTGTAGTGCATACAAAATAAAATTATAAGCATAATAAATTTACACAAGTACAAACGATGTTTGCTTTTAAGCATAAATTGTGCTATTTTATGCTCATCAGTACGATAGGAGGCATGAAAAAAATGTACTGTCGCCTAGCCGTGTTGATGGCAGAAAAAGACCCGCAGTTGTCTCAAAGACAGCTAGCCAGAGAAACAGGACTTGATATCACAACCATCAACCGCTTATTTACAAACAATTTTAGTCGGGTCGATGTTGGCACTGTAGAAGTCCTGTGTAACTACTTTAGTAAGGATGTGGGTGACTTATTTCAAATGAGACAGCCTGAGGACATTCCGCAGAGAAGAACAAGGAAGCGCTCTAAGTCCGAACAAGCGGATTTTGGCGCAGTATGAGTATCCTCTCCGCCAGAAGCAATCGACCCGAAGGCTTTGCCATTGCTAGAACTCTTTGGGGTGTGCAAAGCGCAGATAGTGCCGATACATTGGCGGTTTTATCTGATTTTTTTAGGTGCGGTATGGGCGAATTATTTGAAGTAGTTCCAAAAGAGGGAAAAGAAACTTAATTGATTCAAATCGACGCCAAGAATTCGGCATGACCGCCCTGCGGTTCGTCTAAGGTAACAAGTCAAAAGTCAAAAAAAACAAAAAAGGTACAGGTTCCCCTGAATTTATTTATGGAGAAATAAAAAATGTATTTCGAGAGGAGTGCAATCAAGTTATACTACGTCCTTATTACAGGTTCCCCTGAATTTATTTATGGGGCTTAATTTTGACTTATTACCTTAGCTTTTGAATTTCCCCGAAGGGGGCGTGACGCAGGATGTCTTGGGTGGCATCGGACAGCGGCGCTCTTAAGTCGAATGGTGCTACAGCCGAAGCTTGTTGTGTAACGTACTGTTCTAGTTCGGCTTGGGCGATCGCTTGTTCATTACTAACTGCAACTTCACTCACAAGTTGTGGCATCATAGTCTAATATGCTCCTAATTAGGGTCATAGTTACAGCAAGGCGATCGCATGATTCTTGGCGGAATTGGGGCGATCGCCTTTGTTTTTATCTTAGCATTATTTACAAGTTTAAATTGTATAAATAATCTTTTAAAAAAAGTTATCTGTTTAAAAAGCTATAATTAACAGTATATATTGTAATTAGCACTAAGAAGCCTTGAATAGTAAAGTTAAAAAGGTGAGTTTATGACTAGAACTTTGATTCGTTGGAAATTGAGCGAGATTATGGCTAGACACCGGGTCAAAGGCAAGGACTTGGCTAACTACCTGGGTATTAGCGCTAACGCGGTATCAACCCTAAGGAACGCTCTTGTTATGCCTGAGATTGGTGGTGAGAGATGGGAGCAACTCTGTGGTGGGATAAACGAACTATCGAAAATTAGTGAGACTGTCACCCCACTGGACTTAATCGAATACATTCCTGAGGAGAGCATACCAGCAACCATTGGGACTAATAAAACTCAGAAGACGGCAACAAACAGCAGTCGGACAAAAGATTCTACGTCTTATGAGGCTAAGTCGCACCTTGTTGCTCATCTTAAGGGAAGAAAGAATGTAGCTTAAGCATGGTACTTTGACACCAGTTTAAGTGATAACACCAAGCACAAAATTCTATTAGTTATGACTTATAAATCAAGCATGTCAAAGAAGAGCGATATGATTACATCTTTTTCTGACCCTCAATCTCAGCAGATGGCTATCAATGCTTGTAACAATGCTCATACTGGTTTACATCGACAGCATAGAAGAATTGAAACGCGGTTCTGTAATAGAAGCGAAGCACTTGATCTCACGTCAAATTGCAGTTTTAGCCAATGCCTTAATGGTTCTTTAAAGGGTTGAACCAAAATCTTGTAATAAAAGAGCGTTCTAGCTATTGAATTGGTTTGATGACAGTGGCTAGAGCGCTAATTGACAATCTTTCAAATATACACACTGTCTTACACCTCGGTGGTTTCAGTATGAAAATTCTTGTTTACAGCAAATACTTCAATTTCAAAAATATGTTGGAAAAACCGAGGATAGAAACATTTGTAGTAGAATTACCATCTATTCCGCACATTGGAGAAACAATTGTAGTCGAGAGGATGTCGCCCAAAAATCAGTTTGTAATTGTTTTCGAGTATATTGTGACAGCAGTACAGCTTAATGCTGACTCCTTGGGGGATAATTCACCTTCTTCTCGCGTTCAAGCTTTCTTAAATCACTGTTGGGAAGGTACATCAAATTTTCATATGGCAAACTTTTTAGAAAAACAGCCTTTACTTTGATGCTGACAAGTGAACAAAGGCAATCGCTATTGGTAAGCACAGAAAATTTCTCCAGAAAGTTTAGCGATGCCGCTAGTTTAGGGGCAAGTAGTACAAAACCTCAGCTTGTAGTATTGCAGAACATGGCTAAAACTCTCATGAAGCGATGAATGCGGACGGGCGCGATCGCAACTTACCCACTGGCATTATCAGCCACATCATCCATCCATCCACACTTGCAGTCCCAATGAACACTGTTGGTGTAATAGTTTGACAAACTGCTGATTATTTTAACTTGTCACAAGTGATTTGGGTTTCTAGTAGAATGAAGTTTTTCTTAAGGATCAAAGCCTTGGAGGGTTTTTAATGGCAATTAACTTTAAGCAAAGACTGAACCAGTTTGAAACTCTGATTGGTATTGTAATCACACTCCCATGCTCAGAAACTGCTGAAGCGTTGTCAAAACTCGAATTTGACTGGTTTTGGATAGATATGGAACATGGACCTCTTAGAGGGTGTTTATAAATAAAAAATAAAGAGTACCGCAGTCATTCCTCAGC
>CAXTSI010000459.1:0-7366 GCA_964246695.1 uncultured bacterium
TAGCAATTAGCAATTAGCAATTAGCAATCAACAACTAACAACTAACAACTAACAATTAACACTTTCGAGACAACTGCTGTGATAGTGTCTGGGAATAACAGTTAAACCAACGCTCCCAGTAATCTTGTTTATTTGTTAAGTTTGCTACTACTTTATAGTAAGTGGCGAACCAGCCTTCCCAATAATCCGTGGGCTGCTTAATGCAGCCGTGGCAAGTAGGACAGCCAGCTTTACACTGAGCCACTGTATACACAGTATCAACGCAGTTTGTGCAAAGGTTGGGGTCAATCCAGGGGCGACCGTCAATCATCTTGACTGCCCCGGTGGGACATGCACTTAGACAGATATTGCAGGAAATGCACTGACTGGTAATTTTGTAAGACATGACTATGTTCTTTGGTAAATTGTTAGTGGTTAGTGGTTAGTTGTTAGTGGTTAGTTGGATTTTTTAACAACTAACTACTAACAATTAACAACTAACAATCCTTACTCCATTGCTCGTAAAATTCCAAAGCAACCTTCTCAATCACGTCATAAGCTTCAACAGTCTGTATTCCTGCTTGTTGCAATTTTTCTTTGGGAGACTCACCAATTTTAGAAACCAAGACTGCTTTGCAATCGGCGATCGCCTCGATGATATTTTCTAGAGTTGCTTTCTCTCCATATCCGCTTTGGCAAAAATGGTCAATTTTGCGATGACCGACAAAGCGGGCTTCATTGCCATCCACTTCGTAAATCTGAAATTCCTTAGCATGACCGAAGTGCTGGTTAACCAACCCGCCGCCTTTGGTTGCTACTGCAACTAAGGCTTTGGGACTATTTTTCGTCTCTACAGGAGCTTTTGCCTTTTCCTTGGCTGCTTTGAGTTCTTCTTTAAACTTCTCAATACCTGCGTGAACTTCTTGGCGTTGTTCCAGGTTATATTCTGGAGTCATTTCTAAGATTTTATCTTTGGTAAATTCCTGGCTGCGGTCTTCACCTAATAACCCCACTGCATCTGCCCGACACTGACGGCAATGACGCATCATCTTCATATTGCCAGCGCATTTGTCTTGCACTTCTTGAAGTTCTTTAGGCTTGGGACCGCGCTGACCCGTCAAGCCGAAGTGAGTGCCGTGTTCTGGAGCAGAAATCAGCGGCATAATGTTGTGCAGGAATGCACCTTTCTCACGAATGACCTTATTGACTTCTGCTAGGTGCTGATCGTTAATACCGGGAATCATCACCGAGTTGACTTTGCACAAGATGTCGGCTTCTTTGAGGGCTTGTAATCCTTCCATCTGCTTCTCGTGCAGAATTTTGACCCCTTCAATGCCTCTGTAGCGCTTGCGGTTGTAGTGAACCCAAGGATAAATCAAGGCTCCGATTTCCGGGTCCACCATATTAATGGTGATCGTGACGTGGTCGATATTTAGTTGTTTAATGCGATCGACATATTCGGGAAGCATCAAACCGTTAGTTGATAGACAAAGCTTAATATCTGGTGCTTGCTCTGCAATCAACTCAAAGGTGCGGAAAGTTTTGTCTGGATTCGCCAGCGGATCGCCAGGACCTGCAATTCCCAACACTGTCAATTGAGGAATCTTACCTGCAATCACCAAAGCTTTATGGGCTGCTTCTTCTGGCGTTAGCAACTCGCTAACCACTCCTGGACGACTTTCATTGGCGCAGTCATATTTGCGATTGCAGTAATTGCATTGAATATTGCAGCCAGGAGCAACTGCAACGTGCAATCTTGCGTAGTGGTGATGGGCTTCTTCACTATAGCAGGGATGATTGGCAATGCGTTGTTTGAGTTTTTCATCCATTTCCACGGTGGCGCTGCGGTCACTGGTGCGTCCGCAACCACCGGATTTTGCTTTGGTTGTTGTTTCCGTAACGGGGGAGGTAGAAAGTCCTGTAGACGGTAGTGTCATTTAATTTCGCAAAGGTCGGTGGACTGGCTGCCACTGTGGGAGATGCTATCACTACTCTTTTTACCTAGGAATGGAAGTCGCGTTACTGTATGACAGGCATTAAACCCAAGTTTGCAAGACTTGTGTGTGTCAACGTTTGAAACGTGGGCGATCTGCGGTGTTTACAGCCACGACTTCTGTTCACAGGGGCATGGTGCTATCTCATCCCTCCACTCACTCTGAAGCGCTTTGTTAAGAACTATTACAGAGTCAAGTTCTTTAAGAGCGCTTTAAGCGTTTGGCGATATAGGTTTTATATCAGCCGTCCCAAACCCAGGCAGAAAGTGTGACCCGGATAGAATTTATTGGATTTATTAAGCTTGTACTCAAAATCTGAAACCCTGTTTCTCAGAGCATCAGAGGATTTACAAAAATTTTTTTCGGGTAGGGGTACTAGTATTTTTAGGTTGGGGTGCAAGTATTTATGGAGGAGGGAACAAGTATTTGTGTACTCACACAAAACCCAGGTCCAGCAAGGATTCGATCAGAATTTCAGCTTTTTTTAAGCTAAAATTAGTTGTACTCACGATCTCATAAAATGCCGTTTAGAGTACTAAATGAAGAGGGCTTTGGGGCTAGGAATTGTGGAGTAAGTTACAGAGTTCTACTTCAAAAATGTGCAAAGTTTAATTCTGTATCTAACATATCACTTTTTTTTGATAAAAAATCTGATTTATATTTTTTTAATTTTTGACGTATTTAGTTGTGCCACAAATGTAGGGGCGGGGTTACCCCGCCCCTACGGTTAATCGGCTTCTTGCCAAGTTGTTTGCCCCTCGCGCTGAACTGGCACTACTTGATTGCTATTTACGGGACAAGCTTGACTTGCGTCTATTTCTTCTACCTTTCTGACTCGGCGAACGATCGTGATTTCCTCCTCACGTCTGACAATAGTCCGTATGGGAGTAACGCAAACAATATCTGAAAGGGGATTGCGCCCAAAAGTATCGAAACTTAGGGTATCGATATTGATTGGAACTATTCCATCTTTATTTAAATTTTGAGCGTTCATCGTATTAATGAAGTTAACTACGATTCATTTATAACATGGTACACTTGACACTGACACTCGCTATTGACTTAGATTTAAGTGTCAGCGAGTCTTTAATAACAACGTTTGAAATCGTTAATATCCCTGAATTTTTTCAAAATCTGAGTTACTTTTGGCAATTTCTGAGTAGTTGGGATTAAGGTCAATGGCTCGTTTCAAGTTCTCCAGTGCTAAGTCAACATTATCCAGCTTTGCATAGCAGCAAGCTTTGTTGTACCAGGCTAAGGCATAATCGGGCTGAATAGAGAGCGATCGCTCATACGAGGCTAATGCATCTTCATAACGTTCCAAGGCATACAGCGCATTACCTCGGTTGTTCCAGGCTGAGTCAGAATCAGGCTGAATTGAGAGCGATCGCTCATACGAGGCTAAGGCATCTTGATAGCGTTTCAAGGCGTACAGCGCATTGCTTTGGTTATACCAGGCTAAGCTAGAATCGGGAGCAACTTTCAGTACTTGGTTATAAACGGCTAAAGCATCTTCATAGCGTTCCAAGGAGTACAGCACATTGCCCCGGTTGTTCCAAGCTGAGTTAGAATCAGGCTTAATTTCCAGCGCTTGTTCATAGCAAGCTAAAGCATCTTCATAGTATCCCAAGGCGTACAGTGCATTGCCCCGGTTGTTCCAAGCTGAGTCAGAATCGGGCTTAATTAAGAGCGCTTGTTCATAGCAAACTAAAGCATCTTTATAGCTTCCCAAAGCGTACAGTGCATTGCCTCGTTTGTACAAGGCTGAGTAAGAATCAGGTTGAATTTCCTGCGTGTCATGGTCGGCAACTGCTTCCTCATGGCGTTGTTGATCGGGTACATTACTATCGAACATGGTGTCATCTTCTTCCTCAGGTCGAAGCTGCTTTTCTAGTTCTTCGGTTTGGGGTTCCATTACCTCGTTGAGGAAAGTACTCTTAGGAATGGGGCGTTGGCGTTGTTGCCACTTCAACCGCCAGATGAAACTTACGACCACAGCTACGATCGCAAGCAATCCCACTGAAATCAGGATGTTAATCAAAGTTTTTGCGTCCTGATAGTATTTTTGAATACCAACGATATGAACCCTTCATATTATGCCAGTATTCTGTTAAGCAGACAATACTGTATCTGTGCATACAGACAAAAAACAATAAAACAGAATGTGAAGGGGCTTGTTTTTTCTCAATTCAAAGAGTACAATGAGAAAACGTAGCTCCCTATACAGAATTTTTACTATTAACGCCGTCAACTTCGCATTTCAGTGGCGATGAGTACACGTTAATTTATGCAAAAATCCCTTGCCAAAATCACTGCAAATCCTTACAGGCTAAGGGATGGCTCTTGAGTACATCAATGCTCAATCCCCTGTGCCATAAATACTAGTACCCCCAGCCTGAAAATACTAGCACCCCCATCCCAACAAAAATTTTAAATTTCCATTAAACCGAGGTTCGGGGGTTGTGAGTACAACCTTAATCAATCCAATAAATTCAATTGGCATCGAAGGTACTGCCGTCTGTAGCGCTGCCTGATATAAGCAGAAAAACAACGATAAAGGCGAGTGGAACCCATGGACGCACTCGAACAACAGCTGCAAACCCTTATATAGGACTTTTATTTGATTTATGGACAAGGGGGACAAGGGAGAGGTGTTCACAAATCATTTAGGATTGCTATGAGTCAAGCACAAGAAAAATATCTTTTAATAAAGGAACGTTAACTATGTTGCAAAGAAGCTGTAGTTCTGAAGCGTTGGAAGATCATATTTTGCAGATTCCTTTGAGCGATCGCTGGCGAATCTATCATCGCTTGCAAGAGTTGATGATTCCCTGTAAGTGTACTGCTGATGGTTGTTTGCGGGTGCAAGTTAATAGTTGTCTAACAGCGATTCTCGTCCGCAGTACCGTACTGCAATTTATGGCAAGTCGCCAAGAATTAATCGATTGGCTAGAGCGATGTCGGCAGCTTTCCCAGTCCTAAGTGAGTGTAAAAGTGCCTTTTATTACCACTTTATAGATGTCATGGTAATTTCCGCACAATTTTGTAGTAAAGATGTCAAATTTTTTAGTATGCAATTCCGCCACAGTGATAGAGAATTCATCAAGTTTTTGCAAAATGAACTTGCACTTTCCATTGGTGACCTCACTGTTGCATTGCGAAAATATGAGTTAGAAAATGCTCCATTGCCAATGCTTCTCTGGCAGTATGGTTTAGTTTCAATAGAACAGCTTGAACAGATTTTTGATTGGCTAGAAGACCAATAATAAGTAGGGGTCAACGGCCGTTCGCCCGTACATCGGCACAAATAAACGTAATTGGTAATTGGTAATTGGTAAGAGTTTTAGGCGTGTTTACATTTTGTAAAATAGTTCTGTTTATTCATGCTTATTTACTTAAAATTCCGGCAAAATTTGGTATAAAAAAATACAATTTAGTAGTTGTGTGCTTACCGATAACCTCTGTAGAGACGTTGCAATGCAACGTCTCTACACTCCATAAATTATCATTAATCACCTTAAATTTACGGTATTAGGTTATACAGAAATATTTTGAAAAATTAGAGGGTATCATTTATGATTTCAACATGAATTGCTAGAGTCAGCAGATTTTATTGAAAATTGCTAATACCTGTATCAGCTACCTACTGCTCGGTAACATTAAAGATTTGTCGGCAATCAAATAATTTTGATGTTATAGCTTATCTTGTCTAACACCATACAGATTAATTATTGTTAATCTTCCAAAATTAGAAGTTAGGAGTTAGTAATTTTAAGTTTTAAGTTTTGAGGGTTGAGGTTTGATTTAAATTGTGTAGAGACGTGGAATTTCGCGTCTGTAAAACTCATAACTCATAACTTTACTAAGAGGTATTTTTGAGATGAATCAAATCCTAATTAATGACACAACACTGCGTGATGGCGAACAAGCAGCCGGTGTTGCCTTCAACTTAAAAGAGAAAGTAGCGATCGCCACTATTCTTGACGCTATTGGTGTTCAGGAGCTAGAAGTCGGTATTCCGGCGATGGGTGAGGAAGAAACACGAGCGATCGCAGCAATTTCCGATTCAGGTTTGCAAGCTAAATTGCTAGGCTGGAACCGCGCTGTGATCTCAGATATTCAGGCTTCTATGGCTTGTGGTTTGAAGCGCGTACATATTTCCATTCCCGTCTCTGGAATCCAAATCGCTACTAAATTTCACGGTCAGTGGCGGGTTACTTTACAACAACTCAGAGACAGTATTAGCTTTGCCGTCGATCAAGGTCTTTGGGTAGCAGTAGGGGGAGAAGATTCCTCAAGAGCAGATGAAAACTTCCTCCTGGACGTAGCACTTTATGCCCAAGAATGGGGTGCAGCACGGTTTCGCTTCTGTGACACGGTAGGCATTCTCGACCCCTTGACTACTTACAAAAAAGTAAAGGGACTGGTGATGGCTTTAATGATACCTGTAGAAATCCACACCCATAACGATTTTGGTTTGGCAACTGCTAATGCCCTTGCTGGTATTAAAGCTGGAGCTTTATCGGTGAATACAACGGTAAATGGGTTAGGCGAAAGGGCAGGAAATGCGGCTTTAGAAGAAGTTGTCATGGCGCTTAAACACATTCACGGGATCAATGTGGGTCTTGACACTCGTCGTTTGTTAGAACTATCCCGACTTGTAGCAGATGCATCAGGTTGTAATGTACCACCTTGGAAGGCAATTGTGGGTGAAAATACCTTTGCTCATGAATCAGGCATTCATGCTCACGGTGTACTGCAAAATCCTGGTACTTACGAGCCATTTGCTCCTGAAGAAGTAGGGTGGGAGCGACGTTTGGTTGTGGGCAAGCATTCTGGTCGGCATTTAGTGTCTAACTTGCTACAACAGCACGGTATCATCCTGAACTCACAAGACACCCAGTCTGTTTTAGATGCGGTGCGGCAGCAGTCGGTACAGAAAAAACGCAGTTTAACTACGCAAGAACTGTTGAATTTAGTACAAGAACAGAGGTACTCCCATGCCATCAGATGAATTAGAGCTAAACCAGGAACCTGTGTTTGAGATCGGTGATAAAGTCCGTGTTCGCAAGCTACTTAAGAACGATGGTACTTTTCCCGGTCAAGAAGTTGGGGCACATTTAGCACAAAAGGGAGATATCGGCTACGTCGTTAGTATCGGTACGTATTTGCAAAACTCCTATATCTATGCAGTACATTTTTTACAAACAGGGTTTGTCGTAGGTTGTCTCAAAAAAGAGCTAGAACTTCTTGAAGAGAACCCGGACAATACTTCATCTGTTGTCGATGAAGCTTTGTCCCAATCCCCAAACTTAGAGTAGCCCAGCCTTAGTTAGTAGTTAGTGGTTAGTGGTTAGTAGTTAGTAGTTAGTGGTTAGTGGTTAGTGGTTAGT
>CAXTSI010000460.1:0-7280 GCA_964246695.1 uncultured bacterium
GTGGGGAGTGGGGAGTAGGGTCTGCGGTTCAATAATCTTAATCCCCTCACCGCTTGAGAACTTTATTGGTACACTTGAACTTCAGTCTCCCCAGTTAACCAGCGCCTGCCTATGGTCTATATAAAGCGCGTGGCACTCACCAACTTTAAATCCTTCGGGGGTACCACCCAAGTTCCCCTGCTATCGGGGTTTACTGTCATTTCTGGACCAAATGGTTCCGGTAAATCGAATATCCTAGACGCCCTGCTGTTTTGCCTCGGACTTTCCAGTTCCAAGGGAATGCGAGCCGATCGCCTACCCGATTTAGTAAACAACACCCAAATGGGCAAATCACGTTCCGCCGTTGAAGCTAGTGTCACGGTGACATTTGATTTGTCAGATCATTCCCCAGAGGATGAACTGGAAACTCCCCCTGTGATCTTGGAAGTAAGGGAAGTAGGGGAAGTAGGGGAAGTAGAGGAAGTAGGGGAAGAGGACGAAAATCGTAAAGCGAAAGTTCGTCCCCAAAGCGGCGGGGAATGGAGTGTTACCCGCAAGCTACGAGTCACCCCACAAGGGACTTACACATCGAATTATTACATTAACGGCATCCCCTCCACCCTGACAGAATTACATGAGGAACTAGAAACACTACGGGTTTATCCTGAAGGCTACAACGTCGTACTACAAGGGGATGTTACTAGTATTATTTCCATGAACGTACGGGAGAGGCGGGAAATAATTGATGAATTGGCAGGGGTGGCGGCGTACGATCGCAAGATTGTCCAAGCCAAAAAAACTTTAGACGAAGTTAAGGAGAAAGAAGATAGCTGTCGGATTGTTGAGACAGAATTAACCGGACAGCGCGATCGCCTCGCGCAAGACCGCGCCAAAGCCGAAAAATACCAAAAACTCAAGAGCGAATTTCAACAAAAACAATCTTGGTCAGCGGTTTTAGCATGGCGTTCTCTGCAAGAACAACTTGAAAAGTTAACGACACAAATTCAAACAGGCGATCGCAATAAGAGTGAATTCACAAATGAACTCACGACCATCAACACAGAAATCGCCCAAAAAACTGTCCAACTAGATCAACTCAACACTCATGTGAAAGCATTGGGAGAAGACCAACTTTTAGCGGTACAATCTACCCTTGCCACCCAAGAAGCAGAACGCAAACAACTCCAGCGCTCTTTAACAGAACTAGAAACCACCACACAAGAAACTGCAAAGCGTCAGGCTCAACAACAGCAAGAAATTCAACAACACCAGAATTCCTTAGCACAACTAGCACAACAACAGGATGTAGAGACGCGATTAATCGCGTCTCTACTACAACCGCAACGAGATGAAGCGCGACAAGCTTTAGAAAATTCTCGTGAAGCCGCAGCAGAAATTGCATCGGCTTCGGAAGCTTGGGTACAGCAACAAACTGTCCTCAACCGCCAAATTGAAACGTTGCTGCAAACCGTCGAACCTCAACGCACAGAGCAAGCACAACTGAGAGAGCGCTATAACCAACTACAGCAGCAAATCCAAGAGCAAACCCAGCTAACTCTAACTGACGAACCTCAATTAGCAGAAAAACAAGCAGAGTGTAGTCGAACTGAAACTGAGTTTAACGCTGCTGGTGAACCCATTCAAACCTTAGCCGAAACTCTATCAGCCACAGAACAAGAACTGCAAATCCAACAGGAAACCCAAAAGCGCTTATTGCAAGAGCAACGGGAAAAACAACGCTCCTTGGATAAACTAGAGGCGCAACTCGCAGCACAGCAAGAAGCGCAAGGCACCCAAGCAAGCAAAGTTATCCTACAATCGGGAATGCCTGGTATTTGTGGTTTAGTTGTGCAGTTAGGACGGGTGGAACCTCGCTATCAACTGGCTTTGGAAATTGCCGCCGGTGGGCGTCTGGGGCAGATTGTGGTGGAAGATGACAGCATAGCAGCAGCCGGAATTGAATTACTCAAACAAAAACGTGCTGGTAGAGCAACTTTCTTACCGTTGAATAAAATTCAGGGGTCAAAATTTACCCAAGATGCAACCCTGCGTTACGCCAACGGCTTCATCAACTATGCTGTTAACTTAATCGAGTGCGATCGCCGCTATCGGGATGTATTCGCCTACGTTTTTGGTAATACTGTAGTATTTGATACTATAGAGCAAGCACGTAAGCAGTTGGGACTATATCGCATCGTCACTATGTCAGGGGAATTGTTAGAAACCAGTGGCGCAATGACTGGTGGAAGCGTTACCCAGCGTTCCGCGTTGCGGTTTGGCACAGTGGAAGCGACGGAATCTGAGGAAGTAGCCACGTTGAAAAATCGGTTGAGCGACATTGAGCGGATTTTAGACCGTTGTAACGAGGCGATAAACTTTCTTTCTCAAAGAACAAAACAACTGACGCAGGAACTAACAGAAGCACGACAGGCGCGGCGAGAACACCAGCTACAGTTGGAGCAGTTCTCAAAAGAGATTAAGAGTTTAAGTGTACAATTGTCAGCAACGCGATCGCAACTGACCCAAAACAGCGAAAAATTAGCCACCGTTCAATCCCGTTTGGAAGTGCTGGATCGGGAATTACCAGACAAAGAGCAGCAATTGCTACAATTTCGCCAAGCTTTAACGGAGTTAGAACAGTCGCAAACTCCCCAGGAATGGCAACAAATCCAAGGAACGATCAAAGTCCAAGAGCAACAATTGCAACAAATAGAGGCAGAATTAAGAGGCACTGAGCAAAAATTAAAAAATTTGGAGAATCAGCAGCAGCGATTGCAAGAAAAAATCCAAGAAGGTTCGCAACGTGTTGCAGAATACCAAACCCAACAGACATCCAGTAGAGACGCGATCGATCGCGTCTCTACACAAATGACAACGCTGGGTGAGCAAATTGTCCAAACGCGCCACCAAATCAGTCAGATGGAGGCGAGTTTGGGAGAGGAGAAACACAAACGCGACGCCACAGAACAAGAATTGCGATCGCATCAGCAGCGTCAACAACAGTTGGAATGGGAACTGCAAAAACTCCAAGAAACCCAACAGACGCGGCGAGAGGAACTGGCGAACTTAAAATTACAGTTACAAAATGTGGCGGCGGAATTGCCCAACCCTCTGCCGGAAGTCCCAAATAAGGTAGATTTAGAAGAACTGCAAAAAGAATTGCGATCGCTTTCTAAACGCCTGCAAGCAATGGAACCAGTCAACATGCTGGCTTTGGAACAATATGAGCGCACCCAAAATCGCCTAGAGCAACTTAGTGAAAAATTAAAGACGCTAGAAGCAGAACGCACAGAATTACTGTTGCGGATTGAGAATTTCACCACTTTGCGACAACGCGCATTCAAAGAAGCCTTCGATGCTGTCAATGAAAACTTTCAATCAATTTTTGCTATCCTTTCTGAAGGTGATGGCTACCTGCAACTCGACAATCCAGAAGATCCTTTTAACAGCGGACTTAATTTAGTTGCACACCCTAAGGGCAAACCCGTACAGCGACTTGCTTCTATGTCTGGAGGAGAAAAATCTCTCACGGCTTTAAGCTTTATCTTTGCCCTGCAACGCTACCGTCCATCACCATTTTACGCTTTTGACGAAGTTGATATGTTTTTGGACGGGGCAAATGTGGAACGATTAGCTAAAATGATCAAACAACAGGCAAAACAAGCACAATTTATAGTTGTGAGCTTGCGTCGCCCGATGATAGAATCAGCCGAACGCACAATCGGCGTCACTCAAGCAAGAGGGGCTTATACTCAAGTTTTGGGAATTAAGTTGAAATCAGACCATACATCTGCTTGAGTTTTTGTTAATAATAGTGTGTAGATTAACCGAATTAGAGATCAGGACTCGTTATAGCAATGACCTCTGAACAAATTATTAGGCGTTCCGATATTTTAAACACCCAGGTGATCACCCGCGATAACGGCAAGCGTCTAGGAATCGTGAGTCAGCTGTGGATCGATATTGACCAAAGAGAGGTTGTGGCTCTTAGCTTGCGAGACAGCCTGATCTCAGTTTCTGGTATACCACGCTACATGTACCTCAACCGGATCAACCAAATTGGAGATGTGATCCTAGTTGATAACGAGGATGTGATTGAAGATCTTGACACTGAAGCCTTCAGTAACCTGATTAACTGGGAAGTGATTACAGAAACAGGTGAAGTATTAGGTAAAGTCCGGGGCTTTAAGTTCAATGGCGAAACAGGTAAGATTAACTCCATTGTGATCGCTTCTTTGGGACTACCGCAAATTCCCGACCAATTTCTAAGTACTTATGAAATGTCGGTAGAAGAAATCGTCAGCACTGGTCCCAACAGATTGATTGTGTTTGAAGGAGCCGAAGAGCGGGTGAACCAGTTAACTGTCGGGTTACTGGAGCGCATGGGGATCGGCAAAGCGCCTTGGGAGCGTGACGGCGACGAAGAATACAGCAGTTATACTCCTCGTACAGTTCCAGCAACAAATCAGCTACCCCCAGGAGTGCCATTAGAGCAACCGAAGCAAAGAATTCGCCCCGACGTACCTGTAGCACGGGAAGAATGGGAAGAGGACTACATAGAAGAAGAACGTCCCCAGCGTCAGGTGATGAAAGCACAGCAGTATGAGCCTATTCAATACGAAGAGGACGAAGAAGATAATTGGAGTGAGGCAACTGGCAAAGATAGGTATCAAAAACAACCAAGTTATGAACCCACTCCTTATCAAAACAAGCAATCCGCCGAGGAATACAGGGATTATGACGCCGATCTAGATCGGGATGCTTGGGATGATGAGCCGCCTAAGCCAGTGAATATTCCTAAGACAGTTAAGGAAAAACAGCCAGAGTACGAAGAGGAAGGCGGATATTAACTAATAATTCGTAATTCGTAATTCGTAATTAAAGAGGGTACAAAGAAAACGCTCATCTTTGATGAGCGTTTTCTACAATCAATGGCATTTCCCCGGACACTGACTGCCAGTAGGACTTACGCATTGACAGAAATGACAAAAAACTATGCATGCCTCTCGTTACAAGGCTCTGCCTTGTAATGCTCTTGTTGGAGGCTCTGCCTCCCGATTTGACGTCCGGCTCTGCCTCCTTGATCTCATTCCCAGGCAGAGCATAGGAACGAGCTGCGGCAAGAGTTTTAGGTTAATAAGCCTTTATCGCACATCATGGTCAATTTGTAAAGTGCGTAAGTCCTAGCCAGATCGAATTATTTTGATGCTCGTAGGCAACACAGGCGATCGCACTCATTATAAATGTTAATATTCCAGACATTCTGGGAACTCTAAAACAGGAACGGGTGAAGACGACGTAGCGGTATCTGCTGTGCAACCCCAGTCCCTAGACAAAGTAGAGTCCTAGAAATATGTCTGAGCAACAAAAAATCAGCTTTTTTCGTACATACGACCTCACAAAAACACAGAAACAGCCTAAAGAACCTGCCGCCCACCAGCGCCAAGCATTAGGCGACCTATATAAGTGGTTTCAGGAGAAACATAGTAACGCTGGTGGCATCTTGGCTTTACCAACTGGAGGCGGCAAAACCTTCACTGCTGTTCGTTTCCTCTGCACAGAGGCGCTTTCCGATGGTTATAAAGTTTTGTGGCTAGCACATACCCACCATCTGCTTGAGCAAGCCTTTTACAGTTTAGAGTCAGAGGTCAAGCTGATTCAGAACAAACAGCAGTTAAACGTAAGAGTCGTTTCCGGTACAAAGGGACACTTCACTCCTGCTGATATTAATAAAAGTGATGATTTCTTAATTTGCACACTCCAGACTATAACTCGTGCCTACCAGAACAAAGTTCCCCAGCTAAACAACTTCCTTCAATCCGCTGGAAATAAACTCTTTGTTGTTTTTGACGAGGCACATCACTCTCCAGCTCCTAGTTATTGTAAATTCATCAATGAACTGCGCGATCGCTGTCCAAAAATGTATTTACTAGGGCTGACTGCTACTCCAACCTACACAGATGAAAAAAAACGCGGTTGGTTAACAAAGCTTTTTCCACAAGGCATCCGTTACCAAGTCAGCCATCAAGACCTTATAGCAGCTAGAATTCTGGCAAAGCCTATTTTTGAACAACGCCACACAACTTTCACTCCTGAATTTGATGAGAGTAAGTACCAAAAATGGGTGAAAGACTTTCAAGACTTACCAGAAGAAATCATCACGAAACTAGCCGAAAATCAAGAGCGTAACGCCTTCATTGCCAAAACCTATGCTGATAATAAAGACTATTACGGAAAAACCATCATTTTCGCAGATCGTTGGTTTCAATGCGAACAGTTGCGCGGATTTTTAGAGGAACAAAAAAAAGGCATAAGAGTCGGAACTATTTACTCTCATATTGATGCCGACCCTGGCAGTGCTGATGCCACAAACAAGCGAAATAGAGACGAAAATGCCAAAGTTTTAGACGCTTTTCGTAATGACCAGTTAGATGTGCTGATTAACGTTCGCATGCTAACGGAGGGGACTGATGTTCCTAAGGTTAATACCGTCTTTCTGACTAGACAAACGACAAGTGAAATTCTGCTGACTCAGATGGTTAGTATATACTAGCTGAGATGAATGGCGAGAACAATCCAGACGTTAGCCCCTCAAGTTTCTTCTCGGAAAATCCTCCACCTCCAGAACCATCTGATGAAATAAAACGACAGGTTAAGCAGCGAGACGGTTTCCGTTGTCTTTGCTGTAGCGAGAACGAAAAATCCTTGCTACAAATTGACCATATTAATCCCAAGTACTACGGTGGCGACCACTCATTAGATAACTTGCAAACCCTCTGCCGCACTTGTAACAAACTTAAAGGAATGGAAAGCATTAACTTTCGTATTCATAAGACACCTCTGACTACTCCAAACTTAAAATTGCCTACTTTGGAATTACCAAAATCCTCTTACGTTGATGGAATTAAACAATGGGAGCAGTTTTTACGCCGTAGGGTTAATTTTTTCTACAGTTGTGATGCCGTCAAGTTTGTTGAGGTCGGAGAAGAAAACAAATGTTATCATTATCAATGGCAAATTTGCCTTTACCAAGGTAATAATCCAGATTGGTTGGAATCAAATCATCAAGAATTTTTTAAAAAAGAGATTCGGCGGATACGTAAAAAAGCTGGATTTTCCAGTCCAGAATCAATCATCATAAATGCACCGGGAAACTCAGTACAAGCTAGTAGAATCGTATTAAGTTAATAGAAATTTAGAATGCGATCGCTACTAAAAATGACAAAAGGTGGGGTCGCAATTATGCTAATCTTGATTACAGCAGTTTTCAATTGAATTGACCACATTGTAAGGGCGCGGAA
>CAXTSI010000461.1:0-7250 GCA_964246695.1 uncultured bacterium
ACTAACAACTAACAACTAACAACTAACAACCAACAACTAACAACTAACAACCAACAATCCTGTTATTAGCGAACACTAGTTTTCAACTGTCCCATGCCGTTTGTTTGTGTAGCATCTGCTGGTGTGACTTCGATGCCAAAAACGCGGCTGGTGGCTTTTTCCACTTTATAGCCAGAATCCATTGCTTCTAAGGGGTCTTTACGCAGTCTGTGACGCAGACATAGAGTAATCACGCGGCGGATGTCATCGACTGTGACTTCGGTACGTCCTTCAAATGCGGTTAAAGCTTTGGCAGCGCGGTAAGATACGATGTCACCACGCAAGCCATCTACATCAAGTTCAGAACAGACTTCGGAAATTTTCAACTTTAGGTCTTGTTCAATTGTTACCGATGGCAAAAGCTGTTGAGAGTTGATGATTTGCTGTTGCAGTGCTTCTTGCTCAGGTTTATACTTTTCTAGAAATACTTGCGGATTTGCGTCGAATTCTGCCCGTTGTTCGACGATTTGCACCCGCAACGCTGGTTCTTTAACTGTATGGATCTCCGCGTGCATCCCAAAGCGGTCAAGCAACTGGGGACGCAGTTCACCTTCTTCTGGGTTACCAGAACCGACAAGAACGAAACGCGCTGGGTGACGGATAGAAATACCTTCTCGTTCTACTGTGTTCCAACCACTAGCAGCGGAGTCAAGTAGCACGTCTACCAAGTGGTCATCGAGTAAGTTGACTTCATCTACATAGAGGATACCACGGTTGGCTTTTGCCAGCAACCCTGGTTCAAAGGCTTTTACACCTTCAGATAAAGCTTTTTCGATATCAATTGTGCCGCAAACCCGGTCTTCTGTTGCGCCCAAGGGTAAATCTACCATTTGGACTTTTTTCTGAACTACGGGAATATCCGTCCCTTGTTCTAGCTGTTGGCGGACTTCATCACTCATTAAGTCGGGGTCGCTGGGGTCGCTGCTGAACGGGTCATTAGCAACGACGGGAATTTCTGGCAATAGGTCAGCCAATGCCCGAATAGTTGTGGATTTGCCAGTACCGCGATCGCCCATAATCATCACACCGCCAATTTTGGGATCGATCACGTTCAACAGCAGCGCCAGTTTCATTTCTTCCTGACCCACAATTGCCGTAAAAGGAAATACCGCGCGACGCGCACTTACTTTAGTTTGAGTAGTAGGACTCACTAAATTACCTTTATCAATATATTTCTTATTACCGTTCTTTATTGTGCCACAGTCCGGGAGTGGGGAAATCAAAGACCACAATATCACCGTAGGGGCGCGGTCTCCGCGCCCTTACAATGTCGTGAATTCAATTGAAAACTGCTGTAATCACAGGTCTACATCTATGATCGAATTATGAGATAACTACCGAACCAGCCATGTTAGAGTACAATCCATTAGCCTGCGTCCCCTCTTCCGAGGAACTGCCTGACTCTGACGATACCCCTGTGGATAATGAACTACAAGATTTGATTCCTAGTTTACTTAAAGCTGTACTAGCGATGGCTTGGGCAGACCGTATGGATTGGTTTTTTGGCGCTGATATGGGCGTTTATTATGACCCAAATCAACCACCAATAGTGCCAGATGGATTTTTGAGTCTGGGAGTAGAGCGTTTTTTTGATGAAAATCTACGTCGGAGTTATGCCATTTGGGAAGAGGCGCAAGTGCCTACATTGGTATTGGAAGTAGTATCCCAGACCTATCGTGGAGAATACACCACTAAGAAAGACGAGTATGCAAGGCTGGGTGTATTATACTACATAATCTATCATCCTACTCGCCGTCGTCAGCCGCGTATGTCAGTATATAAGTTGGTAAACGACAGTTATGAATTACAATCAACAAATCCGGTTTGGCTACCAGAGATTAACCTGGGAATTGGCATGGAAAGGGGAAAATATCAAGGCATCACGCGAGAATGGCTGTACTGGTATAACCAACAAGGAAACCGCTTGTTAACTCCAGAAGAACGCGCCCAAATGCTAGCGGAACGGCTACGAGCAATGGGTGTAGATCCAGATTCTCTGCCTTGATGTGAAGATGCGATCGCTTGTTTCACCCCCCGCTTGCGTTCTTGACTACAGGGGGGGTCAGATAAAGTGCAACTTCATAGAGAATTGGGATCAGATATTAAAATAACCGAAATAGTGAACATAGCTGCTGTAACTATATATATCCTAGTCATTAAGGATATGAAAGATTACTAAATTGCCAGCTATATGACAATAGATTTACGAAAATTTTTTGAAGCCACAGATCCCAGCCGGACTCTGGTCGTCAATAATTGGTTGGATCGGAAATATTACATTGACTTTTCCTCGGTGCGGGGCGGCGATATTATCGGCAAAATGAAGAAGAAAATTACATTTTTCAAGCCTGATGACTGCACTTGCACCCTATTTACTGGGCATATTGGGTGTGGAAAATCTACAGAATTGCTGAAGCTGAAACTAGAACTGGAAATAGAAGGCTTTCATGTGGTCTATTTTGAGTCTAGCGAAGACCTAGAAATGACTGATGTGGATATTGCTGATGTGATGCTGGCGATCGCCCATCGAGTCAGTCAAAGCTTAGAGGAAATCAAATTTGAGGAACCCAGAAGGCTGCAGGAGTTACTGCAAGGTGCGCTGAAAATCTTGAACGCCGAGGTTACGGGGGTAAAAATGAAGGTTCCCGGAGTTGGGGATGTGGGTGTTACCTCTGAAAAAGAAAAGTTTTCTCTGTTTCTTGGCATTGGGGAAATCACTGCTAAGGTAAAAAGTGATGCGAAGTTGCGGGAAAAACTGAATCAGTATCTCGCACCACAAAAAACCAAGCTGCTAGAAGCGATTAATAAAGAACTTATAGAACCTGCGATCGCCAAACTGAAACAGCAAGGTAAAAAAGGTCTTGTGGTGATCGTAGACAATCTCGACCGCATTGATAATCGCGCTAAACCTTGGGGGCGTCCGCAACAAGAATATCTGTTTGTGGATCAGGGTGAGTTTCTCACCAAGCTAAATTGTCATATGATCTATACAATGCCATTGGCTCTGAAATTCTCCAATGATTATGGAACGCTGACGCAGCGATTCCTTGAAGATCCTAAAGTATTGCCAATGGTGCCTGTACAATGGCAAGATGGCAGTATTCATGAAACGGGAATGGAACTCATCCGCCAGATGGTGCTTGCAAGAGCTTATCCCGACTTGGAACCACAACAGCGCCTCAGTAACATTACTTTTATTTTCGATCGTGCTGCAACCCTAGACCGCTTATGTAGGATGAGTGGCGGTCATGTCCGCGACTTGCTACGGCTGCTAAATACATGGATTATGGAGGAAATGTCATTTCCTCTTTATCGTGACACATTGGAGCAAGTGATTCGCGCTCGTCGCAATGAAATGACTATGCCGATTTCTCATGATGAGTGGGAATTACTACGTCAAGTCAAGCAAACAAAAAAGGTCAGTGATGACCAAGGATACCAGAAGCTGATCCGCAGTCGATTTGTGTTTGAATATCGTGATGGCGGCGAATCTTGGTTTGATGTCAATCCCATTTTAGTTGAGGCGAAAGAGTTGAATGGGGAGTAGGGAGTGGGGAGTGGGGAGTGGGGGGAGTAATCCAAAATCTAAAATTGCAACTGCACTCTGTAGCGGATACACGCAGATAAATATTCGCTACAGGGTGCGGTTCAAAATCTAAAATTGTATGAGTGAACAGCACCAACCAGAAGATGTCCGGATCAACAACGAGCGATCGCTGCAACAACTAACTTGGGCAATAGAAGCTTCTGTTGGGCAGTTTAAACTGATTCTAGCACGATGTAACTATGCCAGGTGGCGAATACACTTAATAAAGCGATCGCGAGCAATCTCTAAAGTTGAAATTCGCGTCCTTGTTCTTAAAGAATCAGCTAAGACTCTTTATACAGCCATTCGCGAAGAATTGGGGGAGGAAGTTCCAGCCTCATTGATGGTTTTGGGCTTAGAGTCGGTGGGGGATCTACCTCAGATGCTGGCTTCCGCTAATCAGGTACGGGAGGAGTTTCGCCATAATTTTCATTTCCCTTTGGTGTTGTGGATAGACGATGAAATCTACAAGCAGATGATGCAGTTTGCTCCTGATTTAGAAAGTTGGGCTACGACTAAAAGTTTTGCGCTTTCTCCCAATGAATTGATTGATTTCTTGCAACAAACAGCAGAGCAATTCTTTACTATTAGTTCAACTCTGAGTTTAGAAGATTGTCGGCAAATCAAATCAGCTTGGCAAGATTTGCAAAATTCTGGACAAGTACTGGAGCCAGAGGTAAAAGCTAATTGCGATTTTTTGCTGGGATTAGTCGAATATATTCATAACAATTTAGATAATGCTATTGAATATTATCAACTAAGTTTGGCTTTTTGGCAACAACGGAATGATTTACAACGGCAAGGAAAAGTACTAGAAAGTATTACTTTTTGTTATTACGAAAAAGCTAGAAAACATGCAACGGAGCGCCCTCAGGCTGGAAGCCTGGGGCTACACGGACAAAGCCTGCCTTCGCAGGCTCAAGATAATTCTAATTCTGATTGGAAAGCAACTATAAATTATCTTGGGCAATGTCTGGAAGTATTTGAGGCTGATCAACGTCCAGATTTAGTGGCAAATTCTATTGATAAATTTGGCATAATTTTACGGTATTTAGAAGATTGGGAGGAGTTGCAAAAATTAGCCAAACGTGCTTTGCAACTGCATGAAAATGAAGGAAATGCAATTAAAATAGCTCAGGATTATGGCTTTTTAGCTGAAGTTGATCTAGCAAAAGAAAAGTGGACTGAGGCAAAAGAATTAGCTCAGAAAGCATTAGAAATTTTATCTACCATTTCCAACGAAAGCAACCCAACCCAGGCGAATCGCCCTCAACCTGTAGAGACGCGACGCCAGTCGCCTCAAGTCGGGGAACCCGCCCATAGCGCTGGCTCAAATTTCGCGTCTCTACATGGACTACACGAACAAACCCAGACATTACAAGCTAATAATTCCGCGATTTCTCATCGCCAGGAAAAAGCTCTAATCTCATACCTTACCAGTTCATACCTGTTTATTCTGGCGCGATCGCAACAAAATTTAGACCAAAATCAAGCCGCCATCAGTAATTTAGAAGCAGCTAAAAAAATAGGTGTCACTGACAGCAATCCGCAGCTTTATATTGATATTCTCAGGAATTTACAAAAGCTTTACTTCCAGCAAAAGCAATATCTAAAAGCCTTTAAAGCCAAACTTGAACGGCGTTCCATTCAGCAGCAATTTGGCTTGCGAGCATTTATCGGTGCGGGACGACTAGAAGCAACACGACAGGTAAAATTACCCCAAATTGTAGAGACGCGAAATTTCGCGTCTCCACAAGAAAACGTAGCACCAGAAATTACCGCATCTGGTCGCCAATTAGATGTAGAACGTTTGCTCGAACGTATTAGTCGCCCTGACTATAAATTAATAGTAATATATGGACAATCAGGAGTAGGCAAAAGTTCACTAGTAAATGCAGGACTAGTGCCAGCTTTAAAAAACAAAGCGATCGGCACTCAAGATAATTTGCCTGTAGCAATAAGAGTTTACACCAACTGGGTGGAGGATTTGGGAAGATTACTGGTAGAAGCTCTTGCAGAGAAGGGAATACAGCGAGCAACGGATGATGTAACGGATATAGCAGATAACTTATCCGTTACAACATCCGCTGCCGCTATTTTGGAACAATTGCAGCAAAGTGAACAGCACAATCAGCACTGGGCGCAGATTTTTGACCAAACGGATGATGTAACGGATATAGCAGATAACTTATCCGTTACATCCGTTACAACATCCGCTGCCGCTATTTTGGAACAATTGCAGCAAAGTGAACAGGACAATCTCCGCCCAGTGATGATTTCTGACCAACCGGATATAGCAAATAACTTATCTGTTACATCCGTTACAACATCCGCTGCCGCTATCCTTAAACAATTGCGGCAAACCGAACAGCGCAATCTCCGCCCAGTGCTGATTTTTGACCAATTTGAAGAATTTTTCTTTGTCGAAACAGAACCAGCAAAAAGGCGGCAATTTTTTGAATTTTTGGGAGAGTGTCTCAATATTCTGCCTGTGAAGGTAATTTTGTCGTTGCGGGAGGATTACCTGCATTATTTGCTGAAGTGTAACCGCCTACCTGGCATAAGTATTATCGACATTGATATTCTCAGCAAACGTGTACTTTACGAGTTAGGTAACTTTTCCCCCGATGATGCCAAATCAATTATTCAGCAATTAACTGAGCGTTCTCATTTTCACTTAGAACCTGCTTTGATTGATGAACTAGTAAAGGATCTCGCAGGTAATTTAGAAGAAGTGCGTCCGATAGAGTTGCAAGTGGTGGGGGCGCAACTGCAAACGGATAATATCACAACTTTAGCTGAGTATGAACAGCGTGGTCCAAAAGAAGAACTGGTAAAACGCTACCTAGCAGAAGTGGTTGAAGACTGCGGTCCAGAGAATCAGCAAATCGCAGAATTCTTACTGTACTTGCTCACAGATGAAAAAGGAACTCGCCCACTGAAAACTCGTGCGGAACTGGAACAGGATTTACAGGCATTAGTAACGGGTTTAACCGTAGAGACGCGATTAATCGCGTCTCTACAAGAATTAGATTTGGTGTTGGAGATTTTTGTGGAATCTGGCATCGTAGTTTTATTACCAGAAAATCCTGCTGACCGCTATCAACTGGTGCATGATTACATAGCTGCGTTTATCCGTCAGCAACAAGAACCGAAGTTAACGGCGTTGATGGCAGAACTGGAGAAAGAACGGCAGCAAAGAAAGCTTAGCGATCAAAAGCTGAATCGTTTTCTCAGATACGCCCTCATGAGTTCAGCCGCAGCCGGATTGGTGTTAGCTGGGCTGGCTGTGACAGCGTGGGATTCGGCACGGCGAGCAGAAGAGCAAAGAAAACAAGCCGAAATCAGTGAAATTAAAGCCCTTACTAATTCTTCAGAAGCGTTTTATGCTTCAGGACAAACTTTAGATGCGCTGATCGAAGCTTTAAAAGCAGGAGGAAAACTGAAACTTGCTTCTTGGGCAAAAGCGGATTCCCGAATATTGACAATGGCTGCCTTGCAGCAGGCAGTGTACTTACAGCCAAAAGAGTACAAATTTAGAGAGCATAACCGCTTAGAAGGGCATAGCAGTTCTGTCATTTGCGTCAGTTTCAGTCCCGATGGCAAGACGATCGCTTCTGCAAGT
>CAXTSI010000462.1:0-7210 GCA_964246695.1 uncultured bacterium
CCCCACTCCCCTTACATACTGCTGTTCCACTGTTGCACTGCATCTTCTACCGCTTTATCCACAGTCTTCTCGCCCAGCATTGCTGCTTGTAGGTTCTCGTAAATTGCCTTTTGTAGTTGGTTGAAATTCTTCAGTGTTGGGGTTAAGACGGATGCTTGTTGCAAGTCAGTGGCACTGGTAATACGCGCTTTGTCCAAAGGCGTAGGATTAGCAGGTAAATTTTTGAAGTAGCTGTTAGATAGTGCCTTGAGTGTAGATGGCATAACATTCGCTGCTTTGGCAAAGGTTAGCTGGTTCTCGTCATTAGTTACAAATAAAGCAAATTTGAGGGCGGCGTCAGGATGTTTAGTGTCACGGGGAATGACGATGTTCATCACTGCGACGTTTTTCTTACCGTTTTCACCGATAATTTGCGGTGCAGTGGCAGAAACTTGAGCGATCGTCGGTGCATTTTTTGCGATCGTTTCCAGAAACTCTCCACCGACAGTGGTTAGCAACGCTGTTTCTCCTGCTTGGTACAAATCTATTCCATGACGATGACCTTGTGTCAATACTTCTTTGGGAATAAGTCCGCGTTTGTACAAGTCTACCCAATATTGAAATGCCGCTTTGCCTTGTGGAGAGGCAAATGCGGCTTTGCCCTGATTATCGACTAGAGTCACCCCCATTTGCACAAAGGACTCTAGTACATCCCCAGAATCTTCCGGGACAAACGTCACAAAAAAGGCATATTTGCCAGTTTTAGCTTTAATCTGTTGAGCTGCCTGTGCTAACTCGACGTAAGTAGCAGGTGATTTGCTGATACCTGCCTGTTTTAATAAATCAGTGTTATAAATGGTAAGCCGTGTGGTGAGGTACCAAGGAATCCCAAAACTTTTGTCATTCAGTGTGCAAGATTTCCAAATATTAGGTAAATACGAGGAACGTACTGCAGTCGGGACTTTTGCATCTAAATTCAACCAGGCGTTTCGTCCTGCAAGTTGAGAAGCAAAACCCGGATTAAGGTTGACAACATCAGGTGGCGATTTTGCTGAGACAGCTGTTAAAATTTTGTTCTCCATTGCTGACCAGGGTACATCGACCCAGTTGACCTTTATACCTGGGTTTTGAGACTCAAAAGTCTTGATCAGGCTTTGGAAGTAGTCCTTAAATTGAGGTTGGAGTTGCATTGTCCAAAACTCAATATTTGCGGCTCCTGAAGATGCCTGTTTTGTACCCGTACCAACGTTACCAGTGCTACAACTGACAATCCAGCTTGTCAGTAAGCCGAGTAACACCCAAACAACTAATCTTTTAAATTTTTGAATTGGAAACATAGTGGTTAACTTGTTAGTTGTTAGTTGTTAGTTGTTAGTTGGTAGTTGGTAGTTGTTAGTTGTTAGTTGTTGGTTGTTTTCTACTAACCACTAACTACTAACCACTAACCACTAACCACTAACCACTAACCACTAACCACTAACTAATGACTAATTTTTCACTTTAGCAGCCCTGTGTACAAAACTGTGGTTACACACTTAAATAGTTTATTTGGCAAATCTAATCGAGGGGTTGGCATCGAACTTGCACCACAACGGGTGAATGTAGTTCAGCTACGTAAGCAGCGTCAAGGATTGAAACTAGACGCTTTAACATCAGTGCCAGTTCCAGAAGGCGTTATTATCGATGGTCAAATTGCCGATCCTCCACAAATGGCGCAATTAATCCAACAGGCGCTGAGTGATAGTAAAATCAAAGCGAATCGCGTTGCTACTGCTGTACCGGGACGAGATTCTATTGTGCGTCTGATACCCGTACCAGCAGAGTTAGATGACAAAGAACTGCGGGAAATGGTGTTAAACCACGAAGCAGGTTTGTATTTACCCTACCCTCGCGAAGAAGCTAATGTGGATTATCAGAAACTTGGGTACTTTGTAGATGAGGACGGCATTGAAAAGGTACAGGTGTTACTGGTTGCAACTCGTAAAGAAGTCACCGATACATATATAAGTACGTTTGAGCAAGCAGGATTGCAAATCGATGTTTTAGAGATTAACAGTTTTGCTTTGATTCGGACAATTCGCGATCAACTCCGGCAATTTGGACCGCAAGAAGCAGCTGTGCTGGTGGATATAGAATTCGACTGCACAGAAATTGCTATTATCGTTAACGGCGTGCCGCAATTTTCGCGCACAGTCCCGATTGGGACTTATCAAATGCAAACTGCTTTGTCACGGGCAATGAATTTACCCCCATCTCGAGATATGGAACTGTTGCAAGGAATGTCCATTCCTGCAACTCCCATGGATGGTGGGAAAACCGAAGTCACCGAGAGTAATCCTGCTATGGCGGCAGTGATGAGGGTTTTGGGAGAACTCACAGATGAACTGCGCCGTTCTATTGATTTTTACCTGAATCAATCTGAAAATTTGGAAGTAGCGCAGATTGTACTGGCAGGACCAGGAGGAGGACTGGGACAGCTGGATGAGTTCTTTACACAACGATTGAGCTTGCCCACCGTCCAAATAGACCCTGTGCTAGCTCTTTCCTTACAAGTTGACGAGCAAAAATACCCCTTAGTGGAGCGTTCTGGTTTGGGGATAGTGCTGGGTTTAGGTATGCGGGAGGTGTGAATGGGGAATGGGGAATGGCTAATGGCTAATGGCTAATGGCTAATCGCTAATGTCAGACTGATGACAATTAGCAATGAACAATGAACAATTAGCAATTAGCAATTAGCAATTAACAATTAACCCAACGGGAGCGCCAGTTAAGAGGGCGCGGGAAACAAGCTGCACTTTCCTGGACTCACAATTAGCAATTAGCAATTAGCAATTAGCAATTAGCAATTAACAACTAACAACTAACAACTAACAACCAACAAATGTACAGTTTAGATATTAACTTTCTTAAAGACCGCCCAGAATATCAGCCAAAGTCTAACAATAAGGTAAAAATAGCTTTTCCTGCTGGAGATCTCACACCAATGTATTTGGGAGTTGCCCTTGGTGCGTTTTTTCCTGTATTGGTGGGATTGATTTGGTGGTTATTGCAAGCGAAAAATACTGAGTTGGGGCAAAATATAGCACAACTTGAGCAGCAAAAACAGCAGTTAGATCAACAAATAGGAAATATTAACAAAATTAAGGAACAGACAAACCAAGTTAAGAGCGAAACTCAAGCTTTAGTTACCGTGTTTGACCAAATTCGTCCTTGGTCAGCAATGTTGCAAGATTTGCGCGATCGCATCCCAGCGACAGTGCAGATCGAAAACGTCAAGCAAATTCCACCCGCTGCTGCTGAGAAGGGTCAGCCATCACCCAATCCGGCTGGAGGAGTAGAACTTAACGGGTTTGCTCGCTCCTTTAACGATGTCAACGATTTCTTGCTGACTTTGCAACAGTCTCGTTTCTTCAAGTCCACGGAGACAAAAATTACGACAGCAGAGTTAGTAGATGCACCAATATCTCCAGGTGCTGCTCAATCAACTACAGGTGTACCAATTAAACCACCTCAAATAGTTAAATACACAATTCAATCTACTCTGAGCGATGTTCCAGCTTCTGAGTTAATCCGAGAATTGGAGCAAAAAGGCACAGTGGGACTAGTAACTCGAATTCGCAGTCTGCAACAAACAGGAGTCATTTCAAAATGACGCTAAGTGAAGATTTAAATTTTGTTGAGCAAGACGGGGAGTTAGAGGCTGCTTCCTCAGCCTACCCCGTTATTTTTGGCAGAACCCTAACACCGCAAATCATTGGCATTGCGGTGGGGGTGGTGGGACTCTTAGGAGCTGGTTACATGCTGCTTAACCTGATCTTGCCAGCTTGGGACACTTATCAGCAGCAGCAATCAAAACAGAACGATCTGCAAGGACAAATAGAGCAAAAGAAAGCCACCATCAAACAAATTGACAAAGTAAAAGCGGAACTAACACTTTCTCAACAGCAACAACTTCAGGTTTTAGCTTTATTTGCTAAAGAAAACACCTTGGATACATTGCTGCTGGATATGAATCGCTTGGTTGAATCTGGCAATGCTCAACTTCCTGCCTCTGCGGTAAGAGGCAAACTCAAGAAGTTTGTGCCTGTTGCTGGAAAACCTGAAGTAATTACCGATGGAAGCCTGGGAACACAGATTAACGGCAAGTTGAAACGTAAAAGCATCAATATGGAAATTGTCGGAACCTATGAACAAACGCAGTCTATTCTCCGTAATATTGAGCGTTTACAGCCTTTATTGATAGTTAAAGACTATCAATCTACTTTGGCACCAGAACCTGCTGCTCAATCGGGCAAAGTGCTACCTAGGGTTGGACCAGCAGCGATTACTACATCTTTCCAATTACAGGCATTAATGCCACTGAGTCAAGAGGAATTAGCTGCAACAGCTAAAGCAGCAACACCACCCAAGAAGTAAAAGTGATTTAAACATCATGTACAACTTTTCTCGTTCCCAGGCTCTGCCTGGGAATGCATTCCGGGGGGCTGCTGCCTCCAAAAACGAGAGGCAGAGCCTCTCATAAGGCATTCCCAGGCAGAGCCTGGGAACGAGAGATAACTTTGAACTAAAAACTGTTATTAGGGAAGAATTTTAGGGAACTATAGAATTTCAATCCCCGATCGGGATTCATACAGTAAAACTAGTGAGGGCTGCTAATGGCTAATTACCTGAATACGATTAGCAATTAACTATTAGCAATTAGCCACCAACAATCAACAACCAAATGTGAGGAATGAACTGTGAAACAACTTCACGGTAATAGTTTAATATTGGGTGCTACCGCAATGATTTTTTTAGCAGCGCAATCAGTGTCGGCGCAGATGACTCAAATTACTGATGTGCAGCTAAATCCAGTTGATGGTGGAATTAGTGTTGTTTTGAAAACGAATAGTGGCGATCGCCCCCAAGTTTTTACGACACAAAGAGGCAATGCCTTAGTCGCAGACATTATTAATACTCAACTCCGTTTATCGAAAGGCAATAGTTTCCGCCAAGACAATCCTGCACCGGGAATTGCCTCAGTGGCGATCGCTCAACTTGATGCCAATAGCATCCGGGTGTTAGTAACAGGAATCGATAGCGCCCCCAGTAGTCAACCTGTGGTGCGAAAGCAAAACGGAATTGCTCTCAGTTTTACCCCAACTGCGGTGGGCAAGACGCCCACGCCACAATCATCACAAGCAGCAGCACCACAGCCTACAGCGGGCAAGATGCCCACACCACAGGTTCCTACCCCATCTCAACTGAGTCAAAAGCCAGACGTTCTTGTTCCCAACCCACAAATCACCATTGACGGGAAACCAGCACCAGCAGCTGGACCAAGTCAACCGATGACTCCAACACCGCCTTTCTTGCCAAGAGCTGTCGCCCCACCAGTAGGAGACATTGCCATCTCGAATATGGATGCCTCTGCCAGTTCCATTGACTTAGGAACTCAGGAACGTGTTCCCCGCTTAGTCTTGCGAGATGCTCCGGTACGAGAGGTTTTGTCACTACTTGCTCGTGCGGCTAGTCTGAACTTGGCTTATACAGGTCAGGGTCAAGGTGCTCCTGCCGCCGCTACAAGTGATGGACCGACAATCTCCCTAGATATAGAAAACGAGCCAGTGCAAGATGTTTTTAACTATGTCTTGCGCCTAAGTGGTCTGCAAGCTAACCGCAGCGGACGCACGATTTTCGTTGGACCTAATCTACCTAATGCCACTCGCGATCTGGTCATGCGTAACCTGCGACTTAATCAAGTAACGGTGGGAGTCGCCCTAAACTTTTTAGTCGGCTTAGGGGCAGAAAGTGCTGTTAGCCGCGAAAGGCAGGTTACGAGTGTCAGTGCTGTGCCTGTGGGTAATGTTGCCACCGCCATCACCCAAACTCAGACGACAACAGAAAACAGACTTGAAACACAACGCGTTAACTTTACAGACTCAACTCCCTTACTTAGAGGTTTACAGGCATTAGGAGACGAGCGCAGCAATTCCATTACCTTGATTGGGACTCCGAGGCTAGTTGAGATGGCAATGGCTCAAATAACTCAATTAGATATCCGTCGTCGGCAAGTTGCAGTTAATGTCAAAGTCGTTGATGTTAACCTCTCAGGAATCCAGGACTTTAACTCCAGCTTTTCCTTTGGTATTGGCAACAACTACTTTGTTAATGAGGGCGGTGCAGCAGGTGTAAATTTTGGCGGTGTCAAACCTGCGACAAGAGGCGATCTGGCAAACAGTGTAACTAGTACACCGACTATCAATAACCCATATAGTTCAGCAGCTCCCTTCTTTGACCCAAATAACTCCGTCAGTATTCCAGGAACTTCACCAGGCACAACAGTAGTGGATGCCTTCGGCAATACCAGACAAACTCAATCTGCTGGAGCTGGCACCTTTTATAAACCTATTTCGCCAACTGGAAACCCCCTACAACCAGGGTTCTCTAATATTACTCCAGCCAAAGATAGCATTGTAACATTTGATTCAACTGGCAAACCGAGCGTCGCACAAGGTTCTCTGGGTACAGCTACTGCTGCTCTCCCAACTCTTTTCCAGTACCCCAAACGATTGCTAGCCAGTTTGCAAGCCCAGGTGCAAACTGGCAACGCCAAGATTTTGACTGACCCAACTTTAATTGTGCAAGAAGGTCAGCAAGCTCTTGTCAACCTGACCCAGGAAGTGGTGGGAAATATAAAAATTCAAACAACTGATACTTCTGGAGGCTCTAGAACAGAGAGAATTGTTGACAAACAAAGAGTTGGCTTAACCTTGAATGTAAGAATTGAGCGGATTGACGACAATGGTTTTGTTGCTTTATCAGTTGCTCCTACTGTCAGCTCACCTGCAGCTTCACAAGATACAGGAAATGGGCAAATCGTTTTAGTGTCTGAGCGTTCCCTGACTTCTGGCTTAATTCGCTTGCGAGATGGTCAAACGCTCATTCTCAGCGGTATTATTCAAGACCAGGACCGGACAACTGTCTCCAAAATTCCCATTTTGGGTGATATTCCCCTCCTTGGTTCGCTGTTTAGAAAAACAAACAGATCAAATCAGCGCCAAGAGGTAATTGTGTTGCTAACGCCTCAAATTATGGATGACTCGGAGCGCTCCTCCTTTGGCTATAATTACAACCCCAGTCCTGAAGTGCGGCAAATGATCGAGCGTCGAGGCTTGCAGGTTCCTGCTAAGCGGTGATCGGGATGAACTAAATACGGTTTACTTACAGCAGTTTTCAATTGAATTGACCA
>CAXTSI010000463.1:0-7198 GCA_964246695.1 uncultured bacterium
AGCGATTAATTAGGCAATGGGTATGTTCCAGGGCACTCCCCCCTGAACGGTTACGCCTACAGCTTAGTTTTGGCAGAGAATGTTTGGGGCAAAGCTCTCAATAGCATAGTTGTAAATGGTATTACCCCAAGGCAAGCAGCCGATCGGGCAATTGAGCGGATCAAGCAAATTTTCGCCCAATGGCAGTAAGACAAATGCAGTTCTGGAATCAGCACCTCACCACTAAAATTGCCAGTTCCTTCTTACTCCTGTCCTTAGTGGCTGTTGGTGTGGTGGGAGGAGTTGCCTTCTTTAAAGCTAGAGAGGCACTAAAGCAGGCTGCTTTCAATCGACTTAGTGTTGCTGCCACCCTCAAAGAGGAAGAAATTAACCGTTGGTTTGAAGACCAGCAACGGGAATTTCTCCTCATAAATCAGTTTCCAGACATACAAAGGAATCTCAAGATACTTTTTCATGCCAAATCTTTTGATGCAGATTATCTTGCCGCTCACAAAAGTCTCGTAGATTACCTGAGGAATGTAGCCCAGAGCGAGCCTGGTTTGAGGGAGATTTTTATTCTCGATCGTAGCAATAAGATCATTCTATCTACTAACAAGGTTCGTGAAGGTACTTACGAAATTTTAGCCAACCTTACCTATTTTGAACACTTTGAGCCAGGAGATGCCTTCGCCCCAATTTTCTACGTTTCACCTGTCACAGGCAAACCATCAGTAACTTTAGCAACACCTCTGCGCGACAAAGCAGGAGTACGCCAAGGTGTTATTTTAGCTCACCTGAAGTTAGACCGAATTGATAATATTGTTCGGCAACGAACAGGCTTGGGTAAAAGCGGTGAGACTTACTTGGTTAGCTCTTTGAAAACTAAAAATACTTTAATTTCTAAAGGGCAAGCCAAAACGCAGGAGTTCCCTGAAGGAGTTCGTAGCCAAGCCATTGATGCGGCAATGAGTGGAGTCAGTGGCTTTGGACTTTATGAGAACTATGCCAAAGTGCCAGTCGTTGGGGTTTATCGCTGGCTCAATGACCAAAATCTTGCCTTATTGGTGGAGATGCATCAAGAAGAAGCCTTTGCCCCTGCCCGCCAACTGGCAGGAACGATTGTGTTAGTAGGGCTGGTTTCAGTGACCGCTCTGTTAATTGGAGTTTATTGGCTAACGCGACAGTTGAAAATTTCTCGTGAGCAGTTAGAGAATTACAGCCATAGATTGGAGGTGAAAGCTCAGGAAGCCGAAGCGGCTAACCGTGCCAAAAGCGAATTTCTCGCTAACATGAGCCACGAACTTCGTACTCCCCTCAACGCCATCTTGGGCTTCACCCAGCTCATAACTCGTGACCCCTCTGTCAGTCCTTTGCAGATGGAAAATCTAGAAATTATTAGTCGTAGTGGTGAGCATTTGCTGACCTTGATCAATGACGTGTTATCAATGGCAAAAATTGAAGCAGGTCGAACGACACTGAATGAAAATAGTTTTGATTTGTACATTCTGCTTGACTCTCTTGAAGAGATGTTTCAACTAAAAGCAGAATCCAAAGGTTTACAGCTGATCTTTGAGCGTAGTCCCAAAGTTCCTAGATATGTGCGAACAGACGAGAGTAAATTACGCCAAGTCTTGATAAACCTCCTTGGTAATGCCATAAAATTCACACAAAAGGGAGAGGTGACATTGCGAGTCAAAATTGTTGATAGTCAACAGTCAACAGTCAACAGTCAACAGTCTACTTTGTTATTTGAAGTCGAAGATACTGGCTCTGGCATTGCACAAACTGAGCTTGAAAGGTTATTTCAACCCTTTGTTCAAACTGAAACTGGTCGGAGATCTCAACAAGGAACTGGTCTAGGTTTAACCATTAGCCAACGATTCATTCGCCTCATGGGAGGAGATATCACTGTTAAAAGTACTGCGGGTCAAGGAACGGTTTTTACCTTTAATATCGAGCTTAGCCCAGCAGAAGTCGCTGCGGTTTCAAATTCACAGCTAAAGCAACGAGTGATTGGCTTAGCGCCTAACCAACCAAAGTATCGCATCTTAATAGTTGAAGATAAATGGGAAAATCGCCAACTCTTAGTCAAGATGCTGACATGGCTTGGCTTTGAGGTGCGTGAAGCTGAAAATGGTCAAGAAGGAGTGAGCATCTGGGAAACTTGGGAACCGCACTTGATTTGGATGGATATGCGGATGCCAGTGATCGATGGCTATGAAGCTACCAAACAGATCAAAGCCCATTTAAAGGGTCAAGCTACCATCATCATTGCTCTCACTGCTAGTGCCTTTGACGAGGAACGATCTGTGGTTTTATCCGCAGGCTGTGACGACTTTGTGGGCAAGCCATTTCAGGAGGAAGTGATCTTGGAAAAGATGGCTAAATATTTAGGGGTGCGGTATGTCTATGAACAGCAAGCCTTTGAGAAAGACCAATTAGAAGAAAATGCTTACCCTGAGCATTTATCCTTAGAAGAGGCTCTGGCTCAGATGCCTCCTCAATGGGTAACACAGCTACATCAAGCGGCACTGTGTACCGATGAAAAGCTCATTTTTAACCTGCTTGAGCAAATTCCTCAGGAATTTGCGCCTCTGGCAAACACTCTGGCTGATTGGGTCAATAACTTCCGGATTGATAAAGTCATTGATTTAACACAACCAGAACAGAATGAATAACAATCAAGCTCAGCCACCTAAAGCAAATATTTTAGTTGTTGATGATACCCCAGACAATCTACGACTTTTATCTACCATGCTCACTCAGCTAGGGTATGAAGTTCGGAGAGTCATTAATGGGCAAACAGCCTTAAAGACAGCACAAGCCGCCCCACCCGATCTCATTTTGCTTGACATTATGATGCCAGACATGAATGGCTATGAGGTCTGTCAACACCTGAAAGCCTCGGAGCAAACCCGCGACATTCCAGTAATTTTTATCAGTGCTTTGGATGAGGTAATCGATAAAGTCAAAGCTTTTGCTGTTGGAGGAGTAGATTACATTACCAAACCGTTTAGTGAAGAAGAGGTTTTTGCCCGTGTTGAGAATAACCTGACTATCCAAAGGCTACAAAAGCAACTTATTGAGCAGAATACGCATTTGCAAAAGGAGATCTTTGATCGGCAAAAAGCAGAATCAGCACTGCGACTCAGCCAGTTTTATCTAGATACGTTTAGGGATGCGATCTTTTTTGTGAATTCGGATGCTCAATTTGTTTACGTGAATGAAGCAGCTTGTCTGACTCTCGGCTACCCCCGTGAACAATTGCTAACCATGACTGTTCATGATATCGACCCAAATTTTCCAGCAAAAACTTGGCAGTCATTTTTACAGGAACTTAAACAGAAAAGCTGTTTCACTTTTGAATCTACTCACAGAACTCAATCTGGTCAGGAAATAAATGTGGAAATCACTGTCAATTACCTGGAGTTCAACGGTCAGGAATATCACTGTTCCAGTGTCCGCAAGATCACCACTTGCGATCGTGTGAAGTTTTTTGAAAAAATGCCCAAGAAAAACGCGGTTAAAAGTAAGGATGGCTGAAGTCCAAGAAAAATTTTCACCTTTGTTACGGGTCTTCGTTTATGGAACACTCAAACCTGGTGAAGCGAATTATCAAAAATACTGTGCTGGTAAAGTACTAGATGCGACTCCGGCGATCACACTCGGTGAACTGTTTGCTTTACCGATGGGCTTTCCTGCGATGACGCTTGGAGATAGACCTGTCTACGGATATTTACTCTCTTTTACTAACCCAGAAATTTTAATGGCGCTGGATGAGTTGGAAGATTACCAGCCTGCAAGAGATGCCTCAGAAAACCTCTACTATCGACAAATGATTGAGATTTACGACCTAGAGGAGCGATCGCTTGGTTGTGCTTGGGTCTACTTAATGACCAAAGAGTCGATCTGCCAACTAGAAGGCGTTGTCCTAACTGATGGCTGTTGGAACCGCTGCGCTTAGTGAGGAGTGAGGAGTTTTTCTTTATAGTTCTTTACTCATAACTCTGACATTTCTTTATAATTCTTCACTCATAACTCTGACATTTATTCCTAACTCCTCACTCCTAACTTTTTAGTTGATCTCCTGTGATTGAGGCTGCAATTCCACTTTGTTTTCTTTGTTTTCTGGCGAGACTACAGGAGACACTTCTGCTGTTTTCGGAATTGGGACTACGGGGTTATTGATAGCAACCATTAGGGGTGAAGCCCAAACAGGCGCAGGCGGCGATGACTGTGCTTGTTGTATTGGTTGTGCTGATTGTTTTTCAGCCAGATTCGATACTCTTGATTCACCATTTGGTATTAAGCTTGACAAGGCGCTGATGACACAAGCAGCAATGGCAGCACCTCCATACATCCAAGCTGTTTTAGAACGGCGACGCGAACTTGTCAACACGTTTTGGACTGTTTGTGCTACTGGCTGTCGTGGTAGCGGCGCTGGCAGAGTCCGCAAGCCTTGCCTGAGCTTTAACAATCGCTTATACAAGCATAGAATTGTTGGGTCATCTGCCAACCATTCTTCTACTTGCCTGCGTTCGGCTGCTGTCACCTCACCATCGAGGTAAGCACTCAATAACTCGAAGCGATCGCGCTTCACCATATCCATAGTACCCGTCGATTCATTGGTATGCATGTCCTTCCCATCTGGCAAATCCATATAAAATTGCAAGCGAGAACGGTCGTCAAACTGAGAATCAGTAGTCATTTTAACATTACCAATTCCTAAACGGGTAAAGGGATCGGACAAGCTGGAAAAATTAATCAACTTTTCTCCTGACTGCAGAAGCTATCTGCTTTTGTATAAATATTCTTAATGAATTAACAAATTTTGCCATTACCCTGCATTCATTGATTTTACGTATCTAGATAATTTTGCAACTGAGCCTGTAATCTGGATCTAGCTCTCGCTATTCTCGATTTTACTGTTCCCAACGACACACCAGTGATTTCGGCAATTTCTTCGTATGCTAAACCTTCGATTTCTCTCAGGACAATTGTAGTCCGGAACACCTCTGGTAAATCCGCAATTGCCGAACGCAATTGCTCGTAAAACTCTCTAGTCGTCAGTTCTTCCTCAGGACCGGGAGTATCGCCAGCAATTTCCCAATCCATCTCGCCATCATCTACCGACCGGGGAGCATCCAGTGACAAGGGATTAACAACCCGCTTGCGTTTGCGCAACTCATCGTAAAATAAGTTGGTAGCAATGCGGCTTAACCAGCCCCGGAATTTTGACGGCTCTTGTAGTCGGTTAATATTTCGATACACTCGAATCCAAACTTCTTGAGCCAAATCAGCTCTGTCATGCCAATCTGGAGCCAGATGGTACAAAACTCTATCGATTTGGGATTGATAGCGGCGCAATAGTTCTGCAAACGCGGCACGATCGGGGCGCAGTCCTGTTTGACAGCGCAAGATTAGGTCGTGATTGGAGAGTTTGTCAACTTGCACCAACGCTTCTGGAAGCCTCGTCTCAACAGTTGACCAGGATACAGTAATCGATTGAGTCATAGATCGTACTGGCTTTTAAACATCCCTATTAATTAGACATACTAATGGGTGGGAAGTTTCTTTGGTGAGTGACGGATTTATGACTGGAACACTGAACTCTACAGGTGTGGCGCGCTAATTGGCTACAGTTCGAGTCTATGGCTGTTTTCCCACCTACTCCCGAACCGCCTAAAGAATACCTTATTTAATGAACCGCCTTTCTGGAGGCAGTGCGGTCTTGGGGTCTCCCCAAGTGAAGCAACTGCCGCGCCAAGTACGCCAAGAAAGAAGTAAAAAAGATAGGTAATCTTACACTGGTTCGGGAGTATGTCGTTGTGCAACCACTGACATCTGACCATGTGCTATTGACAAAACATAGTAATCATGCTATTAATTCAAGCTTCCGAAAATTCTGCATTTGCTGAAAGTCAAATTTTACTGCCTTTTTCGGTAAGATCAACTCATGTCAAAAGCCTTCTCGTTTAAGGTTTACAACAATTGGCTCATCTTAAATGTTATTTTTTTGACATCGCTGTCACCAGAATCTGTGGTAATGTTTCCGTTGGCTGCACTTCGCTCTTCCCAGTGTTGGTTTGATTAGGTACGCGAAAGTGCAAAAATAGATTGAGGGAAAATGTAATTGTGACTGCTAACAATAGTTTTTCCAACATAGTTTTTCTTCCACCCACACCAGTAATGATTGTTCTTGCATTTCTACAGTTCCAAAAAGTAAGAGTTTTCTCCGTCATTTTTTAAACTATAGGTAGTGCCACAATCGGCATAGCCCTAGTGTGCCCAAGGTTATGGAGATATTTATGAGGGAAGTGATAAAAGTCTGTAAATTTTTGGTAATTGGATCGGAGATGTCTACTGCTTAAATGGAATTGTAATCAAAAATAGTCATTAAGGCATCGAGAGATGGGAAAATGGTTGGGGCGCATGGGGCATGATGTATCAGCTAGATATGCTGGAGAAATATAGACGATGGCGATGGTAAGAAATGAATCTGTAGCGCGTATAGTAATGTGGCTCTGTTTTGGTACAGCAATTCTATCTCTCGCTGTCCATTGGCGCATGACTGCTTCTATGAGGAATGATAGTAGTTCGGGGACTGGTAGTAGTAATTCGGGGAGTAGTGGAAATGCCATAGCTATGGGAGCAACGAGTACCCAAGCAAGCTACTTTTTGCAGGGTAATAAACAAAATCCAATTGGCAATTCCCCTTTAAAGTCGTTATTGACTCAAGGGTCGGCAAAACAAGAATCATCTAATAGCCTTGCACCTAACCAGAAGCAGGTAGTGGTTGATTTAGGCGATCGCCGCGTCTATGTTTACAAACAAAATTTGGTCATAGCCAGTTACCCAATCGCTGTCGGTAAGAAGGGTTGGGAAACCCCCATAGGTACTTTCAGCGTGCTAAATAAGCAAACCAATCCTGTCTGGCGTCACCCGATTACCGGCAAGATATTTGGGGCTGGACATGATAGTCCTCTTGGAGACCGATGGATTGGTTTTTGGTCAGATGGACGTAATCAAATTGGCTTTCATGGCACACCGGAAGTTGAACTAGTGGGCAGTGCTATATCCCACGGCTGCTTGAGAATGCGCAATCCTGATATCCGATTGTTGTACAAGCAGATCAAGATGGGAACGCCTGTGGTAGTACGTTCGTAAGTTGTTAGTTGTTAGTTGTTAGTTGTTAGTTGTTAGTTGTTAGTTGTTAGTT
>CAXTSI010000464.1:0-2631 GCA_964246695.1 uncultured bacterium
TCGTAGTGGTTAATTTTTTGTTACATAGTTATAAATTTTCCCGCCGACTTACTTACACAAGCCTGTGGGTGATCATCTGAGATCTCACCCACAGGCGTGCGGGACCTGAAGACTGAGGACAACTTGTCGGAAGTGCCTTTAACTATACTATCTGAGACAACTACAAGGAGAAAACAATGACAACTACAACGACTACAAACATCGAACAACAATCGCAGCAGCAGGATTTCACCAGCTGCGTGATTGAGAACAACGTCGAAGACTTGCTCAAAGTTTTGAATGACATCGAAATTGATTTGGATGGTATTTTAGTCAATGAATTCGAGTCAGGATTACTAACTACGTTACCCGGCTTATGATAGATTCGGGTTCTCTATCCGTTTAATGCCTCAAACTTGATCTAACTGAAGTTCTTCTTAAGGAGGAACTTCAGTTAGATCAAGTTTTTTTAGAACAATTTCGACTTTGAAACCAGAAAAAAGCTCTAGCTCAGTTGAATACTAACTTCAAAGAAAACGGAAATGAGTTCAGCAAAAATACCGAAAATCACGAATCAAGAAATTGAAGCTTTTGAACAAGATGGTGTTGTTTGCTTGAGAGGTGTGTTTGAAGACGTATGGTTGGAACATCTCCGGTCGGCGGTTGACTGGAATATGACCAACCCTGGTCCCATCGCTACAGACGTGACGCAGGGAGGTCGCTTACATCTGGATGTTTTCATGTGGACAAGAAATGCCGATTTTCGTACTTTTGTCTTTGAGTCTCCTGCAGCTGCAATCGCGGCACAAATACTCAAAGCCGAAAAAGTGAACTTCTTGTTTGACCACCTGCTAGTCAAAGAGCCTGGATCTGTAAAACCTACCCCGTGGCACAACGACCAGCCTTATTGGCCCTTACAAGGCTGGAATATGTGTTCGCTCTGGGTAGCCCTCGATCCTGTTACTAAAGAAAGTGGTGGGGTACAGTACATCAAAGGTTCGCACCAATGGCGCAAGTCGATCCGTGAAAAAGATGCCCTTGCAGAAGCAGTAGCTCACTCACAATCGCTTGAATTGCTTTCTTGGAATATGGCTCCGGGTGACTGCTTAGTGCATCATGCGCTCACGATTCATGGTTCATCAGGCAATGCTACCAGTACACGACGACGCGCCTTGGCAACCCGTTGGGCTGGTGATGGTGTTACTTACGATCCTCGCCCAGATACGTTTATCAGTTATATCAACGAGCTTGGCGTCAAAGAAGTTAACTCAATTCACAGCCTTCACGCTGGCGATCCTATAGATTGTGACCTTTTTCCTAAGCTTTGGTCACGCGCTTGATATCGGGCTTTTTCAATCAACTGCCCCCAGAGCTTTTAATATAGCAATAGTCGCTTCAGTTAAACCTGTAACCCCTGTGATGTTCATGCGCACATAGGGTTTTTCTGCTTTCAAAGTTTTTAAGCACTCGCCTGTTCTTAGATCCCAAAGCTTAATTGTCTCATCTTCGCTACCACTGGCCAGAGTCTGACGATCGGGACTTAAGGCGACTGACCACACCCAACTTGTATGTCCTTGCAAAGTTCTTTTGCACTGACCCGTGCTGACATCCCATAACCTGACTGTGCAGTCATGACTGCTACTGCTTAGCGTTTGGCCATCGGGACTAAAGGCAACCGATCGTACCCAATTCGTATGTCCCTGCAAAGTTTTGAGGCATTCACCTGTGCTGGCACTCCATAGCCTGACTGTGTGATCCACACTGCCACTAGCCACCGTGTCACCATCAGAACTAAAGGCAACTGACCAAACCCAATTCATATGTCCCTGGAAAGTTCTGAGGCATTTACCTGTGCTGACATCCCACAACCTGATCGTTTTGTCCCAAGCACCACTAACTAGGGTCGTGCCTTGAGGACTGAAGGCAACTGACCAGACCGCATCACTATGTCCTTGAAAAGTTCTGAGGCATTCACCTGTACTGACATCCCACAACCTGATTGTGTGATCTTCACTGCCACTCACCAGCGTCTGACCGTTAGGACTGAAGGCAATAGACCAGATCCGAGCACGATGTCCGTGTAAAGTTCTTAAGGCTTCACCTGTGCTGACACTCCATAACTTCGCCGTTTTGTCTCCACTACAACTGACCAGGGTATTACCTTGTGGGCTAAAGGCAACTGATAGTACCCAATTGGAATGTCCCCGGCAAGTTCTTTTGCAAACACCTGTGCTAACATCCCACAACCTCACTGTCTTGTCATCACTGCCACTTGCCAACGTTTGACCATCGGGACTAAAGGCAACTGAAATGACTTGATTGGAATGTCCCTGAAAAGTTCTGAGGCAAACACCTGTGCTAACATCCCACAACCTCACCGTTTGGTCATAACTACCACTTGCCAGAATATCACCCTGCGATCTAAAGGCAACTGAAAATACCCAATTGGAATGTCCTTGGAAAGTTCTCAAGGCTTGACCTGTACTAATATCCCATAACCTCACCGAGGAGTCAAAACTGCCACTAGCCAGGATATCACCTTGTGCTCTGAAGGCAACTGAAAATACCCGATTGGAATGTCCTTGGAAAATTTTGAGGCAAACGCCAGTACTAACATCCCACAACCTGATGGTGTGGTCTTCACTGCCACTC